>NZ_SPVF01000165.1 GCF_004614185.1 Zemynaea arenosa | reverse complement strand
TGGCGATGTCCTACTACCCCAAGGAAGGCAACCCGCTGTGGGAGCAGTACTCCACGGCCGCCATCATCCACACCATCAACGAGTACTCCAAATATTCCTTCGACTACCCCTACCCGGTCGCGATTTCGGTGAACGGCCCGGTGGGTGGCATGGAATACCCGATGATCTCCTTTAACGGCCCGCGTCCGACCAAGGACAAGAAGACCGGCGAGATCACCTACTCCAAGCGCACCAAGTATGGCCTGATCGGCGTGATCATCCACGAGGTCGGCCACAACTACTTTCCGATGATCGTCAATTCGGACGAGCGCCAGTGGACCTGGATGGACGAAGGCATCAACACCTTCCTCGAATCCCTGGCCGAACGCGCGTGGGAAGCCGACTACCCGATGGGCCGCGGCGACGCGCGCTTCATCACGAACTACATGGCCAGCCGCAACCAGGTGCCGATCATGACCAACGCGGAGTCCACCCTGCAGCGCGGGAACAACGCCTACGCCAAGCCGGCGGCGGGCCTGAACATCCTGCGCGAGACCATCCTGGGCCGCGACCTGTTCGACCACGCCTTCAAGACCTACGCGCAGCGCTGGAAGTTCAAGCGTCCCACCCCGGCGGACTTCTTCCGCACCATGGAGGACGCGTCGGGCACGGACCTCGACTGGTTCTGGCGCGGCTGGTTCTACACCACCGACGCGGTGGACATTTCGATCGACGGCATCACCGAGTACGGCGTCTCGTCCAAGGATCCGGAGAAGGAGAAGGCCTGGAAGAAGGCGCAGCACGACGCGGAGCCCATCTCCATCACCGAACAGCGCGACCAGGGCAGCAAGCGCTATGTGGACCGCAAGCCGGAGCTGAAGGACTTCTATAACGAGCATGACGACTACACCGTCACCAACAAGGACCGCAACACCTACGCCGAGCAGACCGAGAAACTGGAAGACTGGGAGAAGAAGCTGCTGGCCGAGGGCAAGCACCTGTACCTGGTCGACTTCTCGAACCATGGGGGCATGGTGATGCCGCTGATCCTGGAGATCCAGCTCGCGAGCGGCAAAAAGTACATCGAGCGCGTTCCGGCCGAAGTGTGGCGCTACTCGCCGAAGAAGATCACCAAGCTGCTGGTGACCGACGAACCGATGACGAGCCTCGTCCAGGATCCGTATTGGGAAACCGCGGATATCGACCAGTCCAACAACGCCTGGCCGCGCAAGGCGACCCAGTCGCGCCTCGAACTGTTCAAGTCCGAGCGCGGCGGCGGCGACATGATGAAGGACTTCCGCACCCCGCTGAAGTCCAAGGACGCGCCGAAAGACGCGGCGAAAGACAAGCAGCCGCCGGCCCCGGTGCCTGCGGCCAAGTAAATCTCCCCCCTCACAGGCGGGTATCAATAATCGATACCCGCCTGCATGCTGTCCGCTACTCGGTAGCATTCTGTTGCAACTTTATTTCCCAGTGGCAAACTTACCGGATAAGTACAGAGCCGGAACACTGCGTCCCAGGTATCCAGGCTCGTTCTTCGACCGCGCATGAGCGCAGGTAGGCCAGGCAAACGGCTGGCATATCAAACGAAAAACTGAGGCCATATGAAAAACGAACACCCGAGGTGCCCGCCACGATGGCGTGCCACCGGGGGCGCGCTGTCCGCGTCGCTCCTTGTTCTCCTGAGTCTGACCAGCAGTGCCGCATCCGCGGCCAACAAGGCACCCGTCGCGCGTGCGAGCGCGGTGCAGACCAAGAATTCCTTCAGCGTGGCGTTCAGCGCCGCCAAGTCCACCGATGCCGACGGCACCATCGCGTCGTACGCCTGGGACTTCGGCGACGGGGAGCGCGCCACCGGCGTCTCCGCCACCCACGCGTACGCGCGCGCGGGCACCTACGCGGCCAGCCTGGTGGTCACCGACAACGCGGGCGCCAAGTCCACCGTCGCGGTGCAGGTGAAGGTCGATGCAGCGCCCACGCCAGTGGTCACCTGGTCGCAGTTCCCCGGTGAGCCGATCCTGGTGTTCGGCGGCGGCGACTCCACCGACTCCGATGGCTACATCACAGCCTGGACCTGGAACTTCGGCGACGGCAAGACCGGCAGCGGCATGGACGTCTCGCACATGTATGCCAAGCCGGGTGATTACACCATCACCTTCACGGTCAAGGACAACTTCGGCAACACCACCGCCAAGAGCTTCACGGCGACGGTGGTGGGCAAGGTCAATGCGAATCCGGTAGCACAGGCCACGGGCACCGTGACCGGCCTGTCGGTGGCCTTCGACGGTTCCGCATCCAGCGACCCGGATGGCTCGATCGCCTCGTACAGCTGGAACTTCGGCGACGGCAAGACCGGCAGCGGCGCGCGCGTCACCCACGCCTACGCCAAGGCCGGCGACTACACGGCCGTGCTGACGGTGAAGGACAACCAGGGCGCGAGCGCCACCATGAACGTGCCAGTCAGCGTCGCCGCCGTCAACCAGGCGCCGGTGGCCAAGGGCAGCGCGGTGGTCACGCCAGGCTCGCTCAACGTGGCCTTCGACGGCCGCGCCTCGAGCGATCCGGATGGGTCGATCGCCTCCTACTCCTGGTCGTTCGGCGACGGCAGCAGCGGCAGCGGCGCCACCGCCAGCCATGCGTATGCGGCGGCAGGCCAGTACACCGCCACGCTGGTGGTCACCGACAACCAGGGCGCTAGCAGCAGCATCGTGGTGCCGGTTCTCGTCGGCGCCCCCACCACCGGCAGCACGCCGTGGGTCACCGGGTACTACGCCGGCTGGTTCTGGGCCGACTACCAGCCGCAGAACATCGACATGACCTCGATGACGCACGTGGTGTTCGGCCGCGTGGCACCGGGTGGCGATGGCGCGACCATGGGCGGCAAGCCGGGCGAAATCCGCCTCGGCGCAGGGACCGCGCACACGCCCGGCCAGCTGCCCGCCGGCGTGACCGGCAAGAGCGTCGAGGACTACCTGGTCGAGCGCGCGCACAACGCAGGCTCGAAGGCGATCCTCATGTTGGGCGGAAACTTCGATGGCCCGGGCTTCGTGCAGTCGACCACCAACTCCATGCGTCCGGTCTTCATCAAGAACCTGCTGGACTACCTCGTCGCGCATGACTACGACGGCGTGGACGTGGACTGGGAAGACAGCATCGACACGCCGCAGCAGACCGGCCAGCTGATCGCCTTCCTGAAGGAGCTCAAGGCAGCGGCGGCCCAGCGTGCGCGCTACGCGGCGCCGCGCCAGCTGGTGGTCAGCTTCCCGACCTACATCATGAACATGAACTACGAAACCGTCCCGGCCTGGAAAGTGGAAGTGGCCGGCCTGGTGGACCAGTTCAACATCATGAGCTACAACATCAACTTCCCGTTCGGCGGCTGGACCACCTGGCACTTCGCGCCGATCGGCGGCCAATCCGGGCTGCACCCGAGCGACATCTCCAGCACCGTGCAGGCGTATGCGGATGCAGGCATTCCGAAGTCGAAGATCGGCATCGGCATCGGCTTCTTCGGCAACAGCTACGCGCCGCCGGTGACGGGCCCGGACCAGACCGTGTCTGACCTCAGCAACAACGACTCGGAGTGGTCGTACGCGAACCTGGTGAATGGCGGCTTCCTCTCGGCCGGCACCTACACCTGGGATCCGGTCGCGCAGATGGGCTACCGCACCTACGAGGGCGGCTTCACCGGCCACGCGGAGTACAACACCGCGACCTCCGGCATGCTGACCTACGAGGACCCGGCCAGCATCGCGGCCAAGGGCAAGTGGGTGCGCGCCAACAGCCTGGGTGGCACCATCCTGTGGACCATCAACTACGGCAGCCCGGATGGCCTGAACAACCCGCTGCTCAACGCGGTCAAGCAGGCGTTCATCCTCGGTGGCGCGAACACGCCGCCGAACGCGCGCATGACGTCCAAGCTGGAAGGCACGACCTCGCTGACCTTCCGCTTCGATGCCAACCAGTCGACCGACGCGGAGAACAACCCCGTCGCATCCTACAGCTGGGACTTCGGGGACGGCAGCACCGCCTCCGGGTCCTCGCTGCTGCACACCTTTGCCACCGAAGGCAAGTACAAGGTGACCCTGAAGGTGACCGACGCGCATGGCGTGAGCGATACCCTGACGGTCATGATCAATGCCGAGTACCCGCCGCCGCCGGACGTGCTGCCGCCGCTGGAGACCATCCCGGCCTCCACCAGCGCCAAGCCGTGGGTGATGGGCTACTACGCCGGCTGGAGCTGGGACGCCAGCCAGGATCCGCGCACGGTCGACTACAGCGCCATGACCCACCTGGCCTTCGGCCGCGTGGCGCCGGGCGCCGGTACGCTGGGCGGCCAGCCGGGCCAGGTCGTGCTGGGCGGAGGCACCTCGCACCAGCAGGGCCTCGTGGAAGGCAAGAGCGCCGAAGACTACATGATCGGCCGCGCGCATGCAGCGGGTGTCAAGGCCATCCTCATGCTGGGCGGGATGGGCGACGGCGCGGGCTTCCTGCGCTCCACCGATCCGCGCGTGCGCCCCACTTTCGTGACCAACCTGCTCAACTACCTGGAGCAGCACGACTACGACGGCATCGACGTGGACTGGGAGGATGTGCTGGATACCGAGCTGGCGCACTTCCGCCTCACCGCGCTGATCGCCGACCTGCGCGCCGGCGCCAAGCAGCGCGCGCGCTGGCAGGGTGCGGGCAAGGACTTCATCATCACCTTCCCGGGTTATGCGCTGAACGTCAACACGGACCACGTGTCCGACTTCAGTGTGACCATCGCCTCCATCGTGGACCAGTACAACCTGATGAGCTACGGGATGGGCTACAACGCGGACGGCTGGACCAGCACCACCTTCGCGCCGCTCGAAGGCCAGACCAGCAGCCATCCGATGGACATCAGCTCCAGCATCCAGATGTACGCCGACAAGGGCGTGCCGCGCAAGAAGCTGGGCCTGGGCATCGGCTTCTACGGTTTCTGCTACCGGTCGCCGGTCACCGCGCCGAACCAGCCGGTCACCGACGTGTTCAACTCGGACACCGACTGGAGCTACACGGAGCTGAACCGCCTCGGGTTCCTCACCAGCGGCACCTACCACTGGGATGACGTGGCCAAGATGGGCTACCGCTCGTACTCGGGCGGCGGCAAGAGCGGCCACGGGGTCAACTGCGGCATGGTCAGCTACGAAGACCAGGCCAGTATCGCGGCCAAGGGCGCGTGGGTGAAGAACCCGCAGACCGCCATCGGTGGCGCGATCATCTGGCTGATCAACCACGGCACCACCACCGGCCGCGATAATCCGCTGCTGGACGCGGTCAAGCACTCGTTCATCGAGTAAGCTTTTCGTTTTTCGTTCCCGCTGAAAGCCCGGCATACAGCCTTGTATGCCGGGCTTTTTCGCTACAATAGCGGCATGAAATTCCTCGCCGCCGCCCTCCTCCTCGCCGCCAGCCTGACGGCCTCCGCGCACAACTTCCACGCCGCACTGACGGAAGTGAGCTACAACGCCAGCACCGGCAGCACGGAAATCGTCCACACCTACATGGCCCACGACATCGAGGCCCTGTTGACGAACTTGTACCAGCGCCAGATCGACCTGTCCCAGCCCGAGGACGAAGCCATCCTGCGCAAATACGTGGAAAAGCAGTTCTACCTGCTCGGCGCGGACGGCAAGCGCGTGACTCTCAACTGGGTCGGCGTGAAGCTCGACACCGACACCGTTACCGTGTTCCGCGAAGCCGAAAAGACGCCGCTGGCCAGCATCGCGCGCTACCACGACGCGGTGCTCAGCGACTTCCTGGCCGATGAGGTCAATACGCTCAACGTGCGCGCGCCGGAAGGCGTGCGCACGCTGACCTTCACTTCGCGCGTGACCGAACAGGCCGCACCGTGACGCGTTCCACGCGGCTGGCGGGCGTGCTGGCGCTCGCCTTTGGAAGTGCGCATGCCGACGACTTCGTGCTCCAGCGCGTGCTGGTGGAAGGCGCGCGCGCCAGCCAGCTCGGGATCGCCGACAGCGCCAGCGCCGGCAGCATCTCGCAGCGGGAACTCGCCGCCCGCGTGATCTACCGCCCTGGCGAACTGCTGGAGGCGGCGCCGGGCATCATCGCCAGCCAGCACAGTGGCGAGGGCAAGGCCAACCAGTTCTACCTGCGCGGCTTCAACCTGGACCACGGGACCGACCTGCGCACCACGCTCGACGACATGCCCGTCAACCAGCGCAGCCACGCGCACGGCCAGGGCTGGACGGACCTGAACTTCCTGATCCCCGAAATCACCGCGCGCCTCGATTACGGCAAGGGTCCGTACTCGGCGCAGGCGGGCGACTTCGCTTCCGCCGGCAGCGCGTCGATCGTGTATTCCAACCGCCTGCCGCGCAGCGTCGCCAGCGCCACCGTGGGCCAGAACGGCTACGCGCGTGCGGTGGTGGCGGGCTCGCCGGACTTTGCGGACGGCAGCCTGCTGTACGCGCTGGAAGCGGTCCACAACGACGGCCCGTTCACCCGGCCGGACGACTACCGCAAGCTCAACGCCGTGCTGCGCTACTCGCTCGGTTACGCCAACAATGGCCTCTCTATCACCGCGATGGCTTATCGCGGACGGTGGAACTCGACCGACCAGATTCCGCTGCGCGCGGTGGAAGACGGCACGCTGGGCCGCTTCGATGCGATCGATGGCAGCGATGGGGGCGCGGCCCAGCGTACCAGCCTGTCCGGCGTGTGGCGCCGCACGGGGAACGACTCGGCGGACAAGGTCAGCGTCTACATCATCCGCAACAAGCTGGATCTGTTTTCCAACTTCAGCTACTACCTCAACGACCCGGTGGACGGCGACCAGTTCGCGCAGCCGGACCGGCGCGTGACAACAGGCCTGAACGCGAGCCGCACCTGGCACTATCACAGCGCAAGCGGGAGCCAGGCCGGCAATCACCTGCTCACCGTCGGCGTGCAGGCGCAGAACGACAACATCATCAATGGGCTGTACCACACGCGCGAGCGCATCAAGCTCGATGCAGTGCGCGAGGACCATATCGTGGAAGGCAGCACCGGTGTCTACGCCGAGGAGCACGCATACTGGAACGAGTGGTTTCGCACCGTGGCGGGACTGCGCGCGGACGGCTACCGCTTCCAGGTGAACGGCGACACGAAGCGCAGCAGCCAGCTCAGTCCTTCGGCCGGCGTGGCGCTCGGGCCGTGGCAAAAGACGGAGCTGTACCTGAATGCCGGTTCCGGCTTCCACAGCAACGACGCGCGCGGCGTGCTGGCGGGGGCCGATGGCCTGGTACGCTCCAACGGGTACGAGATCGGCGTGCGCAGCGAAGTGGTGCCCAAGCTGCAGCTGGCGCTGTCGGTGTACCGCCTCGACTTTGAATCCGAGCTGACCTACGTGGGCGACGAAGGCACCACCGAAGCCGGTCCGCCGAGCCGCCGCAACGGCGTGGAATTCTCGGCCTACTACAAGCCGCAGCGCTGGCTCTCGATCGACTTCGACGCGGCGTATGCGAAGGCGCGTTCGCGCGTCGCCGCCCCGGCGTGGATCCCGGGGGCAGTGGAAGGCGTGGCCCAGCTGGCGCTGACGGTGGACCGCGGCCCGTGGACAGGGGCGCTGCGCCTGCGCTACTTTGGCCCGCGCCCGCTCACGGAAGACAACAGCGTGCGCTCGCACCGGAGCGTGACGCTGAATGGCCGCGTCGGCTACCGCATCAACGAGCGCACCCGCATCGAGATCGAAGGCTTCAACCTGACCAACCGGCGCGATTCGGCCATCGACTACTACTATGCCTCGCGCCTGCGCGGCGAGGCCGAGGCGCACGACGACGTGCACTTCCACCCCATCGAAGCGCGCACCGCACGGGCCACACTGGTCTACCAATTCTGAGGCCGTGGCCGACGACTCATAGTCAAAAGTGCTACGCTGTCGGGCATGACTGCATCGACCGCCCCCTATTCCGATCCGGCGCGCGCCGCTGAACTGCTGCGCACCGAAGGCTACGTGCTGCTGGCGCCGCGCGACGTCGCGCAACTGGCCGGCTGCACGCTCGCAGAACTCGACAGCCTGGTGCCGAGCTGGGACCAGCTGGCGCCGGACAACTACCTGAAGGACGGTGGCCGCTACCGGCATCGCCGCCATTCCTGCTTCATCCAGCAGAACCGCGAACTGGAACAGGTGGCGCACCGGCCGCACTGGCAGAGCGTCGAGTACAACGCCCTGCACGGCGGCATGCACCGCCTGTTCGAACCGATGGACCCGCGCACCGTCGCCAACCCGGCTTGGACGCGGCTCGTGACGGCCCTGGGCGCGGTCTGCTCGGCCGTGCGTCCGGAGCCGCGCTGGCATGTGGAAGCGCACCAATTCCGCATCGATACCGCCGAGGGCATCGGCCGCCCGACGCCGGAAGGCGCGCACCGCGACGGCGTCGACTTCGTGGCCGTGCTGCTCATCGGGCGGCATCACATCAAGGGCGGCGAAACCCGCATCTTCGAGACCGATGGCCCCAACGGCAAGCGCTTCACCATGCTGGAGCCTTGGACCCTGCTGCTGATGGATGACGCAGCGGTGATCCATGAGTCCACGCCGATCCAGCCCACCGGGCCGGACGGGCACCGGGACACCCTTGTACTGACATGGCGGGCGCACGGTTTCCAAGGGGATGGGCAGTCTGTGGCCAATCCGGTATAGTCGGCCACGCCCATGCCGAGCGGAGACCAGATTGGACGCAGTCAGCCCAAGCACCGAATCCACCGAAATCCTGATCGTTGAAGACAGCCCGACCCAGGCCGAACGCCTGCGCCGGCTGATCCACAGCCAGGGCTACCAGGTGCGGGTTGCGCACAACGGCGCGCTGGCGCTGGACGCGATCCGCGAGCGCATGCCGGACCTGGTCCTGTCGGACATCGTCATGCCCGAGATGAACGGCTATGAGCTATGCCGCGAGATCAAGCAGGATGCGGCGCTGAAGGCCATCCCGGTCATCCTCGTCACCTCCCTCACCGACCCGCAGGACATCTTCCGCGGCATCGAATGCGGGGCCGATAATTTCATCCGCAAGCCCTACGCCGAGGATTACCTCATGCTGCGCATTGCGCATGTGCTGCGCAACCTGCAGCTGCGCCGTGCGTCCGACGATGGCGCGGGCGTGGGGCTGTATCTCGGTGACCAGCAGTATGTGATCAATGCCGACCGCCAGCAGATCCTGGATCTGCTGGTCTCGACCTACGAACAGGCGGTGCAGGTCAACGCCGAGCTGCAGGCGCGCGAGCGCCAGGTGATCGACCTGAACACGCGGCTGGCGCACCACGCGGCGGAGCTGGAATCGACCAACCGCGAGATCGCGCTCAAGAACGTGGAACTGGCGGAGGCGAGCCGCATGAAGTCGGCCTTCATCGCCAACATGTCGCACGAGCTGCGCACGCCGCTCAATGCCATCATCGGGTTCACCGGCGCGCTGCTGATGAAGCTTCCCGGCCCTCTCACCGGCGACCAGGAAAAGCAGCTCAACACCATCCGCACCAGTGCGCGGCACCTGCTCTCGCTGATCAACGACATCCTCGATGTCGCCAAGATCGAGGCCGGGAAGATCAAAATCGCGCCGGAGCGCGTGAACCTCAATGCGCTGGTGCAGGAGACAGTCGATACGCTGCGGCAGATGGCGGCGCACAAAGGCCTCGCCCTGACCGTGGAAGTGCCGGAGGACGCGGTGGCGCTGGACACGGACCGGCGCGCGTTCACGCAGATCGTCATCAACCTGGTGAACAACGCGATCAAGTTCACGGAGCGCGGCGGTGTGCGCGTCACCTTGCGGCGCGAGGGCGACGGTGCGGTGCTTGATGTGGCGGACAGCGGGACCGGCATCCGGGCCCAGGATCAGGCCAAGCTGTTCAAGGCGTTTTCACAGCTGGACTCGACCTCCACGCGCCATGCGGAGGGTACGGGCCTGGGACTCTATCTGTGCCAGAACCTTGCCAACCTGCTGGGAGGCCAGATCGCGTTTGCCAGCGAGTTCGGGGTCGGCAGCACGTTCAGCCTGATGCTGTCCGGCGAAACGCCGCAAGCCGTCAGCTAACCCCAACGCCCACCGGGCACTTCCAAGAAGCAAACGATTGCGGCAAAAAAAAGGCCCAGCGCGTTCGCCTGGGCCGGAATCCAATTCTCGGAGAAAAATTGGAGGAGACGGTTCCAATATAGGCCGATTTATTGTGCACTGCAATACCGTACAACTACGGTATCGGCCCTCTGTGGCATCAAACATACAGTTGGGGTACGGAAAGCTTTTGCGGCAGTGCGGGAAGCAGCCTGGACAGCTGAGTATCCGGTAGCCGCAGGTGCCGCTCGGCGATCTGGGCCAGTACCGCGCGGAAATCGGTCGTCACCGCCAAGTCGCGGCCTTCGTTGAGGGCGCTGTCATCGACGCCCGGCCAGTCGCCATGCACTTTGCCACCTGCCACCCGGCCGCCCAGCAGCCACATGACGTTCCCGTGCCCATGGTCGGTGCCGCCATTACCGTTCTGGCGCGCGGTGCGGCCGAACTCGGATATCACGAGGATGGTCGTGTCGTCGAACATCGGGCCGAGGCGCTGGGCCAGGGTCGCGAGGCCAAGGCCCAGCGGCTGCAGCCGATTCGCCAGCTGGCCGGTGGCGGCGCCCTGGTTGGCGTGCGTGTCCCAGCCGCCGAGGGCAATGAAGGCCAGCTGGATGTTGGAGTCATTGCGCATCAGCGTGGCCAGGCGCGCGGCATCGTCCGGGAAGCCATTGGGCAGCGGCGCGCCGTTGTCGGCGGCCTGCATCTCGCGCGACTCGGCGGCTTCCATGACTTCGCGGTGGGCGGCGCGGCCATCGGCATAGGCGCGGCCGAAGCGCTCATGGTTGGCGTAGAGCGCATCGAAGGCCGCGGCCACCGCCGGGCGGTCCAGCACATCGGCTTTCGTGCCCGCGGCGCCGTTAGGGAGGTTGATGGCGGGGGCGCGGCCCGCGAGTATGCGCGGCATGACCGCGCCCACCGACAGCGCGCGGCTCGGGCCTGCCGTACCGGGGAGCAGCGCCGCCAGGCGGTTCATCCAGCCGTCCGGCGTGGACTTGACGCCGGGGGTGGCCGATTCCATGTAGTCCTGTGCGTCGAAGTGCGAGCGCGTGGGGTCGGGCGAACCGCTGGCGTGCACGAAGGCGAGCTTCTTCTGCTGCCACAGGGGCAGGAGCGGCGCGAGCGCCGGGTGCAGGCCGAAGTGTCCGTCCAGGTCCAGTGCGCCGCCCTCCTGGCCCGGCCGCGCCAGGGCGATGGTGGGGCGCAGGATGCGATAGTTCGGGTCGGCGTATGGTGCCACCACGTTGAGGCCATCGACGGCGCCGCGCAGCATCACCACGATCAGCTTTTTCTGCGTGGGGCTGGGTGCCGTGGCGGCCCAGGCGCTGCGGCCAACGGGGATCACGAGACCGGCGCCGGCCAGCGCCATCGAATGTAGGAAGTCCCTGCGTTGCATGATGTGCGTCCTCGGTTTAGCGCTGCATGAAGTCCGGGCTGCCCAGCAGCATGGCGGCGTGCAGCGGTACGGGATTGCTGGCCACGATGCTGCGCGTGCGCGGCGTGATGGCGCTGCCCAGCGCGCGCTCGACGGCGCCGCCGTCGATTCCACGCGCAGCCGGCGCCGGCGTGGTCACGGCGCCGCTGGAC
>NZ_SPVF01000052.1 GCF_004614185.1 Zemynaea arenosa | reverse complement strand
ATCATCAAATGAGACCTTGGCAAACCGGGGGCGTCCATGTACGGGGTCAGGCCTCAGCCTTTTTTGTTCATGGTAGAACATCAACGCGCAAGCGTCTGATTTTTAAGGTGAAAATCGTCGTGGGGCCAGGCCTTGTCTATGAAGCGGGTGCCTGACCCCGGTGTTGGGGTGGCGCAAGGCGGGGGCGGGCGAAGTTCTAGACGAGCGGGGCGGTACGGAGGGCGTGCCAGTGGCGGTAGATGCGCAGGGCGACGTGGGCGTCGTCGGCGGCGTACAGGATCTGCTGCTCGGACAGGCGCGGGACGGCCCAGTTGGTGGTGGTGATCTTCTTCGACTTCTTCAGCGCTTGGCCGAAGTATCTCGCCACCGCGGTACGGGCGCCGACCGGGTTGCGCTGGCCGCGCTCGCGCAGGACGTTGGCCAGGTCGACCACATTGGCCATTTCGATCCCGAACTTCACCTTCAAGCGCTTGATGTCGTCCGCCAGGCCAAAGCCGGCTTTCAGAACCAACGGGGATTCCAGCACGGCCTTGATCACGCCGACGAAGGGCGCATCGGCCCCGGCACCGGCGCCATACTGGAACAAGTAGGCGTGCGTGTCCGTCGCCAGCTGCACCAGGTGCGGGCCGGTCGACTTTTCACCCTTGACGAAGGTCGGTTTGGATTCGGTGTCGAAGCCGACGGCGTCGGCCGCCATCAAGGCGGCCAGCGCGGCGGCCGCATCCGGCGCGGTGCGCACCAGCAGCACCCGCGACAAATCGAGCCCCGGGTACGGCGGCAGCAGCTCCTCGGGCGCGTCGGCCTCGCCGGGCTGCGTCTGCATCAATGGCGCGATGAGAACTTGGACGCCAGCGCCGCCAGCTTTTCCTGGCGCTGGCGCGCCGCTTCCTCGGCCTTGGCGGCCTCGCGTTCGGCCTTCTTGCGCTCGGCTTCCTTCTTGAAGCGCTGCTGCAGCGTCTCCTTGGCGTGGGCGCGGTGGGTCTCGGTCACTTCCTCGCCCGCATTGCCGTCCAGGTCGAAGCGCACCGTCGCCTTTTCCATGGCGCGCAGGTAGCGCATCGAGCCGGTGTGGATGCCCAGCGCGGTCCGCATGACCTTGCGGTCCACGTCCGGCATGCGCGCCAGGATCTGCTTGTCGATGCCTATGGCCAGCGGCAGGCAGTTTTTGAAGGCCGGGAACTGGTCCTGGAGCTGCTTGAGCAGCTGGCGGGGAGAAGCGGACGGGGTCGCCGCAGCGTCGGCGGCGGGGGTGCCGGCCGGCGCGTCGGCCAGACTGTTGTTGTTCATGTAACTCATTGAAAAATCTGGAACGCCGAAGGATAGCACGCGGGCCCGGGGTTTTGCGCACAGCTTGTTGCTGGCTTAACACTTCGCGTCGCGGTGTGCCCGGCCGCGCGGCAATCGTGTATGATCCGCCCCTTTTGTCACGATCGTTTGAGGTGCCGCAGCGCGGCAGAGGGAACTCGTGGCCAGTGGTCGGGCTCCCAAGGCCAGCTTGTCAAATCGGCCATCGCATTAGCCTCGGTAATAAGAGATATGCGATCTGTGAATTGTCCTAATAACTTGCAAACTGGCATAATTATGGATTGTCCAAAGCCCGACCACCGCCCGCCGGGCTTTTTTTCGTTCTTGCCGCCGGGCTCAGTGACTTGATATCCGGCCGTCTGCCCTAAGCTGGGGGCGATCCCGAATCAACCAGAGACGCCGCTCCGCCGCCCGCGGAGGCGCGGCGCATGACCAGAGTAATTTGATGAAGAACACCGCTAAGACCCTGACCCTGACCGCTAAGAAGGCGCCGCGCAAGGACTCCGCGCTGGCTGTGCCGAAGACCGCCACCTCGTATCAGCTGGAGACGGAAACGGAATCCCGGGTCACCGTGGTGAAGAAGGGCTCGCGCCTGGCCGCCGTGATAGCGGAGCCGGCCGTGGAACCGGCCGAGGCCAAGCCGGCGGTGCGCACGCGCGCCAAGAAAGTGGTGGAACTGCCGGGCGCCGAGGCCCCCGCCGCCGCCATTGATGCCGCACCGGCCGCCGCCGAAGCCCCGGTGAAGACCGTGCGCACTCGCGCCAAGAAGGCCGCAGCGGAAGACGCCCAGGCCGTGCCGACCCAGCCCTCCGCCGCCAGCGTGATCTCGGACGCCGCCGTGCTGGCGTCGATCGACACCTCCGGCTACCAGCTGCCGGGCGTGAAGGTGCCGGGCCGCCGCGGCCGCAAGCCGAGCGAGTTCGTGCCGGAGAACGATGAAGTCGCCGCCCTGAACGCCGTTGAGCGCGCGGAGCTGAAGGCCGCGTCCAAGGCGCGCGAGCGCAAGCTGAAAGGCGGCGGCCTGACCGGCCTGCTGTCGGACGACTCGATCTCCGAAGCGGAGCTGGAAAAGCGCCGCCAGCAGATCAAGAACCTGATCAACATGGGCAAGGAGCGCGGCTTCCTGACCTATGCCGAGATCAACGACCAGCTGCCCGAGAACATCATCGATCCGGAAGCGATCGAAGGCGTGATCGCGACCTTCAACGACATGGGCATCGCCATCTACGAGCGCGCGCCCGATGCCGAGATCCTGCTGCTGTCCGACACCGTGCCCTCGGCCACCACCGACGACGAAGTGGAAGCCGCCGCCGCCACCGCCCTGTCCACCGTGGACTCGGACTTCGGCCGCACCACCGACCCGGTGCGCATGTACATGCGCGAGATGGGCGCCGTGGCGCTGCTGACCCGCGAAGGCGAGATCGAGATCGCCAAGCGCATCGAAGAGGGCCTGAAGGACATGGTGCAGGCCATCTCCGCCTGCCCGACCACGATCTCGGAGATCATCCAGCTCTCGCACCGCATCGAGAAGGACGAGCTGAAGATCGACGAAGTGGTCGATGGCTTCGTGGACCAAAACGAGCACTCGGCCGTCCACGTGTCCTCCGCGTCCGCGGATGACGAAGACGACGAGGATCTGGACGAGGAAGAGGACGAAGGCGGCGTGACCGCCGGTGCGGCCGGCTACTCGGCCGAGCAGCTGGCGCAGCTCAAGACCGCCGCGCTGGAGAAGTTCGCCCTGATCGAGCGTGAGTTCGACAAGATGGCCGTCGCCTTCACCACTGAAGGCTATGGCTCGGCCAAGTACAACAAGGCGCAGGAAACCATCTCCAACGAGCTGCTGGGCATCCGCTTCACCGCCAAGGTGGTGGAAAAGCTGTGCGACACGCTGCGCGGCCAGATGGACGAGGTGCGCTCGATCGAACGCGCGGTGCTGGACATCTGCGTGAACCGCTGTGGCATGCCGCGCGCGCACTTCATCAAGGTCTTCCCGGGCAACGAGACCAACCTGCTGTGGGTGGACGGCGAAGTCAATGCCGGCTTCCCGTACTCGACGGTCCTGTCGCGCAATGTCCCGGCGATCAAGGAACTGCAGCAGCGCATGATCGACCTGCAGGCCCGCGTGGCGCTGCCGCTGGCGGACCTTCGAAAGATCAACAAGCAGATGGCCGCCGGCGAGCTGCGCGCCCGCACCGCGAAGCGCGAAATGACCGTGGCCAACCTGCGCCTGGTGATCTCGATCGCGAAGAAGTACATCAACCGCGGCCTGCAGTTCCTGGACCTGATCCAGGAAGGGAACATTGGCCTGCTGAAGGCCGTGGACAAGTTCGAGTACCGCCGCGGCTACAAGTTCTCGACCTACGCGACCTGGTGGATCCGCCAGGCGATCACGCGCTCGATCGCGGACATGGCCCGCACCATCCGCGTGCCGGTGCACATGATCGAGACCATCAACAAGATGAACCGCATCTCGCGCCAGATCATGCAGGAGACGGGCGCGGAGCCGGACATGGCGACGCTGGCGGTCAAGATGGAGATGCCGGAATCGAAGGTCCGCGAGATCATGAAGATCGCCAAGGAGCCGATCTCCATGGAGACGCCGATGGGCGAGGACGGCGATTCGCAGCTGGGCGACTTCATCGAGGACAACAACACGCTGGCCCCGCTGGAGGCGGCGATGCATGCCTCGATGCGTGGCGTGATCAAGGAAGTGCTGGATTCACTCACCCCGCGCGAAGCCAAGGTGCTGCGCATGCGCTACGGCGTCGAGATGTCCAACGACCACACGCTGGAAGAAGTGGGCAAGCAGTTCGACGTAACCCGCGAGCGGATTCGCCAGATCGAGGCGAAGGCGATGTCCAAGCTGCGCCAGCCCTCGCGCTCGGACAAGCTGAAGACCTTCCTGCACAACACGTAAGCCACGCTTTCGTGATCCCGGAACCCCGCCGCGTGTCTGTACGCGGCGGGGTTTTTCATTCGTGCGGGCCCGCGCGTGAAGATTGCCGATAATCGCCGTATCAAAGCGAACTCGACAATTCACCATGCCCATCACAAGAACAAGATCCGCAGGCCTGCTGGCCATTCTCGCCCTGGCGTGCAGCGCGCCCGCTCGCGCTGACGCTCCCGAAGGCCATGGCGCCTACGCTTCGCTCACCTTTGGCAGTGGACGCATCGACGGCCCGGCCGCCGTCGGCGACCGGAGCATGAATGGCCGCAGCCTGGAAATCCGCGCGGGCCGCGACCTGCTGGTGTTCGGCGGCGACCAGTCGGCCACCGCCAGCACCATCCTGCGCTTCGACATCATCCACTACAACGAGGGGCACCCGGACAACAACCACCGGGACGGCTTCGCGGGCCAGCTGGTGCTGAGCCACGACTTTGCCGATGGCCGCGTGATCGGAGAAATCGGCGGCGGCCCGTACACCAACATGAACACCACCACCATCGGTGGCGTGCAGTACGACCACGCGGGCCGCGGGCGCCTGTACACGGCCGCGCTGCGCGTGCCGGTGCCGCAGCTGTGGCCCGGTACCGAAGTGCGGGTGGCCGTCAACCGCGTGGCGCTGATGGACACCTTCAATTCCACGTCCCTGCAGATTGGCCTCGGCCGCCACTTCGGCGCGCCGCCGCCGTACTCGAAGGAGACCGAGGCCGGCACGCCGCTATGGGGCGGGATCGCCTTCGGCCGCAGCATCACCAACATGTCGCACCGCGACGGTTCGAATGGCGCGGTGTTCTCGGTACGGCGCTACCTGAACGGGCTGGGGTGGTCGGTGAAAGGCATCGACGAAGGCGACGACGGCGTGCGCGTGAACCGGCGCGGCGTGGCGGCGCAGGCCTGGCTGGTGCAGCCGCTGACCAATGCCTTCACGCTGTCGTACGGCGGTGGGCCTTACTGGGCGCGCAACACCTACGACGACGCGACCCGCCTGCATGGCCTGTTCACCGTCCACCTGGACTACAACGTGGACAAGCGCAACAAGTTCTTCTTCGCGTTCAGCCGCGTGAAGACCTACGCGCAGATGGACGACCGCGACCTGTTCAACCTGGGCTACCAGCACGCCTTCGGCGGCTGATGGCTACCTGGAGGCGGCCGCCGCGCCGGCTCCGCACAGCGAGGCGCTGGCCGCACTGGCGCCGGCGCCGGGCCGGCCATCCTCGACCACTTCCGCCTCCGGACCGGCATCGGGAACCGGGAGGACGCGCGGCAGCATCATGCGCAGCCGCGTGCCCACGCCGGGCGTGCTGTCCACCTTGACCCAGCCATTGAGCGCGCGGGCCCGTTCATGGATTCCGCGCAGTCCGAACCCGCGCGGATGCTTGTCGCGGATGCCGCTGCCGTCGTCCTCCACGGTGACCCCCACCATGAAGTGATAGATGTTCAAGCGCACCCGCACGTTGCGCGCGGCCGCATGCTGCTGCACATTGTTGAGCGACTCCTCCACCGCACGGAAGATCGCGGAGGTGATGCGCCGGTCCAGATCCTCGCCCTCGCCGCCGCTGACGTTCAGGGTGGTGGCGACGTCACTGCGCATCCGGAACCGGCCCAGCAGCCATTCCAGTGCGGCCACCAGGCCCAGCTCCAAAGTGCTGGGATGCAGGTCGTTGATGATCGACCGCACCGCGCGCAAGCTGGCGTCGATGGTGGTGACGGCGCCGGCCACGCGCCGGGCAAAGGCGGTCGGGTGGTGCGCGGTGCGGATGTGGAGCTGGCCCACCTCCAGCTTGAGCGCCAGCAGGTTTTGTCCGAGGTCGTCGTGAATCAGGCTGGCGATGCGGCGCCGCTCTTCGTCCTTGATGGTCTCCAGGTGGCCGGTCAGCTGGCGCAGCTGGGCCAGCGAGCTGGCCAGCGCTTCCTCGGTGCGCTTGCGCTCCTCGATATCGACCGAGAGACAGATCAGGTAGGCGGGGCTCCCGTCCGGGTGAAACACCGGTTTCTTGTAAGTGACATGGCGGCGGAATTCCTCGCGTGTGTGGTTCCAGATCGGTTCCTCGGATGTGACCAGGCCGCGCTGGCGGAACGCACGCTGGTCGGCCTGCAGGTAGCGCCCGCGCAAGCCCGGCGGCAGCCGCTGGTCGACGGCATTCGCGTGTTCCAGCGGGACTCCAAAGGCTTCTTCGCAGGCCGCGTTCATCATGGTGATGCGCGACGTCGGGTCTTTGAGGAACAGGGCGATTGGCAGTGTCGACATGATTTCGTGCAGCCGCAAATCACTCTCGGCCTTCGCCAGCTCGGCCTCGAGGCGCACGCCCATTTCGGTGCGCAGCTGCTCGTTGGCGCGGGTGAGGTCGGCCGTGCGCAGCCGGATGCGGGTCTCCAGGTCGGCCTTCAGCGCGGCCAGGGCCAGTTCCGCTTTTTTTCGTTCTGTGATGTCGGTGAGCAACAACAGGGTGCCCTCAGGCAGGCCGAGGCCGGCGTCCGCTGGCCGGCCGCTGACGATGGCCCAGCCCAGCTGCCCATCCGCGCGGCGGTAGCACAGGTCACGGGCGATTCCGGACCGGAACGCGCCGGGCGCGAGCACCGTGGCCAGGTCGTCTGCGCTGTTCTCGGCCAGGAAGTCGGTGGCACAGCGGCCGCGCAGGCGGCTTTCGTCCAGTCCCAGCATCGCCGCCAAGCGCGCGTTGGCAAACACGGTGGCACCGCTGGCATCGAGCAGCCAGAGGCCTTCGTGGGCGGTCGCCATCAGGGCGTACAGGGCGTGCGCGCCGGGCGCGCGGGGCGCGCGGGGCAGGCTCAGGCGCGGTACGTCGCGGAACAGCAGCAGGGCCAGCACGCCACTGGCGGTCACCGTCAGGATGCTGAGGGCGGCCGGACCGGGTGCTTCGCTGGCCTTGAGCAGCATGGCGCCCTCGACCGTCGCCAGAAACAGGGCCCCGAGCGCCCACGTGCGCAACCACCAGAGTGCTGTCCTGTCCACGCTGTCTCCCCCTTGTCGTTGTGGGGAAAACATACACCTTTGTTCAAAATCAAAGGTTGCTGGACGTACGACTATTGAGATTAATCAAATGTCGTAGGGGAACCTGTTCAGACAACTCAGGACCAGACCGGGCTCTTTGTGATGGCCACGCCCACGATGTAGGCAAAACAGAGCAGGGCAGCCACGAAAGCGGCGGCGCGGATGCCTGGGGTGCGCCCGCGCTTGAGGGCCACCGTGCCCAGGCCGATGTAGGCCAGCAGGGCGACGACCTTGGCCGTGAGCCAGGGCTGCTGGCCGGGGTATTGGGCACTCCATACCGCAAGGCCGATGGCACTGGCCAGCAGCGCGGAGTCGATGAAGTGCGGCGCGACCTTGACCCAGCGCCGCTGCAGCATCTGCGAGCCACCCAGCATCCAGAGGCCGCGCACAAAGAAGAAGGTGCCGGAGAGCGCGGCACAGGTCATGTGGAAGTGTTTGAGAGAAAAATAATCCATCGATGAATCCATCGGCCCGTGCCGCTCCTTGTCTTCTTAAGTGGACATCAACCTGTGTTGCGCAGGCCCGCCGCCACCCCGTTGATGGTGAGGTGGATGCCGCGGTGGACCCGCTCGTCGATCTTGTCCGGATCGCCCGCCGCCGAACGGTGGCGGTGAATCAGTTCGACCTGCAGGTGGTTCAGCGGATCCAGGTAGGCGAAGCGGTTCTGGATCGAGCGCGCCAGCAGCGGGTTGCGCGCGAGGCGCTGGCCGCTCTGCGTGACCGTCTCCAGGCAGCGCAGCGTGGCGGCGTATTCGCCCGCGATGCGCTTGAAGATCCGCTCGCGCAGTTCCGCATCGGCCACCAGTTCGGCGTAGCGCTTGGCGATCGCCAGGTCGGTCTTGGCCAGCACCATGTCCATGTTGGAGAGCAGGGTCGCGAAGAACGGCCATTCCTGGAACATGGCGCGCAGCGTCGCGATACGATCCTCCTTCTGCGCGCCGCCGTCTTCGATCCAGGCGCCGATGGCGGAGCCGAAGCCGTACCAGCCCGGCAGCAGCAGGCGGCACTGGCCCCACGAGAAGCCCCACGGGATCGCGCGCAGGTCTTCGATGCGGCGCGAGGCTTTGCGCGAGGCGGGACGCGAACCGAGGTTCAGCTCCGCGATCTCCGCGATCGGCGTGGCGGAGAAGAAGTAATCGGTGAAGCCCGGGGTCTCGTACACCAGGTTGCGGTAGGCACGGTAGGCGCGTTCGGACAGTTCGGCCATCACGGTCTCGAACCCGTTGATGCGCGCGGCGCGCTCGCCGTTTCCGGAACTGTCGTGCGGCATCAGCGATGCCTCCAGCGTGGCCGCTACCAGCAGTTCCAGGTTGCGGCGCCCGATCTCCGCGTTGGAGAACTTGGAGGCGATGATCTCGCCCTGTTCGGTGAGGCGGATCTGGCCGTTCACGGTGCCATGCGGCTGCGCCAGGATCGCGTCGTAGCTCGGGCCACCGCCGCGGCCCACGGTGCCGCCGCGGCCATGGAACAGGCGCAGCTTGACGCCCGCGTCCTCGAACACTTTGACGAGGTTGATCTCGGCCTTGTACAGCTCCCAGTTGGACGTCAGGAAGCCGCCATCCTTGTTGGAGTCCGAGTAGCCGAGCATGACTTCCTGCTCGCGCCCCTGGCCTTCGATCAGCTGCTTGACCAGCGGGATGGACATCCAGTCGCGCATGATGGTGGCGGCGCGCTGCAGGTCGGGGATGGTCTCGAACAGCGGGATCACCATCGCATCGAGCTCGTTGTCCGCGAGGCGCAGCAGGCCGGTCTCCTTTTGCAGCAGCAGGACTTCCAGCAGGTCGGACACGGTCTCGGTGTGCGAGATGATGTAGTTGCGGATGGCGCGCTTGCCGTAGCGGGTGCGGATGTCGCGCGCGGTGCGCAGGATCTGCAGCTCGCTCATCGTCTCGTCGCTGTAGGTGGCGTACGGGGACCACAGCAGGCGCGGTTGCGAGAGTTCGGCCAGCAGCAGCTGGACTTTCTCTTCCTCGCTCAGCTCCGCGTAGGCGCCATGGGTGCCGACGGCGGCAAACAGCTCGTTCAGCACGCGCTCGTGGATGTCCGAGGTCTGGCGCATGTCCAGCGAGGCGAGGTGGAAGCCGAACACCGAGACCGCGCGCAGCAGGCTGCCCAGGCGCGGCTGGATCAGCTGCGGGGCGTGGTTGGCGCGCAGCGAGCCGGCGATGATGCGCAGGTCCACTTCGAACTGGCAGGGCGAGGTGTAGGGCTCGGCGTGGCCCACTTCCTTGCGCAGGATGTTGGTGGTGCCGAGCGCGCGCGCGGTGGAGGCCAGGCGCGCGTAGATGCCGATCAGGGCGCGGCGATACGGCTCGTCCACGCGGTGCGGCGAATTGTCGGTGGAGGCATCGGCCAGCGCCTGCAGCTCCGGCGTCACCGGCACCATCAGCGTGGAGATCGAGAGCTCGGCGCCCAGCTTGTGCACTTCGTCCAGGTAGTGGTCGAAGATGGTGGTGGACTGGCGCACCAGCGCCGTCTCCATGGTCTGCGCGTTCACGTTCGGGTTGCCGTCGCGGTCCCCGCCGATCCAGCTGCCCATCTGCAGGTAGGGCGCGTACTGGTGTTCGACCTCGCCGCCATAGACCTGCACCACGTCTTCCTCGATGTCGTCGTACAGGGCCGGGACTTCGGACAGGAAGGTGATGCGGTAGTACGACAGCGCGTTGTCGATTTCGTCGGCCACCGTCAGCTTGGAGTAGCGCAGCATGCGGGTCTGCCACAGCGCGGTGATGCGCGCCTTCAGCAGGCACTGGTTGCGCTCGCGCTCCTTCGGCGTGAGCGGCAGGTCGCGTTCGGCCAGCAGGCGCGCGATCTCGTGCTCGGCGTCCAGGATCGACTTGCGCTGCACTTCGGTCGGGTGGGCGGTCAGCACGGGCGCGATCAGGGCCTCGCCGAAGAACTGCTGCACCATGTCGCGGCCGATGCCGGCCTGTTTCAGGCGCCCCAGCGCGTAGGCGATGCTGCCGCGCTGCGGCTCGGAGCCGGCCAGCAGGTGGGCGCGGCGGCGGCGTACGTGGTGCTGGTCTTCGGCGAGGTTGGCCAGGTGCGAGAAGTAGGAGAAGGCGCGCACCACGGTATTGGTCTGGTTGCGCGTCAGCTTGGACAGCAGCGCGGTCAGCTCGGCGCCCGCTTCGGGGTCGTCCTCGCGGCGGAAGCGCACTGCGGTCTGGCGGATGGTCTCGACGATGTCGAACACGTCGTCGCCTTCCTGGTCGCGCAGCACGTCGCCTAGCAGGCGCCCGAGCAGGCGGATGTCGTCTTTGAGCGGCGCGTCCTTATCGTCGGTGGCCGGGGCGGGGGAATCGTTTGCTGCAGCTAGGTTGAGCATGTTGTACCAATAGGAGCCATAGTTGGGTGTTGGTGCAAAGGCTTGTGGCCACGGTCTGCATAGGGGCACATGATAAAATTTGTGATCTTATCTACGGCCCGGAATTTTGATGAATCGACTGGTCATCGCCTCGCGCGAAAGCCGGCTTGCCATGTGGCAGGCGGAGCATGTACGCGCAAAATTGGCACAATTATATCCGCACTGCACAATCGAGATCCTCGGCATGACGACGCGGGGGGATCAGATCCTCGACCGGACCCTGTCCAAGGTCGGCGGCAAGGGCCTGTTCGTGAAGGAACTGGAGGTCGCGATGGCCGAGGGCCGCGCCGACCTGGCGGTGCATTCGCTCAAGGACGTGCCGATGGAACTGCCGGATGGCTTCGAGCTGGCGGCCGTGCTGGAGCGCGAGGATCCGCGGGATGCCTTCGTTTCCAACGACTATGCGTCGCTGGACGATCTGCCGCCCGGCGCAGTGGTCGGGACCAGTTCGCTGCGGCGCCAGGCGCTGATCGCGGCACGCTATCCGCACCTCGTCATCAAGCCGCTGCGCGGGAACCTGGATACGCGCCTGGGCAAGCTGGATCGCGGCGACTATGCGGCCATTATCCTGGCCGCGGCGGGCCTGAAACGGCTTGGTCTGCCGCAGCGCATCAAAGCGTGTCTGGAGCCGGAAACGAGCCTGCCCGCGGCGGGGCAGGGGGCGATGGCGATCGAGATCCGCTCCGATCGTCCGGAGCTCCTGGCCTTGCTGGCACCGTTGAATCACCGTCCGACCGCGCTGTCGGTGGCGGCGGAGCGCAAGGTGTCGCAGGTGTTCGGCGGCAGCTGCCAGATTCCGCTGGCCGCGCATGCGACCATCGACGGCGGCACCATGCACCTGCGCGCGATGGTGGCGACGCCGGATGGCACCCGCTTCGCGCGCGCCGAATCGAGCGGCGTGGCGGACGCGCCGGACGGTCTGGGCGAACGCGTGGCCGAGCTGCTGCGCATGCAGGACGCGGAGGCCATCCTCGACCTGTGCCGCCAGCAGTCCGACGCCGCGCCGGACGCGTGACGCGCTTCGATGCCTGACCACACC
>NZ_SPVF01000114.1 GCF_004614185.1 Zemynaea arenosa | reverse complement strand
GGACCTGGATGCCTTCGACCTCGACCTGCCGGGCAGTGCACCGGCCGGCTCGCCCGCCGCGGCGGCGGCTTCCGCACCGCTGCCGGAACCGGCGGGCTTCGACCTCTCCGCCATCGACCTGGACCTCCCGGCCACCGCCGCGGACGACGCCACCGCGCTGCCTGAAGTGGGCGAGCTGTCCCCGGCCCACATGGAGATGGAGACCAAGCTGGATCTGGCCATCGCCTACCAGGAAATCGGTGACAAGGAAGGCGCGCGCGAGCTGATCGAAGAAGTCATCAAGGGCGGCAGCCCGGAGCAGGTGGCCAAGGCCAACTCGATGCGCGCGCAGCTGGTATGAGCGCTGGATGAGGCGCATCGCACTCGGCGTGCAGTACGACGGCACGCCCTGGAACGGCTACCAGAAACAACCCGCCCGCAACACCGTGCAGGACAAGCTCGAGGAAGCCCTCGCGCGCTTTGCCTGCACGCCCATTGCCACTACCTGCGCGGGCCGCACGGACCGCGGCGTCCACGCGACCGAACAGGTGGTCCACTTCGACACGGAGCTGGTGCGCGCGGAGCAGTCCTGGGTGCGCGGCACCAACGCCTTCCTGCCCGATTCGATCACCGTGCGCTGGGCGCATGAGCTGCCGGTGCTGGACGGGGACGAGTTCCACGCCCGCTTCGCCGCGCGCTCGCGCACCTATCACTACGTGCTGTACAACCACCCGCAGCCCGCCGCGCTGCTGCACGGCCGCGCGGGATGGACCTTCCGGCCGCTGGACGAGCACCGCATGCGCGAGGCGGCCCAGCATTTGATCGGCACGCACGACTTCTCAGCTTTCCGGTCGTCGGACTGCCAGGCCAAGTCGCCGATCAAGCAGATGCACGAGATCTCGGTCGAGCGCAAAGGGGACATCATCGTGTTCACCCTGCGCGCGTCCGCGTTCTTGCACCACATGGTCCGCAACATCGTCGGCTGCCTGGTGTTCATCGGCACCGGCCGCAATGAACCGGGCTGGATGGCCGAAGTCCTCGCGGGCCGCAACCGCGACCTCGCCGCCCCCACCTTCATGCCGGACGGGCTGTACCTCGCCAAAATCGAGTACGATGCCAAGTGGGGCCTGCCGCAAGAGCCGCGCAGCCCGCTGCCCTGGTTCTGATTTGGACAATTGGACTGCTGTCCCACTTGGTGGTACAGTTTATCCCACTGTGAGAAGGCGAAGGACACGCCCGTGCCCGCTATGTCTGTCGTCACTCCAACCCAGCGAAAACACAGGGTATTCAAGAGCGCGAAGTTCACACGGATTGCGGCAAAGCGTCGGATAACCGATGAGGAGTTGTGCGCGGCCGTGAGAGAAGTCCAGGCCTCGCCAAAGGCGTATTCGCTCGGTGGCGGAGTTTACAAGAAGCGCCTGAACGACAACCTCGACCGATCGATTATTCTCGCGAAGGGCGGCAGGAACTGGTTCTTCGTCCATTTGTTCCAAAAAAGCGCCCAGGCAAATATCTCCGAGAACGAGCTGGCCGCCTTCAAAGCCGCTGCGACCGAATTGGCCGCCCTGACCGCACCTGAGCTCGCAGTCGCCGTGCACGCTGGGAAATTGCAGGAGATTTGTCATGAAGACTCATAGCAAGCGAAAAGCCGAGAGTGATGCTTTCGATTCAGTCCACCAGTTAATGAAAGGCTTGCATGAGGTCGGCCTCATCAAGGATGAAACTATGCGGTCGTTCGATGACGCGTGTCTGGGTGGACAAGAGAATATGGACCCCGAACGAATCGCCCGGATCCGGAAGAACGCGCGCATGAGCCAACCTGTCTTTGCTCACTATTTGGGCACCACGAAATCGACTGTGGCCAAATGGGAGTCTGGCGAGAAGAAGCCGAGCGGCCCATCTCGGCGCTTGCTCGAAGTCGTAGACAAACACGGAATCGGAATTTTGGCTGGCTGACCAATGCACCGCACACGCATCAAGATTTGCGGGCTGACCCGCGCGCAGGACGTCGCCGCTGCCGTGCAGGCGGGGGCGGATGCCATCGGCTTCGTGTTCTATCCGAAGAGCCCACGCTACGTGGAACCGCAGCGCGCGGCGGAGCTGATGCGCGCGCTACCGCCGTTCGTCACGGCCACGGGCCTGTTCGTCAACGCGACAGTGGAAGAGGTCAACGAGACCGTGCGCACCGCGCCGGTCGGCCTGCTGCAGTTCCATGGCGACGAAACGCCCGAGCAGTGCGCCACGCTGGCCTTCGCCGCCGCGCGCCCGTTCATCCGCGCCTTCCGCGTCAAACCGGACACCACGCCGGATGAACTGCTAGAATACGAAGCAGCATATCGCGCCGCATCCCCGCTGTTTGCGGGCCTCCTGCTCGACACTTACGTCGATGCCTACGGCGGCGCTGGAAAGGTTTTTGATTGGTCTCTTATCCCAAACGCACTCGCGCCTCGGGTCGTTTTGAGTGGTGGCTTGAGCGTACAGAACGCGACTGGCGCGGTTGAACGCGTCCGGCCCTTCGCTGTCGACATCAGCTCCGGTGTCGAGGAAGCGAAGGGCATCAAGGACGCCCGCAAGATCGCGGACTTCATCGCGGCGGTGCGGGCGGCCGATGCCACTCTACCAATGGGACACACCAATGAAGGATCATCAAGCTGATCGCGGCCAGGCCGCGCTTTTCAAAACCACCGACTACCAGCTGCCCGACGCCACCGGCCACTTCGGCCCCTACGGCGGCTCGTTCGTGGCCGAAACGCTGAGCCACGCGCTGGCGGAACTCAACGCGGCCTATGCCAGGTACGCGCACGACCCGGAATTTCTCGAGGAATTCCGCTATGAGCTCAAGCACTTCGTCGGCCGCCCCTCGCCGATCTACCACGCCAAGCGCTGGTCCCAGCTGCGCGGCGGCGCCCAGATCTACCTGAAGCGGGAAGACCTCAACCACACCGGCGCCCACAAGATCAACAACGTGATCGGCCAGGCCCTGCTGGCCAAGCGCATGGGCAAGCCGCGCATTATTGCCGAAACCGGCGCGGGCCAGCACGGCGTGGCCACCGCCACCATCTGCGCGCGCTTCGGTCTCGAATGCGTGGTCTACATGGGCAGCGAGGACGTCAAGCGCCAGGCGCAGAACGTCTACCGCATGAAGCTCCTGGGCGCGACCGTGGTGCCGGTGGAATCGGGCTCCAGGACGCTCAAGGACGCGCTCAACGAAGCGATGCGCGACTGGGTCACCAACATCGAGAACACCTTCTACATCATCGGTACCGTGGCCGGCCCGCACCCCTACCCGATGATGGTGCGCGACTTCCAGTCCGTGATCGGCGAGGAGTGCCTGGAGCAGATGCCCGAGATGACCGGCCGCCAGCCGGACTACGTGGTCGCCTGCATCGGCGGCGGCTCGAATGCCATGGGCATCTTTTACCCCTACATCGACCAGAAGAACACGCAGCTGGTCGGCGTGGAAGCGGCGGGCGAGGGCCTGGACTCGGGCAAGCACGCGGCTTCGCTGACCGCGGGCGTGGCGGGCGTTTTGCACGGCAACCGCACCTACCTCCTGCAGGACGAGAACGGCCAGATCATCGAGACGCACTCGGTGTCGGCAGGCCTGGACTATCCCGGCGTGGGCCCTGAGCACGCATGGCTGAAGGACATCGGCCGCGCGCAGTACGTGTCGATCACGGACGAGGAGGCACTCGCGGCCTTCCACGACTGCTGCCACATCGAGGGCATCATCCCCGCGCTGGAGTCCTCGCACGCGCTGGCCTATGCGGCCAAGCTGGCGCCCACGCTGGGCAAGGACAAGATCATCCTCGTGAACCTGTCCGGCCGCGGCGACAAGGACATGCACACCGTCGCCGAGCGCGCGGGCCTGAAGTTCAACTGACCGGAGAGCCAGAGATGTCCCGTATCGAATCGACGTTCGCCGCCCTCAAGGCCGCGGACAAGAAAGGCCTCGTCACCTTCATCACCGCCGGCGACCCGGCACCGGAGCTGACCGTCCCGCTGCTGCATGCCCTCGTCGAGGGCGGGGCGGACGTGCTGGAACTGGGCGTACCGTTTTCCGACCCGATGGCTGAAGGCCCCGTCATCCAGCGTGCTTGCGAGCGCGCGCTGAAGTTCAACATCGGCATGCGCGACGTGATGGGCTACGTGCGCGAGTTCCGCAAGACCAACGCGCACACGCCGGTGGTCCTGATGGGCTACGCGAATCCGATCGAGCGCATGGGCACGGACGCCTTCATCCAAGGCTGTGTGGACTGCGGCGCGGATGGCGCCATCGTGGTCGACTATCCCCCCGAGGAGTGTGAAGCATTCGCCGCCGCCATGCGCGCGAAGGAGCTCGACGTGATCTTCCTGCTCGCGCCGACCTCCACCCCGCAGCGCATCGCGCAGGTGGCCAAGGTGGGCAGTGGCTTCTGCTACTACGTCTCGCTCAAGGGCGTGACCGGGGCAGGGAACATCGACACCGAAGACGTGGCGCGCCGCCTGGCCGCCGTGCGCGAGCACGTGACGATCCCGGTCGGCGTGGGCTTCGGCATCCGCGATGCGCAGACCGCCAAGGCGGTGGCGCAGGTGGCCGACGCCGTCGTCATCGGCAGCCGCATCATCCAGGAGATCGAGTCCGCGGGCCCCGAGCGCGCGGTCGACGCCGTACGCACCTTCGTCTCCGGAATCCGCCAGGCGCTGGACGAGTAAGCCCCGCACCCGGCGCCCGCCGCCGCGCTGTCAGCTGACAGTCGTGGCGGCGGGCGTTGTCGTTTCTGCGTGATGCTGTGGGCGCCCGCCGGACAAGCCCCACCACGCCAGGGCGCAGGCGATTGGATGCAGGCAGCCCATCATGATGAAGAGCGGCTTGTAGCCCGTGGTGCTGACGAGGTCTCCGACCACTTGCGTCGAGAGCATGCCGCCCAGGCCGCTGCCGGCCGCGATCACGCCGAACACCGTGGCCACGGCGTGGCCGGGATAGCGGTCGACTGCAGCGGAGGTGAGGTTCACCTGGAACATCATGTGCGCAAAGGCGACGACGGCCGCCAGGGCGATCATCACGGGCGCGCTGACGCCGGTGGCGATCAGCATGCCGAGCGGGCCAAGGGCAGCGGCACAGGTCATCACGATCAGGCGGCTGCGCTGGTTCGCGATCCCGCGCTTGATCAGGAGGCCGGACAGCACACCGCCGCCGATGCTGCCGAAGTCCGCGGCCAAGTACACCATCCAAGCCAGCTGCGCCACCTGCACCAGGCCGAAACCATACTGGTCCGCCATGTATTTGGGGAGCCAGAACAGGTAGAAGTACCAGACCGGATCGGCCACCAGCCGCGTGGCTGCCAGGCCCCACACGGAGCGGTCGCGCAGCACCTTGGACCACGGATAGCGCGCCGGCTTCGCGCCCGCAGCCGCCGCTGCCGGGGCGTCGCGGTACACCAGCATCCACACCGCGATCCAGACCAGGCCCGCCGCACCCGTGATGACGAAGGCCGCGCGCCAGCTGTAGCTCAGCGCGAGCCAGGCGATCAGGGGCGGGGCGATGGTGGCGCCGACCATGGCGCCCGCCGTGTACACACCCACCGCGAAACCGCGCTCCGCGGGCGGAAAGTGTTCGCCGACCGCTTTCGGTCCGGCCGTGTAATTGCCCGCCTCGCCCAGGCCCAGCGCACCGCGCGCCACGCCCAGCTGCACGACGTTCTGTACGAGGCCCGTCAGCATGTTAGCCATGGACCACCAGCCCACGAAGAGGGCCAGTCCGCGCCTGGTGCCCAGCCAGTCCGTGATCCACCCTGCGGCGACGTATGCGATCGTGTAGGTCAGGAGGAAGACTTGCACGATGCGCGCATAGTCCACCACCGACATATTCAGGTCGATCTGGATATGGTTGGCGAGGATGGAGAGCGTTTGCCGGTCCACATAATTGAGGACCGTGGAAAAGAACAGCAGCGCGAGGATGGCCCAGCGGCGGCGTGAGGGCGTGAACGAAGACTCCATACGCTAGCCGATGTCCTTGGCCGCCTGGCGCAGCGCGTCCACCAGCGGGGCGGTGGCGCCTTCCGGGATCCAGCCCGACAGGGCCAGCCCGGCGTGCGCCGGTTCGCCGGTGGAGACCGCGACCACGTCGAAGTTGCGTTCGTCCGCCACGTGCACGCGCGCATAGCCTTGCACGCGGATCTCGGCCAGCTTGGCCAGCAGCTCCTCGATCCCGCCGGGGAAGCGCGGGATCTCCTTGTCCGCGTAGATCTCGGCCACCTCCGCGTCGTCCAGCTCCGCCAGCAGCACCATGCCGATGCCGGACGTGGTGGCGGGCAGCAGGCTGATACGCCCGAGTCCGCGCGAGATTTCCAGCCCCGGCGGCGCGTGGAACAGGTAGCTCACGCTGTCGTTCCACAGCACGCCCAGTGCCACGGTGTGGCCGTAACGGCGCAGGTTTTCCAGCACGGGGAGGGCGCGATTGATGAGGCCCGAGGCGAACAGCGACTGCGCCGCCAGCACGTGCATGCCCGAACCAGCCGTGTACTTGCGGTTGGCGGTCTGGCGCGCGATGCCGAGGTAGGTCAGGGTCTTGAGCAGGCGATTGACCTTGGTCGCGTCCAGCCCGAGCTGGCGCGCGATCTCGCGGCAGCCGACGGGTTCGGGCGACGAGGCCAGAGCCTGCAGGGTGGCGATGCCGTCGATCAGGCTTTGATTCGGCTGGGCGCCGAGTTGTGAACGCATAGGGTGGTCTCTCAGGTGGAATCGGATAAGCGTAACCGAAAGTGTTCCAGTCACGCTACCGGCACGGCATGGTCCCAGAAGCGCGCGTTCGGCGCCGCGCCGAGGCCCGCGCCAGTGGGCACGGTGTAGTGACCGGCGCGCGCGGCCATGTCCGTGTCCAGCAGCAGCAGGTTGCGCTCGAAGACGGAATGCTGCCATTCGTGCTGCCATAGATTGGGCAGCGTCGCGGACACGTGCAGGCTGGCGGCCAGGAAGATGCCGGTGCCGATGGTGGCATGCGGTGCGACTTGCGCGCCGTGCGCCTGCGCCAGCGCGGCGATGCGGCGGAATTGCGTGATGCCAGTGTGCGCCATTTCCGGCTGCACCACGGCCACGCGCGCCGCCGAGAGGCGCAACGCTGCCTCGTATTCGGTGTACCACTCTTCGCCGCCCGCGATCAGGCCCGGGCAGGCCGCGCACACGGCCGCCAGCTCGCCGATCAGCTCCGGCTTGACCGGCGCTTCCAGGAGGCGTGGCCGATAGGGCGCGACCTGGCGTGCCAGCGCAATCGCCTCCTCCGCGCTGAACTTCCAGTGCAGGTCGGCCAGGATGTCCGCGTCCGGCCCCAGGCCCGCGCGCAGCGCCGCGAATTCCTCGGCCACGCCCTCGTGGCTGACCACTGCCGCAAACTTGAAGGCAGTGATGCCGTCGCGCTGCCAGCTGCGCGCGAGTTCGACGCGCTCGGCCAGGGTGGCGGCCGGAAGTCCGGATAGGTAGCACGGGATGCTGGCTGCAGGGGCGTCGGCCAGCAGGCGCGCCAGCGGCAGGCCGCGGCCCTGGGCGCGCAGGTCCCACAGCGCGATGTCCAACGCGGCGATGGCGTCCACGTGGAAGCCGCTGCCGCAGCCGCGCACCCGCATCAGGCCATACAGGTCGTCCCAGACCTGCTCCACATCCTCCGGGTCGCGCCCGAGCAGGACGGGCGCCAGCAGGTCGTTGATGATTTCGCAGGTGGCGCGCGGCGCGCAGATGCCGTAGGTCTCACCCCAGCCGACCGCGCCATCGCTGGCGGTCACCCGCACCACGACCGAACGGTCCACGGTCGGGTAAATGGTGCCGTTGCCCTTGCGGACGATGTAGCCGCGGCTGTTGACGGATTCGCCCTCGGCCAGCGGGCCAAGGTAGGGCGTGTCGCGCGGCAGGGTGACGATGAAGGTCTCGACGCAGGCAACGTGGCGGGGCAGGGCGGCTGGGTTCATGCGGTCTTCACGAAAGGGAGGAGGTCGGCCAGGCGCGCCAGCAGCGCGTCCAGCTCCTGCACATCATAGCGGTCCAGCTTGGGCCCGGCGGCGCGCACGTGGTCGCTCTCGATCAGGCCGCGGCGCTTGAGCACCGCCTTGGTCAGGCGCCAGCGGAAGATGGCCTGCATGTTGAGCAGGGGGAGGGTGCGTTCGAACAGGTCGCGGGCGCGCTGCTCGTCGCCGGCCGCGAAGGCGTCATACATCCGCACGTGCAGTTCCGAGATCTCGCAGGCCGGCATGGTGCCGCGTGCGCCGCGCGCCAGTTCGTCGATCACGTAGCGCCCACCAGCCCCGCCGAACACCGCGTCCACCGCGCCCGCCGCGAGGCCGCTCAGTTCCGTGATGCGCTGGCCGGAGGGCATGGCCTCTTCCTTCACATAGCGGATGCCGGGCACCTCGCGTGCCAGCTGGGCCACGCGGTCCAACGCCAGGCCGATGCCCATCGGCGCAGGGGCGTTCTGCAGCATGATGTCGATCCCCGATTCTGCGTGCACGTCGCGGAAGAAGCCCGCCATCGCACCGAGGTCGCCCGCCAGGGCATGCGGCGTGAGGATCATGGCGGCGCTGGCGCCGGCTTGTGCACCGGCTTTCGCATACGCCGCGGCGTCGGCCTGCGCGGGCGCGCTGGCGCCCACCACAAAGGGGATCCGCCCGCCCACCCAGGCGCCCACCTGCGCGGTCAGGTGCAGTCGCTCGTCCTTGGCCAGCATGTCGTATTCGCTGGCCAAGCCCGGAAACACCACGCCGCTGGCGCCGGAGTCCACCACGTAGTCGAGCACGCGGCGCATGCCTGGCTCGTCGATCGCGCCGCTGTCGTTGTAGATGGTCGGGAGAATCGGAAGTACGCCCGCCAGGGAGGGGTTCGCTGGGTTCATGGATATCCTTGTCGTTGCTTTTATAGCACAGTTCATCTGTTTGGCGTTGTTGCTGTATTAGCATAGCAGACATTCTGTGTTTGGGGTATCTCCTCAGCAAATTGCTAAGTCACCACAGAAAAATTCTATTGCGTTATCTTTTTTGTTGCTATATGTTAGACACCGGTCACCCCGCATAAAACCTAAAAAAGGATTGCAAGATGAGACAAGGACCCATGGTCGGCCTGCTGCTGATCCCAGCCTTTGCCGCCGCCCAGCAGGCGGATGTACCCAGGAACAACCCGCCGCACCCGCTTCCCTGACGTCCCCGAGTGCCGCCGGCCCGGCCACGCTGCCACCGGAAACCGTGATGGTCACCGGCATCCGCCGCAGCCTGGAATCGGCCCGCAATGCCAAGCGCAATGCCGCGCAGATCGTCGACTCCATCGTGGCCGACGACATCGGCAAGCTCCCCGACCGCAACGTCGCCGAGTCCCTGTCGCGCGTCTCGGGCGTGCAGGTGGACCGCGGCATCGCGGAAGGGACCAGCGTCTCGATCCGGGGCCTCCGCCAGAACGTCACCCTGTTCAATGGCCGCGAGATCGTGGACTCCACGGGCCGCGGCGGCACGGGCCTCGACCAGTCGGGCACCTCCACCTATGGCGTGATGGCGCTGGTGCCCTCGGACCTCATCAACCGCCTGGAAGTGACCAAGCTGGCCGGCGCCGAGCAGATCGCCGGTGGCCTGGGCGGCATCATCGACATCCGCAGCCGTTTGCCGCTGGACGGCCCGGCCCAGCAGGTCGCCGTGCGCGCCGCCGGCACCTATGACCAGCTGCCCGGCAAATACGGTTCCGAGCTGTTCGGCCTGTGGTCCGGCAAATTCGCGAACAACACCTTGGGCGTGCTGCTGTCCGTGTCGTCGGACAAGCGCGAGCTCGCGCAGCAGGGCCTGGACACCTTCTCCGGCTACCGCACCTACACCGTCAACGGGACCACGCGCTTCGGCAACCAGGACGTGCGGGCCCAGGACATCGCCGAGCAGCGCAAGAAGTTCGGCTATAACGCGGCCATCCAGTGGCGCCCGAGTAACCTGTTCGAGCTGACCGGCGACACCTTCGTCTCCAAGCTCACGTCGGAGCGCAACCGCTACTGGCTGTCCTTCAACCCGACCGATGGCCTGTCCAACGCCACCTACTCGGATAACAACGTGCTGCTGACGGGCCGCGCTACCACCGCCGTCCTCTCCAACACCGAATTCGCGGATGTCGATTCGGACATCAACTCCTCGGCCTTGCGCGCCAAGTTCGTGCTGACCGATACGCTGCGCGGCACGGCGGAAGCCTCGTACGGCAAATCGAAGTCGAGCTTCCACCAGATCTATTTCCGCCTGCAGCCGTTGGCCGGCGTGCAGCCGGTGGTCGATTTCGACCTGACGCAGGGCGACTTCGGCAACTACGCGATCAGTGGTATCGACCTGAATACGCCCGCGCAGCTGCGCCACACCATCCTGTTCGACAACCTGTACCGCGCCGCCACCGACAACAAGACCCTGCGGCTGGACTTGCGCCAGTCGATCGGCGGTTCGGTGCTGGAGTCGTTCGAATTCGGCGCCCGCACCAACAAGCTCGATTCGGTCCAGAACCCGCTGCGCGCGGACATTCGCCCCACCGGCGGCATCCCGGCCACGCAGATGGGAGACTACCTGGCGCCGTATTCCAGCTCGGGCGCGATCGGCGGGCTGCCCTCGTCCTACATCGTGGCCGCCAGCGGCCGCATCGACAGCTGCTCCTCGCTGGCCGCGTTCCCGGCCATCGCCAATGACGCTCAATGCCGCGATTCGTCCACCACGGTCAATTCGCGCGCCGGCACGTTCAACGTCAAGGAGACCTTCAACGAAGCCTACGTCAAGGCGAACATCGATACCGACCTGGCCGGCTTCAACGTGTCCGGCAATGCGGGAATGCGCATGGTCCAGCGCAAGCTGGAGTCGATCGGTAACATCATCAGCGGCACTGGCGCGGCCACGCCGACCACGTTCACGCGCGAGGACCGCGAATGGCTGCCGTCCGCGGTGGCGCGGGTGGACCTGGGCAACGGCAACCTGGTGCGCTTTGGCGCGGCACGCGTGGTGGCCTTCCCCAACACGGCGGACATGAACAATGGCGTCACGCTGTCCAACAACGCGGTGTTCGTCAACGGTGTGCAGACCGGCGTGGCGTCGGGTTCGGGTGGCTCGCCGAACCTGAATCCGTTCAAGGCTGACCAGATCGACGTCTCGTTCGAAAAGTACTTCGGCAAGCAGGCCTTGGCCTCGCTCGGCCTGTTCACGAAGGACATCTCGTCCTTCATCGTCCAGAAGCAGAGCGCCGAGTCGTACAACGGCATCAACTACTTCATCAACCGCAAGGTGAACGGGGAAGGCGCGACCGTCAAGGGCGCCGAGCTGCTGGTGCAGCTGCCGTTCTACTTCCTGCCGTCGGGCTGGGATGGTTTCGGCGCCATGGCGACCTACTCGTACATCGACTCGACCACGCCGATCCGCGATGCGGCCGGGCGCGTGCTGCCGTTCCCGGGCCTGTCGAAGAACAATGCCAACATTGTGCTCTACTATGAGACCGGGCCGCTCGGCGTGCGCCTCGCGTACAACTGGCGCGATGCGTACCTGGTCAGCCTGTCGGCCGCGAACACCGGTGTGTACAACAGCTCCTACACCGATCTCGCGTCCACCCTGCGGTATGACATCAACAAGAACTTCTCGCTCAACCTGGAGGCCAACAACCTGCTCAACAGCCACCAGCGCACCTACGATGGCGTGAGCGAAGCCTTGCGGACCAATGCGCAGTTTGGCCGCATCTACAAGGCCAGCATCAGCATGAAGTTCTGAGTTTGTTTTTTGGAGAGCGGTATGACAGGAGAATTGCGGGGCCGGCGCGCGCTGGTCACGGGAGCGGCCAGCGGCATCGGCGCGGCTATCGCGGCGCGCCTGCGGGCCGAGGGCGTGGCGGTGGCCGGGCTGGATCTGGTGC
>NZ_SPVF01000035.1 GCF_004614185.1 Zemynaea arenosa | reverse complement strand
CGGCGGCGGCGAGCCCCGCGGCCAGCAGCGCGCCGGTCAGCGGGCGCAGGCCCGCGCTCAGGCCGGAGTGCAGGCGGTCGGTGTTTTGGCGAGTGGTCTTCATGTTGTTCTCCCTTCTTGTGAAATGTCGAAGCTGGGCGCATTCTCGGACCTCAACTTAACTTGAGGTCAAGCGTCGGCGAAAAAGCGCCCCCTCCGCCGAAAAAACGGCGGCAAAACGTCTCTTGGCGCCTCTCGGGGAGGCGTCTTGGAATCAGGTGAAACGGAAACCTAGGCCGTCAGGAAGGGGTTGAAGTCCCGTCCAGGGCAGCGAGGAAAGCGCGGATTTCGCTCAGGGCCGCCGTGCGGCAGGCGCATTCCTCGCGGGCCGCGGGGTCCTGCAGCGGGGCCGGCGCCATGCGCCTGACCGTGGTGGCCACACCGCAGGAAGTCAGTTTTGCTCCATATTGTTCGGCCTCGTCGCGCAATGGATCGTCCTCGGCGGACAGGATCAGCGCGGGCGGCAGGTTCTTCAAACGGCTCGATTGCAGCGGCGACGCATACGGGTGCGCGCGGTCGGCCGCATTCGGCAGGTAGCCGCGGTAGCTGGCGGCGCAGGTGTCGGCCACACCGGCGTTGCAGGCCTTGGGCAGCTCGCGCATCGAGCAGGTCGACAGGCCCGGGTCCAGCATCGGCATGATCAGCACCTGCCCGGCCAGGGGCGGGGCGCCGCGGTCGCGCGCCATCAGGGCGCAGACGGCGGCCAGGTTGGCACCCGCTTCGATACCGGCGACGACCAGGCGCTGGCCAGTCCAGCCCAGCTTCGTCTTGTTCTTCTTGGCCCACAACAGCACCGCGTGGGCGTCTTCCACCGCGGCCGGGAAGGGGCGCACGGTGGCCCTGGTGTAGCTGGAGGCCAGCACCGCGTAACCGGTCGCGCAGCCGGCCAGGTGGCGCAGGAATTCGTCGGCGTCTTCCAGGTCGCCGTCCACGAAACCGCCGCCGTGGAAGAACACGATCAGCCCGTCCTTCTTCGGTCCCGGGTCCCCGCCCGTGTAGAGACGGGCGGGTAGCGGGTCCTGTTCACCGCGCACTTCCAGGGCGCGGATGGAGAGCTGGGGTTCAATCTTCATTTGGCCGCCACCTCGTCGCACGGTGCCGCTTTCAGGCCACCGAACATGCCGTGCGCCAGTTCGTCGAAGCCGACCGATTCGGCGTGCAGCACCTGCGTGTATTCGTCCGACCAGGCCACGCCGGTGGATGCGCCGAGCGCCAGCACCAGGGCTACTATCGAAATCAGACTGTCACGGGTACGCATCGCGGGCTCCTTTGCAAACTTCTTTTGATGACGTACGAGCATCTTAGCTTTGGACTACAATCTGATAAAGATGGCATTGGCGAATTGATTGTTCAGGAATTCGAACAATGTCATGCGGGCGTCATGAAGGAGCGTATGAATAAGCTGCAGGCCATGGAAGTGTTTGTGCAGGTGGTGGACGCCGGCGGCTTCACGCGCGCGGCGGAAGCGCTGCAGCTGCCCAAGGCCACCGTCTCCACGCTGGTGCAGTCGCTGGAGCAGGCGCTCCAGGTCAAGCTGCTGCACCGGACCACGCGCCACGTGAGCGTGACCGCCGACGGTGCGGCCTATTATGAGCGCTGCCTGCGCATCCTGAACGACGTGCGCGAGGCGGAGGAAGCGCTGTCGCGGCACAAGGCCAGTCCGAGCGGGCGGCTGCGGGTCGATACCACGGCGGGCGTGGCCAATCTGATCCTGATGCCGGCGCTGCCGGAGTTCTTCAAGCGCTATCCCGATATCCGGCTGGAGCTGGGGTGCAGCGACCGGCCGGTGGATCTCATCGAGGAAGGCGTGGACTGCGCGATTCGCGGGGGCGAGCTGTCCGATTCGTCGCTGATTGCGCGGCGGGTGGGCGTGCTGCACTTCCTGACCTGCGCGGCGCCTTCGTATCTGCAGCGTTTCGGGCGGCCCACGCATCCGCGCGACCTGGTCGAGCATCACCGCTGCGTGAACTATTTTTCGTCCAAGACCGGCAAGGTGTATGACTGGGACTTCCAGCGCGGGGACGAGGAGTTCGTGCTGTCGGTGCCGGGCAGCCTGGCGGTGAACGAGTCGACCTCGCACACCAACGCGGCGCTGGAGGGGCTGGGGATCGTGCAGATGTCGAGCTTTGTGGCGCAGCCGTACCTGGAATCGGGCGCGCTGGTGCCGCTGCTGGAGGATTGGGTGTCCAAGCCGCTGCCGGTGCACGTCGTGTATCCCCAGAACCGGCACCTGTCGGCCAAGGTGCGCGTGTTCGTGGAGTGGGTGGCGGATCTGTTTGCGCAGGCGCCGCTGCTGCAGATGCAGGCGGCGGGCGCAGGCACCAGTGCCCTCCCTTCGGCCGCCGCAGCGGCGCGGCCCGCCGCAGTCGTTCCAGCTGGCTCCGGCGGCCCTTCCGCAGCAACGGACGGCCTGCAACTGCAACGCGCCTAGCCAGTCCTGGCGGCGCTTTTTCACAGGATTTGCATGCACCACATCGTCTTTCTTGACCGCGACAGCCTGCTCGCGAACGTCCGCCCGCCCGCCTTTGAACATAGCTGGACCGATTACCCGTCCACCACCGCGGACCAGGTGGTGGAGCGGCTGCGCGGCGCCACTATCTGCGTCACCAACAAGGTACCGGTGCGGGACGAGCATATGGCACAGCTGCCGGACCTGAAGATGATCGCCGTCGCCGCCACGGGCACGGACAACGTGGACCTGGCCGCAGCCCGCGCGCGCGGCATCGTGGTCGCCAATATCCGCAACTATTCATTGGGCGCGGTGCCCGAGCATGCGTTCGCGCTGATGCTCGCCCTGCGCCGCAACCTGATCGCCTACCGCGCGGATGTGGAGGCCGGCAAGTGGCAGGCCTCGCCGCGCTTCTGTTTGCTGGACCACCCGATCCGCGACCTCTCCGGCAGCACGCTGGGCATCGTTGGCTACGGTGCGCTGGGCCAGGCCGTGGCGCGCATTGGCCGCGCCTTTGGCATGAAGATCATTGTGACCTCCCGCTCGCCGGTGAGCGATCCCGAGGTACGCCAGGTCCCGCTGGACGAACTGCTGCGCGAGTCGGACGTCGTCTCCCTGCATGCCCCGCTGACGGAGGCCACCCGTCACATGATCGGCGCGGCCGAACTGCAGGCCATGAAGCGCTCGGCGATCCTGATCAACACCGCCCGCGGCGGCCTCGTGGACGAACAGGCCCTCGCCGACGCCTTGCGTGCTGGCGTGATCGCCGCTGCCGGCTTCGATGTGCTGAGCAAGGAGCCCCCCGCCCCCGACAATCCCCTGCTGACGCTGCGCCTCCCCAACTTCCTCCTCACGCCCCACAACGCCTGGGGCAGCGCCCAGGCCATGCAGACCCTGGCCGACATGCTGGTCGATAACATCGACGCGTATGCCGCCGGCCACCCCACCAACGTTGTCTAACCCCAACCGGGGTCAGGCACCTGTGGATAACGTCGGGGTCAGACCCCTCCTCTAGGACCGGGGCCTGACCCCAATTTTGTTCAGTTGTGACATGGGCCCAGCAGCCATGCGGGTTCCTGCTCGCTGAGTTCGTTCGTGAAATGTGAAATTCGCGAGTTGTTCAAGAAGTGGGGTCAGGCCCCCTCAATGCGGGGCAGGCCTGACCCCGTTGGGGGGTATCAGGCGCCTTTCAGGTACCAGTCGGGCGCGCGCGGCGGGAGGATGATGGACCGGTCGATGGCGCGCACGTCGCGCAGGCCGCAGAAGGCCATGGTCAGATCGAGCTCGTTGCGGATGATCTCCAGGCAGCGCGTGACGCCCTGCTCGCCCATGGCCCCCAGCCCGTACAGGAACGGCCGCCCGATGTAGACGCCCTTGGCGCCCAGCGCCAGCGCGCGCACCACGTCCTGCCCGGAACGCACGCCGCCATCCATGTGCACCTCGATCCGGGACCCCACCGCATCGACGATCGGCGGCAGCGCGGAGATCGACGAGGGCGCGCCATCCAGCTGGCGGCCGCCGTGGTTGGAGACGATCAGCGCGTCGGCCCCGCTGTCCACGCAGCGCCGCGCGTCCTCCACTTCCATGATCCCTTTGATGATCAATTTGCCGCCCCAGCGCTTCTTGATCCACTCCACGTCGTCCCACGACAGCGAGGGATCGAACTGCTGCGAGGTCCACGCCGACAGCGAACTCAGATCTGACACGCTGGTCGCATGCCCGACGATATTCCCGAACTGGCGGCGCGGCGTCTGCAGCATGTTCCAGCACCAGCGCGGCTTGGTCATCAGGTTGAGCATGTTCTTGACGGTCAGCTTGGGCGGCGCGCTCATGCCGTTGACGATGTCCTTGTGGCGCTGCCCCAGTACCTGCAGGTCCAGCGTCAGCACCAGCGCCGAGCAGCGCGCGGCCTTGGCGCGCTCGATCAGCTTTTCGATGAACACGCGGTCCTTCATCACGTACAGCTGGAACCAGAACGGCGCGCTGGTGTGCGCGGCGATGTCCTCGATCGCGCAAATGCTCATGGTGGACAGGGTGAACGGCACCCCGAACTTTTCGGCCGCGCGCGCCGCGAGGATCTCCCCGTCCGCATGCTGCATGCCGGTCAGCCCGGTCGGTGCCAGGGCCACCGGCATAGCCACGTCCTGCCCGACCATAGTCGAGCGCGTGGTGCGGTTGTTCAGGTCGACTGCCACGCGCTGGCGGAACTTGATCTGCTGGAAGTCCTCTTCGTTGGCGCGGTAGGTGGACTCGGTCCACGAGCCGGCGTCGGCGTAGTCGTAGAACATGCGCGGCACGCGGCGCTCGGCCAGCACGCGCAGGTCCTCGATATTGGTGATCGGTCGCATTCCTGCTGTTCCCCTCCTTGTGGTCGAGCTAATCTACCAGAGGATGCCGCAGCGAATTCTCCCTGGGCGACAATTTCTTTACCCTCTGGACAAATCGGTCACCACCCCCTACAATGCTGTCTTCTTCGGGGAGACAGCCGGCAACGGTCCCGGAGAATTGGGTAAAACACTTGTCCTGGCGGCTGTAGCTCAGCTGGATAGAGTACTTGGCTACGAACCAAGGGGTCGTGGGTTCGATTCCTGCCAGCCGCACCAGTTCTTCTGGAAGTGGGATGAAGTGTTATATTACGTGTCTGCGCGGCTGTAGCTCAGCTGGATAGAGTACTTGGCTACGAACCAAGGGGTCGTGGGTTCGATTCCTGCCAGCCGCACCAGTTTCAAGGAAAGGCCCAGAGAGCAATCTCTGGGCCTTTTTTCTTGGCTGTGTCCGCCCATCTGTGGGCTCGTTGAGACGTCCTCTGCAGAGGACTTGCCCTTCCATTTTTGTCAGCCCAGTCCTACAGCCTTTACCCCGACGGGCTCGCTGTTACTGCTGAGATTTGGAACAGTGCGCGCTTTCCTCTAAGGCGCCCTTCCGCCGCTCCCGCCGCCCCAATTGCTTGCCCGCCAGCACGCCACGCACGCGAAGCTGGAACTCCGCCGTGTTCCGTAGTGCGTGCGCTAGGATGAAAGTCCCCCGAAGTTGATCAACCGGCGGCTCCCACCGCCCTTGCATAAACTGAGAGGTACCCTATGGCAAAGATGAAATCCCTGGTCGCCGCGCTCGCGCTGGCGGGTGCGTCCCTGGGCGCGCCAGCCTTCGCGGCCGACATCAGCGGCGCCCCGCAAGACATCGTTCTGACCGATAACGCCGGCTTCTTCGGCGCCGTGTTCAACATGAACAACGAGGGCAATACCTTCGAGGACATGTTCCGCTTTACCGCAGCCGCCGGCGATAGCGTGGCCGCGATCGTCGGTTCCCCCAGCCTGCAAGCTACTAGCGGCCTGGACATCACCGGCTTCGACGTCTATGCCGCCGATGGCGGTGGCGCCGGCAGCTTGGTGGCCAGCGGGATGTCGCTGTCCTCCGGCTCGTTCGACGTGTGGACGGTGAGCGCGGCCAACCTGGAGGGTGGCGACTACTGGCTGCTCGTCAGCGGGACCATGGTGGACAACAGCGGTGCCGCCCTGGGTGGCGCCATCACCCTGACCCCGGTGCCTGAACCGGCCGAGTACGCCATGCTGCTGGGTGGGCTGGGCGTATTGGGCTGGATGAGCCGGCGCCGCAAGCAGTAATTCCGAGGCCAACCAGGCACGCCGCACGTCTCGGCACAGCGGCAAGCGCGCAGTCCGGCGCTTGCCGTTTTTTTGCGGTGACCCGCGGGGTACGCGCGGCTCTCATGGGTGCGCGCCGGGCACGCCACCTGCACCCCGGCGCCTGCACGCCGTCTAGGTCCGCACTTTCTTGATCAGCGCGCGGTTGCTGAGGATTTCCTCGATCTGCTCGAAGCGCACCGGCTTGACCATGTGATGGTCGAACCCGGCCTCGAAGGCCAGCTGCCGGTCCTTCTCCTGGCCCCAGCCGGTGACGGCGATCAGGATGGTGGTGGCCCCGCAGGACAGCTTGCGGATCCCGCGCGCCAGGTCGTAGCCGGACATCCCCGGCAACCCGATGTCGAGGAAGGCGTAGTCCGGACAGAAGCGCGCCGCGGCCGTCAGCGCATTCGGCCCGTTGTGGGTGATGACCACGCTGTGCCCCATGGCCGACAGCAGCGCGCCGATACTGTTGACAAAGTCAACATTATCGTCGGCCAGCAGGATGCGGTAGGTCTCGGAGCTGATGAATTCGGCCGGCATGGTCTTGGCGGGCAGCTCCGGCTCGACCACGATCGGCAGCTTGACCACGAATTCGCTGCCCTGTCCCACGCCCGGGCTGTGGGCTTCAATGGTCCCGCCATGCAGCTCCACCAGCCGCTTGGCCAGCGACAGGCCCACGCCCAGGCCGGCGTTGGTGCGCTCCAGCGAGGAGTCGACCTGCACGAACATCTCGAACACCTGGTCCAGCATGTCCTGTTCGAGACCGATCCCGTTGTCCGCCACGGACAGGGTCAGCACCTTGTCGTCCACGTGCGCGGACAGCTTCACGCGCCCGCCCCGGTTGGTGTACTTGGCGGCGTTGTTCAGCAGGTTGGACAGGATCTGCGCCAGCCGCGTCGCATCGCCATTCAGGAACACCGGCCGGTCCGGCAGGTCCAGCAGCAGCTCGTGGCCGTGCAGCTCGATGTAGGGCCGCACCACTTCCAGCGCGTCGTTGACCACGGCCTTGAGCTCCACGCGCCCGGTCTTGATGGCGAACTTGCCGGTATTGATGCGCGAGACGTCCAGCAGGTCATCGACCAGCCGCACCATCTGGCGCAGCTGGCGCTCCATGATGTCGGTGGCGCGCCGGGTGGCCTCGGCGTCGCCGCTGCGGATGCGCAGGATGTCCAGCCCGGTGCGGATCGGCGCCAGCGGATTGCGCAGCTCGTGCGCCAGGGTGGCCAGGAATTCGTCCTTGCGCTTGTCCGCCTGCAGCAGGGCCGATTCGGCGCGCTGGCGCACCTGCATCTCGTGCTCCAGGGTGAGGTTGGCTTCCTGCAGCGCGTGCGAGCGGCGGCCGATCTCGGCCAGCATGTCGTTGAAGGCATCGACCAGCACCCCGATCTCGCCCGTGTTATTGCCCGGCACGCGCAGGGTGAAGTCGCGCCGCTGCATCACCTGGCGCGCGACGTTGGTCACAGCCTCGATCGGGCGCGTGATCGCCTTCTGCAGGCGCGAGGCGACCAGCGCCGCCGCCACCAGCGACACCAGCATCACCAGTCCCAGGATGGCGCCATAGGACACCAGCCGGTCCACCAGTCCGTAGCGCGAGCGCAGATACACGGTGCCGACCTTCTCGCCGTTGTCGACCACGTCGTGGAACACCACCAGCTCGCCGCCTTCGATGCGGTAGCCGGCGGCCTCCGGGCGCGCCGGGAAGGCGGGCGGGCCGTCCGGCCGGTGCACATAGGTGGCGAAGCGCGCCCCATTGGCAGCATAGATGGCGCCCGCCAGGATCTGCGGACGCACCCGCAGCACGGCCAGGCTTTGCTGGGCGGTCTTGGCGTCGTTGAAGGTCAGCGCCGGCGCGGTCACGCTGGCGATGATGTCGGCCTGGGTGGTCAGGTCGTCCACCCAGTAGCGCTGGAAGGTGCGCAGGTCGTAGAACAGCATGGCCGCGGACGCCGTCAGCAGCGCGACCAGCGTGGTCGCCACCGCCATCAGTATCAGTTTGCTTCGGACCGTGCCCGGATCGCGCCACAGCATCAATTGACTCCCTTGCGTACCTGATGCGCCACCGTCAGCAGGCGCGAGCTCAGCTTGACATTCCAGCGGTCAGCCGCGTCGAGCGACACGTCGAACCGGACCCGCTCGTCGATGATATTGAAATTGATCACACTCCCCTGCGGCAGGCCGTCGGGCGCTTCGCTGACCACCAGCATCGGCTGCTGGGGTGCGGCGCGCAGCCAGCGGCCCACCCGTGCGCCATCGGTGCCGGCCAGGAACAGCAGGTGCACACCGACCGCCGCCTCGGGCTCTCTGAGCGATCGTACGGCGATCGGGCGCCCATTCACTGTGCGCCCGGCCACAATCCGGGTCAGTTCGCCAGCCATCTCGTCCGATCCGGCGACGCCGATCACGACCGGGGCCGTGCCGTCGGCGAAGGCCGTCGCCGGAAATTCGGCATAGCCGAGGAACTTGTACAGGAAGGCCGCCTTGACGCTGCGCTCCAGCGCCGCCGCCGAGGTGGCCGGGGACTGGGCCTGGCCGGCCTGCGGCACCCAGGCCGCGGCGGCCGCGCAGGCGAACAGCAGCAGGCCGGCCAGGTGGCGCCAGCGGGTCCGGGACGGAGTGGGGAAACGTGCCATGGTCAGAAACGGTACAGCACGTTGAGCAGAAGCTGGCGCGCGGCCAGTGCGCGGGTCGTGTCGGCGCCGAACTCCGCATGCTCGGCATGCAGCAGGTTGCGGCCGGTGACGGACAGCTCCAACCCCGGCCGCACGGTCCAGCCCAGCCGGGCGTTGAGCTCGCTGTAGGCGGGCACGGCCGGGCGCGGCAGGCTGCCGACGTGGCGGAAGAACAGGTCCAGCGTCAGCGCGTTGCTGACGTCCCACAGCGAGCGCAGGGTCCAGTAGTGGCTGGGGTCGTTGGTCGCCAGGCTGCCTCCGGCCGAGGCATCCCGGCTGCCAGGCTTGAGCGAGGTGGCGATCCGCTGCACCACGGCGGACGCGGTGACGCGCCACTGCGGCACCGGATTCCAGCGGGCCCAGGCTTCCAGCCCGCGCGTGCGCCCCTCGCCCAGGTTCTGGAACACGGCGCCGCGATCGGGCTGCGGTTCCAGCGTGCGCAGGTCGTCGTAGCGGGCGGCGAAGGCCGTGGCGGACAGGGCAATCGCCGGGCCCAGCTGGCCGCGGTAGCCGAGTTCGGCCACGTGCGCGGTCTCGGAGCGGAACGCGGGACCGCCCTCCACCAGCCAGGGGCGCTCCGGCGCTTGGCCGGGCGTGGGCACGTACAGGTCGCGGTCGATACGCGAGGGCGAGCGGATCGCGCGGGTGGCGGCGGCCCACAGCAGGTCGTCCGGGTTGAGCTGCCAGGCCAGGCGCAGGCTGGGCAGCCATTCCAGGCCGTCGTAATTGGTCTGCTCGCCCTTCAACCCGGCGGTCAGGCGCCAGTCCGGGGCGAGCGCGAGCTCGTCCTGCACGAACAGGTTGGCCCAGCGCAGCGGCGCCTCGGCCGGCAGGAAGCGCAGGCCGGTGCCGTTGGTGACACGGTCGCGCGCGTAGCGGTAGCCGCCGCCCCAGGCCAGGGTGTGGCGCGCGCTGGGGCGCCAGTCGTGCTGGAATTCGAGGTCCACCGTGTCCAGCTTTTCATAGGCGGCGCCGGGCTGGTCGCGCTCGACGTGGTCGAGCCACGCCTGCAGGCGCAGGCCAGAGCCGTCGGCCAGCTTGCGCGTCATGCGCGCGTTCAGGTTGGCGCCGGAGATGGCGATGTCGCCGAGGCCGTACCCGAGGGCCCCGGTGTAGGCATCGCCGGCCAGCATCCAGGCCGCTCCAGCCGCCTCGAGGTCGGCGCGGAAACCCGCCTGGCGGCGCTGCCAGCCATTCGGTGCGAGGCGGCCTTGAGCACCGGCCAAATCGTCGCGCGCGCCGTACTTGGCATACAGGCGCCAGGCGCCCGTCTCGCCCAGCCTGGCGCCGTAGCGGGCCAGCGCGCCGCGCTCGCCGTCCCCGGCCGTCAGCGCGCCCAGCCCGCCCAAGGTCTCGGCCGCCGGCTTGGTGATGATGTTGATGACGCCGTTGACGGCGTTCGCGCCCCAGATGGTGGCGCCCGGGCCGCTGATCACCTCGATCCGCTCGATGTCTTCCAGCGGCAGGTCCTGGGCATCCCAGAACACGCCGGAGAACAGCGGCGAGTAGATGCTGCGCCCGTCCACCAGCACCAGCAGCTTGTTTTCCAGCAGCGAGGAGAAGCCGCGGGACGTGATTGCGTAGCTGCGCGCATCGGCCTGGGCCACCTGCAGGTTGGGCGCCAGCCGCAGCGCCTCGGCCAGCGTGGTGGCGCCCGAGCGGCGGATCTGGGCGGCGGTGATGCGGTAAATGGACGCGGGGGCGCTGGCCAGCCGCGTGTCCTGGCGCGACACGGACGACACCACGATCTCGGACAGCTGCTCCAGCGAAAAGTCCGCCAGCGGCTTCTGGGTCTGGGCGTGCCCCGTCCCGGCCGCCAGGCTCAGGAACAGGCAGGCCAGCACCGCCGGCAGTGTCTTTTTACGCATAGTTGCTATCGTAGAACATTTTCACTGCGAGGCACTAGGCCAACTTGTATCGTGCGCGTCTTGGCCGGCCTCCAAAACCGGCGGCGCAGGCCACATAGAAAAAGTTGATATCTGTCATCACAACAATCAATTGGCAATCTTTTTTGCGTTGCAGCATGATGCTTCCTGTCTCCTCTATTCTCCTCCGCGAGATAGATTCAGCCCGTCGGCCCGTCCGCGGGCTTTTTTTTTGCGCCGCCGCCAGCGCCGCGAACTGTTGCGAAATCGCTACGCCAGCGCCCGCCGCGTGCGGTCGCGCACATACCGCAGAGCCGTCATGCCCCAAGATGGGAAGCATGGACAGCTCCCGCAAAATTCCTACCGTCGCCGGCATGGCCGGGTTCGCCAGCGTACTATGGCTGGGCCTGACGGCCGCCGTCGCCGCGACCCAGCGCCGCCTGCTGTTCAATCCAGTCACCGAAAAGGAAGTGTTCCGTCCGCGCAGCAGCGGTCACCGTACCCGGCCGGTGGTCCTGCGCGGCCACGACGGCACCCGCCTCGGGGGCTGGCTGCTGACCCCGCACGCCGTCGGTCCCTACCCGGCCGTGCTGTACTTCGGCGGCCGCTCGGAGGAGGTGTCCTGGGTGGTGCGCGATGCCGGCACGCTGTTCCCCGGCATGGCCTTGCTGGCCGTGAACTACCGCGGCTACGGCGACTCGCTGGGTGACCCGGCCGAGCACGACATCGTGCATGACGGCCGCATGCTGTTCGACTGGCTGGCCGAGCACGGCAGCGTGGACCCGTCCCGCATCGCGGTGGTCGGCCGCAGCCTGGGCTCCGGGGTGGCGGTGCAGGTGGCGCGCGACCGGCCCGCCAGCGCGGTGGTGCTGATCACCCCCTACGACTCCATCGTCGCCATCGCCAAGCGCCGCTTCCGCGCGGTGCCGGTCGACTACGTGCTGCGCCACCGCTTCGAGTCGATCAAGTATGCGCCGGAGCTGAAGGTGCCGACCTACGTGCTGCGCGCCGAGAGCGACGACATCATCCCCCACGCGCACACCGACCTGCTGGTGGCCAAGCTGACCGCCCTGCATGGGGACGACATCATTCCCGGCTCCGACCACCTGAACATCCCCTACCTGGCCACCACCCAGGAGCGCATCGCGCACTTTCTGTCCGGCCACTTCTCCCCGCCCCTCACATCGCAGCCGCCAGCCGAGGCCATCCCCCTGCCGGCCCCGGCACAATAAACGCGGCGCCCGGCCCGTTTGGTGTAGGATGTCCCGCGTCCGCAACCGTTTCGATCCGTCTCCGCACCACTCATGACCCAGCCAGGCAGCCTGTCCACTCCCGTATCGCACTACGACTGGTCCGCCAGCATGCTGGGCGCGCCCGCCGGCTGGCCGTTCCCGCTGCGCCTGGCGGCGGACCTGGTGCTGGGCGCTCCGGTCCCGGCCCTGCTGGTGTGGGGTTCGGACCGCGTGGTGATCCTGAACGCCGCCTATGAAACCCTGGCCGCCTCGCGCTCGGCGCGCGCCCCCGGTGGC
>NZ_SPVF01000101.1 GCF_004614185.1 Zemynaea arenosa | reverse complement strand
GCCCGGGCGACGGCGTCCACTTCGCGGGCCTGCGCCCAGCCGATGACGGCCGCCGCCACCAGTCCCGCGGTGAGCAGCAGCTGGAACAGGGCCGCTCCGCGCCCGCGCGCGGACGGGTGCAGCGATTCGGCCAGGTACAGCGGCACCACCACGCCAATCAAGCCCCCGCTCACACCATGCAGCAGCCGTCCAAGCAGGAGGCCCATGGGCTACACGGTGCCCGCCAATACCGAATACTTCTACAACGAAGTCACCGTGCCCACGGGGCAGGACAAGATCGGCTCCTACTTCATGGCCAACGGCTTCAATGGCGGCTACGCGGGCATGCAGGTCAATTCCGCGACCGAGCCCCGCATCCTGTTCTCCGGGTGGGACGCCGACAGCGGCGCCAAAACGACGCTGGTGCGCAAGGGTCCGAACGTGGTGGACAACGGTTTTGGCGGCGAGGGCACCGGCGGCCAGTCCTACCTGCTGTACAACTGGACCGCGGGGAACACCTACCGCTTCCTCACCCGCGCGCAGCCGGATGGGGCAGGTGGCACGGACTTCTCGGCCTGGTTCTACACGCCGGAGACAGCCACCTGGCGCTTCATCGCGACCTGGAAGAGGCCCGCCACCACGACCTACTTCGCGGGCGTGTACTCCTTCCTGGAGAACTTCAATCCGGACAACGGCTACATGGAGCGCAGCGTCCAGTACGGGAACCAGTGGGCCCGCACCACGGCGGGCACCTGGAGCGAATTGACCTCCGCGCGCTTCACCGGGGACGCCACCGCCGCCAACGCGCAGCGGATGGACTATGCGGGTGGGGTGCAGAACGGCCGCTTCTATCTGCGCAATGGCGGCTTCTTTGCGGCCTACGTGCCGATCAACCAGACCTTCTCGCGGCCGGCCACCGGGCAGCAGCCAACGGTCAACCTGTCGACGCTACCCTAGCGAGGCACGGCGCGCCAGGCCTTGAACGTGCGCGCCGCCGCCGACAGCAGGAAGTAGAAGGCACCGAAGCCCGCGTAGCCGGCCACCGTGGCAATCGACGGCAGCGCGGGCTTCTGCGCCTGGAACAGGAAGACGGCACCGGCCAGTGCCGATCGCGCTCCGCTCAGGATCATCGCCAATTGTGCCCATTGCGCCCCCTGCGCATCTCAGCAGCGCCTTCCCGTCTCCAGCGGCAGCCGCCAAGCGGGGGAAGGGGAGATCGGGGAATGTTCATGTGTCGACCTATAGGTTGGCGGGTCCAGCACTGTTGTTGCATACCCCAAATGGGGAATGTACCCGCCGCAGGACCCTCCCTACAATCGCGCAGGCCGATGTCCTTGACGAGAATTGCATATGTATACACGTTCCTCCCGTCCCCTCCTGGCCGCCCTGAGCGCGCTGCTGCTGGCCAGCTGCGGGGGCGACCAGGCCCAGAGCCTGGGCAGTGCCACCGCCGTGCGCGCGGGGGCCACCATGTCCGGCTCCTCGCAGCAGCAGGCGCCGGCCACGCGCTACACCCCGGTGGTCCAGCAGCTCTACATCGCCTATTTCGGGCGGCCCGCCGATGTGGGCGGGCTGGCCAACTTCCAGGCCTCGCTGGCCGCGATCGGCGCGCCCACCGGCATCCAGCAGCTGGTGGATGCCTATGGCAAGGACGCGCGGGTGCGCGCCGAGATCGACAAATTCGGCTTCAGCGACGAATCCAAGCGCCTGTATGGCACCGACACCACCACCTTCCTCAACGGCGTGTATCAGAATGTGCTCGGCCGCGCACCCGACACGGATGGCCTGAACTACTGGCGCGGCAAGATCGACCGCGATGGCCTGAGCAAGGGTAATGCGGCCCTCGCGATCATGGCCGGGGCGCTGGCCAACACCACGCCGCAAGGGCTGGCCGATGCATCGACCGTCAACAAGAAGGTGCAGGCCGGGACCGACTTCACCTCCGCCCTGGTGACCCAGAAGCTGGAATCGTCCTATGACGGCGACGCCGCCGCGGCCAAGGCGCGCGCGGTGCTGACGGCCATCACCAGCACCACGGACTCCCAGGCGATCGCCCAGTCCATCCAGGCCACCCTGACCGCCTGGGCCAGTGTGGCGCGCCTCAGCAAGATGGTGACCTCGGGCCTCCACACGCTGGCCATCGATAGCCAGTCGCGCCTGTGGGCCTGGGGCGTGAACGGGCACGCGGAATGGGGTAATGGCAGCTATGGCCAGGTCTCGCGCGTGCCCTACCTGGTCGGGACGGGCTATGTCGATGCCTGCGCAGGCACCTACGTCAGCGGCGGTATCAAGAGTGATGGCACGCTGTGGATGTGGGGGCAGCGGACTTCCGGGGTTCTGGGCCACCCGCCGGTGACGATCCAGTCGCAGTTTGACTGGTACTCGGTGGAGCCCACGCTGGTCGGCACCGGATATGCGAAGTGTTCAACGAACGGCTACACCACCCTCGCTCTTAAGACCGATGGCAGCGTGTGGGGCTGGGGGGAAGATGGCTACCATAACCTGGGCATCTCGAACGACGTGCCGTACAGCGGCGACCCGGTCCGCCTGGAGACGGGCTATGCGGATGTCTCCGTCGGCTACGGCGGCGCCGCAGGCGTGAAGACCGATGGCAGCCTGTGGATCTGGGGCCGGTTCTCCAACGGGAGCAAGGTGCTGTACGACTCACGCACGCCGCGCCAGCTGGGCACTGGCTTCCAGTCGGTGTCGGCCAGTGGCTGCTCGGTGCTGGCATTGAAGCGGGATGGTACGCTCTGGAAGTGGGGATGCGATGTGTGGGACACGGCCACCATATCGGCCGAACTGACCCAGGTCGGCAGCGGTTTCAAGGAGATCGCTCCGGTCTCGAACATCCTCGCTGGCGTCAAGCAGGATGGCACCCTGTGGGTCTGGGGGAACGTGGGGCGCAAATGGAATACCACGATCAACTCGTACGTGCACGTGGTGTCGCGCCAGCCCACGCTGGTGGGCTCCGGCTTCGCGCATGCTACCGCGGGTGGCAACACTGTCATGGCAACGCGGACCGACGGCTCCATCGTGGCCATCGGCGACAACCCCTACATGAATACGGGGCTGGACAACCGCACCAACTACGACAAATTCCTGCAGCCCGTGAATGTGGGCACCTTGCAGGACTTGATCGACGGGACGCCGAACGGCACACCACTGTCGACCAAGGACCTGACGCCGGTGGATCCGCTGCCCTTGCCGGGCGAAGGGACCAATCCTGATCCGGGCACCGGCACGCCGCCCGGCGGCGGCACCGGGACGCTGACCTGGTCGGACTGGTTTTTCATCCAGTCGGACAAGCCGGTGCAGCAGCGCTGGGCCGTCGAGAAGATGGTGGGCACCACCGCCTACGTGCGCGTCCAGTACCGCGTGCTGAAGACCGACGCGACCCACTGTACCGCCTCTGTATGCGACGGCTATTATCTGTACTACAGCTACCACATGGCGGGTAACGACTCGAGCACCGGCAACGAGAAGTTCTACTATTGGTTCACCAAGGCCTTCAACGGCCCGGTGGACGCTGGTGTGCAGCTGATCGACTTCCGCGTCTGGCCCGATGGCTCGCAGCTCAAGTGGACAGCCAAGGATGGCATCCGCCTCTACATGAATGGCCAGATCACGAATATCCCATGGGACGATCGCTGCGTGGACGACAAGCGCACCGACAGCAGCAGCACCCGCTGCTACTGGGTCGATTTCAGCAAGGCGGTCACGGTCTCGCGGCCTTAGGACGCGGCGGCCGGAAAGTAGCCGAGCCAGAGCCGTTCGACGGCGAGCGGCAGTTCGGCGGAGAAGTCGCGGGTCAGGCCATCCAGGCCCGCGTCGGTGAGCAGGGCGCGCACGCCGGTGGGATAGCTGAGCGCCTGCCACAGGCCGAGCGTGAGTGCGTAGGTCTGCAGCAGCAGCGACTCCCCGGCACCTGCCGGATGCAGCCCGGTGTGCGCTTCGAGCTGCTGGCCCGCGTGCGCCAGGCCTTGCGCCAGCCCGGCCTTGAAGCGCCGCATCGGCTCTACCGGGAGATTCTGTTCGAGGACGCCGTTGGCCAGGGCGGCCAGCGGCAGCAGATCGCCACTGTCCGCAACCATGGCCGCATAGGTTTGGGCAAAGCTGCGCGCGATCGCGCTCTTCTTCCTGGGCAGGGCAGCGAGGGCAGGGAGCAGCTGCGCGAACAGGCGCCCGAAGGCATCCTCCAGCAGCGCCACGAAAATCTCTTCCTTGGTGCGGAAGTAGAGGTAGACCGTGCCTTTCGCCAGCCCGGCGGCGACCGCGATGTCGGCCACCGGAGGCAAGGTGCCGCGCGCGCGGTACAGCTGGCGCGCCGCGGCCAGCAGTTCCTGCCTGCGCGCCTCGCGCGCGTCGTCGGTCAACGCCTGGCGGCCCATCGTGTCCTTCAGTTCTTCATCAAGAGATATGCCATCTTGCGCTGGATGGCGCGCGGCATCAGCCGGTTCGACCAGGCGGTGAGGGCATTCAGCCAGCCCGGCACGATCGAGGCGCGCCCGGAGTATAAGGCATCGAGGCCGATGCGCGCCACGGGGCGGCTCTGCATCATCACCAGGCGCTGGTAGAGCGTCGCCTGCTGGCCCGAGACCTGCAGGAAGCGCGTGGCCGTGATGCCGGGGGAGAGCACGGTAACGGTCACACCATGGCGCTTGAGTTCCTCGTGCAGCGCCTCGCCGAACAGCAGCACGTAGGCCTTGGTGGCGCTGTAGGCCGCGTAGGTCGGCGTGGCCTGGTAGCCGCCGATGCTGGCCACGAGCAGGATTTTGCCGCGGCCGCGTTCCCGCATTGGCGCGGCGAAGGTGTGGGTCAGCTCCGTCAGCGTGGCGACGTTCAGCTGGATCATGTCCAGCGTGCGCGCGAGCGGGTGGTCCAGGAAATCCCCGTAGACGCCGTAGCCCGCGTTGTTCACCAGGATGTCGACGGCGATGCCTGCCGCGTCCAGCCGCGCCTTCAGTTCGGCACCCACGCCGGGCCGTGCCAGGTCGATGCCCACGACCTGGGTGCGCACCCCGTGGGCGCGCTCCAGTTCGGCCGCCAGCGCGTGCATCGGTTCCAGCGAGCGCGCGGCCAGCACCACATGCGCGCCGCGCGCCGCAAGAAGATGGGCGAAATCGACACCGAATCCGCTGGAGGCGCCCGTGATGAGTGCCCATTGTCCTTCCAGGTCCCGCTTGGCCATGTCTGCTCCTTGAATAAATGACCGTTAGTCAGTAAATCCAAGATTAAATGACCGGCGGTCAGTTGTCAACGGCTGCTGGCATCGGGACGCTTGCCAACTTCGCATAGCTCGCGCGCCAAATCGTATAAATCCGGCGCGGTGCGCGCGGCTAGACTGCACGGCATCACCTTGAACCTGCATGCCATGAAGATCACCAAGCTCACCACCTACCGCGTCGCGCCCCGCTGGATGTTCCTGAAAATGGAGACCGACGCAGGCGTCACCGGCTGGGGTGAACCCGTGATCGAAGGGCGCGCGCGGACCGTGGAAGCGGCCGTGCACGAGCTCTCGCACTACCTGGTGGGGCAGGACCCGGCCCGCATCAACGACCTGTGGCAGGCCATGTACCGCGGCGGCTTTTATCGCGGTGGCCCGATCCTGATGAGCGCCATCGCCGGCATCGACCAGGCGCTGTGGGACATCAAGGGCAAGGTGCTCGGCCAGCCCGTGTATGAGCTGCTGGGTGGCCTGGTGCGCGACCGCATGAAGACCTACAGCTGGGTGGGCGGGGACCGTCCCGCCGACATCATCGCCGGCATCGGCCAACTGGTGGATGCGGGCTTCGACACCTTCAAGATGAACGGCACCGAGGAGCTGGGCCTGATCGACAGCGCGGCCAAGGTGGATGCGGCGGTGGGCCGCATCGCGGAGATCCGCAATGCCTTTGGCTACTCGATCGAATTCGGCATCGACTTCCATGGCCGCGTGGCGGCACCGATGGCGCGCCCGCTGCTGCGCGAGCTGGAGGCCTACCGGCCGCTGTTCGTGGAGGAGCCGGTGCTGGCCGAACAATGGGAGCAGTACCGCCGCCTGGCCGATGCGACCTCGATTCCGCTGGCGGCGGGAGAGCGCATGTATTCACGCTTCGACTTCAAGCGCGTGTTCGCGGAGGGCGGCCTGGCTATCGTGCAGCCGGACCTGTCGCATGCGGGCGGCATCACCGAATGCGTGAAGATTGCGGCGATGGCCGAGGCCTACGACGTGGCGCTGGCGCCGCACTGCCCGCTCGGCCCCGTGGCGCTGGCGGCCTGCTTGCAGGTGGACTTCGTGTCCCACAACGCGGTGCTGCAGGAGCAGAGCATGGGCATCCACTACAACCGCGGTGCCGAGCTGCTGGACTACGTGGTCAACAAGGACGACTTCCGCCTGTGCGACGGCTATATCGACCCGCTGCCGCTCCCCGGCCTGGGGGTGGAGATCAACGAGGATGCGGTCAAGGAGGCCAGCCGCACGGCGCCGGACTGGCGCAACCCGCTGTGGCGCCACGCCGACGGCAGCGTCGCGGAGTGGTGAGCCGCGGCCGCGGCCCCGGCCAAAAGTCCCGCTCCCAGCCTCATTGACGCTGGCGCATCCGCTCCTCTACCATTCAGGGACTGTCCCATACCCGCCGCGCATGCCCAGTTCTCCCTCCGACCGCTTCATCCGCTCCCATCTCAAGACGCGGCACCTGGTGCTGCTCGTGGAGTTGGGGCGGCATCCGTCGATCCTGCATGCGGCCGAAGCGGCGGGGCTCACCCAGCCCGGCGCCTCGAAGCTGATCGGGGAGCTGGAGCACGCGCTCGGCGTGCCGCTGTTCGAACGCCTGCCGCGCGGCGTGGTGCCGACGTGGTACGGCAAGGTCCTGATCCGGCGCGCCGGTGCGGCCCTGGCCGAGATGGACGCAGCCCACCAGGAAGTGATGCAGGGCCTGGCCGGTGTGGGCGGGCGCGCCAGCGTGGGCAGCGTCCTGACGCCGTCCACCGCCCTGGTGCCGCGCGCGGTGCAGATGGTCAAGACGCTCAATCCACGCATCGAAGTCCACGTCTCGGTCGATACCAGCAAGGTGCTGGTCGAGCAACTGCGCGCGGGCGAACTGGATATCGTGGTCGGCCGCATCCTGGATCCCTCCGCTGCGGCGGAACTCAATTTCGAACCGCTGGCGGACGAGCCGCATGCTCTGATCGTGCGCGCGGGCCATCCCTGGCTGGCACGGACTGACCTGACGGTGGCCGAGCTGGCGGCTGGCGCGTGGATCCTGCCCTCGGCGGGCCGCCTGCGCGAGCAGCTGATGGCGATGTTCGTCGCGCGCGGGCTGGAGCTCCCGCACGATATCGTCGAGACCTCGGCGCTGTCGCTGGTTCCGCGCCTGCTGGCGGACAGCGACCGCGTGGTGGCGCTGCCGCCGGAGCTGGTACGCAGCCATCTGGAAGCGGGCCAGCTCGCGGTCCTGCCGATGGACTTCGGCCTGCGCGCCGACGTCTACGGCATCGTGACCCGCAAGCGCCACCACCTGTCGCCGTCCGCGCAAGCGATGCTGGAAGCGCTGCGCGAGGCGGGCGGCGTCAATCCGCCGACGCCCCGGCCCTGAACCGCCGCGCCCCCGACACACAGCGGGTCCGGCGCAATACCAATTCAGCATACCTCCGCCGCGATTCGTTATTGGATCGCGCCTCACGCGGTCCGTATCATGGCTGTGACGATGGCAACGTGACATTCACCATGAGCGAGTATTTGCTGGGCATAGACTGGGGCAGCACCAACCGCCGTGCCTACCTGCTGGACGCGGACGGCCAGTGCCTGCGCCAGCACGCCGACGGCACCGGCATGCTGGCCGCGCGCGGCCGCTTTGCCGAGGCGCTGGCGGACCTGTGTCGTGACCTGCGCGTGCCCGCCGGGACCCCGGTCGTCATGTCCGGCATGGTCGGCAGCGCCCAGGGCTGGCACGAGGTGCCGTACCTGACGCCGGACGTCCCGCTCACCGATCTACCGCGCCAACTCGCCCGCCTGGCCGGCCCGGAGGCGCCGGTGGGCATTGTCCCCGGCTACCGCCTGCCCGCCAGTGCGGACGGCGGCGTCGATGTGATGCGCGGTGAAGAGACCCAGCTCCTGGGCGCCCTGGCTCTCGGCGCGGCGGGCGGCTGGTTCATCCTCCCCGGCACCCACAGCAAATGGGCGCGGCTGGAAGGCGAACGGCTGGCACAATGGTCGACATATATGACCGGCGAACTGTTTGCTGCGCTCGGGCAGGGTGGCACGCTGGCCGCGCTGATGGCGGCGGGTGCGGAGCACGATGCGCAGGCCTTCGATAGCGGCGTGGCCGCGGCCCGCGTGGGCGGCGCCCTTACGCACGCGCTGTTCACAGTGCGGGCCCGCGTGGTCACCGGCGACCTGCCGGCGGCGCAAGCCCGCTCCTTCGTGAGCGGCCTGTTGATCGGCACGGAGTTCACGGCCTGCGCGCTGCCTGCGGGGACGGAGCTTGCGATCATCGGCTCGCCCGCGCTGGCCGCCCGCTACCAGGACGCCGCCCGCCACTTCAGCCTGCGCACCCGCATCATCGACCCGGACCGCGCCTATTGCGCCGCGCTCGGGCGCTTCATGAAGAAGGAGTCTCGCAGATGAATCTCGCCCAGTATCAGCCGCCGATCGTCGCCATCCTGCGCGGCTTGCAGCCAGAGGAAGCGCCCGCAGTGGCGCAGGCGCTGCATGGCGCGGGCATCCGCATGCTCGAAGTGCCCCTCAACCGGCCCCACGCCGCCGAATCCATCGCCACCACCGCGGCCCTTGGCCTGCCCGATGTGCTGGTGGGCGGCGGCACCATGCTTACGAATGCCGACGTGGATGCCGTGCGCGCCGCGGGCGGCCGCCTGTTCGTGTCGCCGCACTGCGACCCGGACCTCATTCGCTACGCCGTCAAGGCGGGCATGGTCTGCGTGCCCGGCGTCGCGACGCCCAGCGAGGCTTTCGCCGCTCTGCGCGCCGGCGCCCACGCGCTCAAGCTGTTCCCGGCGGAGGCCCTGGGCCAGGCCGGGCTCAAGGCCCTCAAGACCGTGCTCCCCGCGGGCACGCTGGTCTGGCCCGTGGGCGGCGTGGAACCGGACAGCATGGCCGCCTGGATCGCCGCCGGAGCCAATGGCTTCGGCATCGGCTCCGCCATCTACAAACCCGGCATGGACGCCGCGGACGTTGGCGCCGCCGCCCGGCGCTTCGTGGACGGCTGGCGCACCCACAACAAGGAGAATGCATGACGCGTGACTATCAGGCCCGCTGCGTATGGCCAGTGGAGGCGGAACTCGGCGAAGGGCCGATGTGGTCCGCCGCCGAGGAAAAGCTGTACTTCGTGGACATCATGTCTGGCCACCTGCACGCCTGGCGCCCCGCGGACGGCGCGCGCCAGACCTGGTCCCTGCCGGACTACATCTGCTGGCTGATTCCGCGTCGCGATGGCGACGGCTTCATGGCCGGGCTGCGGGACCGCGTGGTGCGGCTGTGGGTGGAACCGCAGCTGCGCATCGAACCGCTGGACCTGCCCCTCGGGCTCGCACATGGCATCCGCCTGAATGACGCCAAGGCGGACCGCCACGGCCACCTGTGGTTCGGCTCCATGCACAATATCGAGAAGCATCGCCCACTGGGCCGCCTGTTCCGTCTCGCGCCCGACATCACGGTCACCGAGCATGAGCGCAATGTCCACATCTGCAATGGCCCCGCCTTCAGCACGGACGGCGAACGCATGCTGCATACCGACAGCTACACGGCCGAGGTGTTCGCCTATCCGCTGGACGGGCAGGGTGCGCCGGCGCAGCCACGCAGGCTGTGGCGCTCCTTCGACGCCAGCACCGAGGGTTCGCCGGACGGCATGACCTTCGACAGCGCGGGCGGCGTGTGGATCGCCCAGTGGGGCGGAGGCCGCGTGTGCCGCTACCTGCCCGACGGCACGCTGGATGCAGTCGTCAGCCTGCCCGTGTCGCAGCCCTCGTCGTGCGCGTATGGCGGACCGCATCTCACCACCCTCTACATCACCACCGCGCGGGAAGACCTGACCCCGGACCAGCTGGCGGCCCAGCCCCTGGCCGGCGCCCTGTTTGCCGTCGAACTGGATATCCCCGGCCTGCCGCCGGCCCACTTTGGAGAGTAAGCGATGACCTTCCACCCTTGGCGGCGCCACGGCCGCATGGCGCCCCTGCCCAGCAGCCGGACCGGAGCCCTGGCTATCCTGACGCTGGCGCTGCTGGCGGCCTGCGGCGGTGGCGGCGCGCCCGCGCAAGTCAGCGCGCCCGGTGTCACCCCGGTGCAGTCGCCGGTTCCCGCACCGAGTGCGCTGGGCGACTTCCCGGATCCGTTCGTGCTGGCGGAGCAGGGCACCTACTACGCCTACGCCACCAACTCCCAAAACAAGCATGTGCAGCTGGCGCGGTCGACCGACCTGCGCACCTTCACCGCGCTGCCGGATGCGATGCCCATGCTGGCGCGCTGGGTGCGGCCGACCAATCCGAATGTATGGGCGCCGGAGGTGATCCGCATCGGCAGCTCGTATGTGCTCTACTACACGGCGCACGACAGCGCGAGCGACCGCCAGTGTGTGGGCGCGGCGGTGGCGGCAGCGCCCACCGGACCGTTCGTCGACAACGCCAGCGCGCCGCTGGTGTGCCAGACGGCGGAAGGCGGCACCATTGACGCCAGCCCGCTGGCCAGCGGCGGCAAGCTGTATTTGTACTTCAAGAGCGACGGCAACTGCTGCCGCTTGCAGACCCGGATCTACGGGCAGGAGCTGAGTGCCGACGGCCTGGCACTGGTGGGCAGCGCGGTGCCGCTGCTGGCCAACGAGCGCGCCTGGGAGGGCGGGGTGATCGAGGCGCCGTCCATGTTCGTCAAGGATGGACGCTACCTGCTGTTCTATTCGGGGAACGACTATTCCGGCGCGTCCTACGCCACCGGCTACGCCACCTGTACCGGCCCGCTCGGTCCGTGCACGCCGGCGGCGGACAGCCCCTTCCTCACCAGCCGCACCAGCGCGGAACCAAAACTGATCGGGCCTGGTCATCAGGACGTGTTTCAGGTGGGCGACCAGACCTGGATCGCGTATCACGCGTGGGAGGAGCTGGCATCCGGAACACAGGGCAGCCGCCGCTTCATGTACATTGACAAGCTCGACTGGGTTGACGGCCGCCCCGTGGTGCGCGGCCCGACGATGGTGCCATAGTCCGATGATGACAACTCGCTTTGCCCAAGCCTGCGGCGCGCTGGCGGCCGCGCTGCTGGTGTGGTCCGGCGCCGCCGCGGCCACGCCGGCCACCTATCACAATCCGCTGCCGGTGCGGCTGGCGGATGGTGCGCTGGCCCAGAACTGCGCCGACCCGGCCGTGCTGCGCGACCCGGCTGCGGCCACGCCGACCTGGTACTTGTACTGCACCATGGATCCGGTCAGCCACGCCGAGCGCGATGGCGACGGCTGGCGCTTCCACATGATTCCGATCTACCGCTCGACGGACCTGGTCCATTGGGACTATGTGCGCGATGCGTTCGCGACCCGTCCTGCGGTGGCAGCGGCCAAGGCCGGGCTGTGGGCGCCGGAGCCGGAGTATTTCAATGGGCGGTACTACCTGTACTTCACGGTGACGGATGTCGCGGATGCGGCGGGCGGTGCGGCCGGTTGCGATAACGATAGCGGGATTGCGGTGGCGACCAGCACGTCGCCCGTCGGGCCGTGGGAGACGGCGCCTGCGCCGGTGGTGGTGCCGCGGCACGATGCTTCGGACAAGGCGTGCAGCTTCCACTGGACCTTCGATCCGAAGGTGATCGGGACCGCGGACGGGACGCGCTATATCTATTACGGCAGCTATGGCGGCGGCATTTTTGTGCAGCGGCTGAGCAGCGATGGCTTGCGCGTCGAAGGGGCGGCGACGATGGTCGGCGCGTCCAATCGGTACGAGGGGGCGGACGTCGTGCGGCATGATGGCGCGTACTACCTGTTTGCCTCGGCCACGGACTGCTGTAATGGGCCGTTGACGGGGTACGCGCTGTTTGTCGGGCGCTCGGAGCGGCCGGAAGGGCCGTTCCTGGACCGGCATGGGAATGACATGGCGGGGTACCGGGCGGGCGGGGAGCTGTTCCTGACGCAGAACGGGAACCGCTGGGTCGGGAGCGGGCATAACACGGTGTTCGAGGATGCGGCGGGGCAGTGGTGGACGATCTACCACGCGATCGACCGCAACGACCCTTACTTCAGCGTGAAGGACAAGCTCACGCGCCGCCTGGCCATGCTCGACCGCATCGACTGGATCGACGGCTGGCCCGTCGCCGCCCGCGGCCAAGGGCCCAGCGACGCCACCCGGTTTGCACCATCGGCCAGCAGCGGGCCAAGCGCCACCAGCGCAGGCGCCGAAGCGCGACCCCATAGGGGCGCTGGCGCACCCTCCGCCAGCAGTCATCCGCGCGCCGCGGCGCTGTCAATGGCCACCGCGCCATCC
>NZ_SPVF01000008.1 GCF_004614185.1 Zemynaea arenosa | reverse complement strand
CGCTGGTGCGCGCACGGGCCAGGTCGCCCAGCTGCGCCATCGCGATGCCGCGCAAGGCCAGCGCAGGCGCATCGTCACGCAGCGCGACGCGGTTCAGCGCACCGAGCGGGTCACCTGAGGCCAGGGCCAGGGCCGCCGCCGTGATTATCGAGTCCATCGCAATCGCGCCAAACTTGTCACTCCCACCTGGTGATCGGTCTTTCTTAATCTAGCACACATCCCTCACCCACCCAGAAAGGAAAGACCATGACGACACATCAAACCGGGACGCGCGAAGAATGGCTGGCCGCACGCCTGCGGCTGTGGGACGCCGAGCGCGAACTGACACATCGCAGCGACGAACTGGCGCGCCAGCGGCAGCAGCTGCCGTGGGTCCGCATCGACCAGGACTATCAGTTCGACACCGAGACCGGGCGCGCTTCGCTGCGCGACCTGTTCGCGGGCCGCTCGCAGCTGCTGGTCTATCACTTCATGTTCGGGCCGGACTACAAGGCCGGGTGCCAATCCTGTTCGGCCATCGCGGACGGGTTCAACGGCATCCAGGTGCATCTGGCCAACCACGACGTGATGCTGATGGCGGTGTCGCGCGCACCGCTGGACAAGCTGCGCGCATACCAGGAGCGCATGGGCTGGAATTTCCCGTGGGCGTCTTCGAACGGCAGCGACTTCAACGCGGACTTCAATGTCTCGTTCAGCGAAGAACAGCAGCGCGAGGGCATCGAGTACAACTACCGGCGCGAGCCGCCGATGCGCATGTCCCTGGAGGGTCAGACGATGTCCGAGTGGACGCAGCTGGGCAGCGCCAACCCGGTCGCCTTCCAGGCCGGATCGAGCGGCACCGACGTCCCGACCTACACCCGCGAGCGCCCGGGCCTCAGCGCCTTCGTGCTGGAAGACGGCGTGGTGTACCACACCTACTCCACCTTCTCGCGCGGACTCGATGGCCTGTGGGGCATGTACCAGTGGCTGGACCGCGCGCCGCTCGGCCGCAACGAGAGCGGCGTATGGTGGCGGCGGCACGACGAGTATCCGGCGAAGTGAGTCATGGGCATGGCCAGCGCCGCTGCCGCGTGGCCGCTCATGGACGACATGGGCGGCATTCCCATGCCCGGCGGGTGGTCGCTGTCCACGGTGTGGCTGCCACTGTGCGGCCAGTCGTGGCTCGCCGCCTGGCTGCACTTCACTGCGATGTGGGCGGTGATGATGGTGCCGATGATGCTGCCCGCGCTGGCGCCGCCCCTGTGGCGGTATCGCGCGGCGCTGGCGCGCAGCGGTGTGGCGCGGCGGCAGGCGCTGTCGAAGTGCGTGGCGGCGGCCTTCGGCTGGAGCGTCGTCTGGTTGATGGCTGGGGTCGTGCTGTACCCATTCGGCGCGATGGCCAGCGAGATGCTGCTGCAGGTGCCGCGCCTTTCTGCGCAGGTCCCGATGCTGTCCCTGGCCGCGGGCAGCCTGGGAGCGTGGTGGCATCTCGCCACCTGGCGTGCGCGCTGCAAGGAGATGCCGCGCACTGCCCATAGCGGGGTTCCAGCCCACGCGGCGTGGCGGCACGGCGTCGCGCTCGGCACGCATTGCGTGCGCGCGTGTACAGGCTTGATGGCGGCGCTGCTCGCGGCGGGCCTGATGGACTGGCCCGTCTGCGCCGCCGGCACCGCGCTGGTGCTGGGCGAGCGCCTGCTCGCCAGGCCGTCAATACAATCTAAAAATGCTTAGTACAGAGAGTATTTGTTTTGCTATCATCCCTTGATTGCTCTGCAACACTCTTTGTTCCATGAAGCTGCTCGTCAAAGTCAATCTGGGTCTGGTCGCCGTCTTCGGCATCGGCTTTCTCGCCACCGGCTTTTTCACCCGCCAGGTCCTGCAGCAGAATGCGGAGCGCGAAGTGATCGGCAGTGCGCGGCTGATGATGGAAGCGGCGATGGCGGCGCGCGGCTACACGACCGGCGAGATCAAGCCGCTCCTCACACCGCAGCTGGCCAAGGCCTTCCTGCCGCAGAGCGTTCCTTCATATGCCGCAACCCAGAGCTTCGCGGCCCTGCACAAGTCCCACCCCGACTACTCGTACAAGGAAGCGACGCTGAACCCGACCAACCCGCGCGACCGGGTGGTGGACTGGGAAGCGGACGTGGTGCAGCGCTTGCGCGACCATCCCGAGATGAAGGAATTCATCGGGCAGCGGAACAGTGAGTCCGGCCCGTCGCTGTATCTGGCGCGGCCGATCCGCATCAACGACGCGCAGTGCCTGAGCTGCCACAGCACCCCGGCCGCGGCGCCGGCCAGCATGCTGGCCCTGTATGGCCCGAACAATGGCTTCGGCTGGAAGCTCAATGAAGTCATCGGCAGCCAGATTGTCTCGGTCCCACTGGACGTGGCGATGCGCCAGGCCGACCGCACCGTCAACGTGATCATGACCGGCTTCGCGCTCTCGTTTGCTGCCCTGCTGGTGTTCGTGAACGCGGTGATGTACTGGCTGGTGCTGCGGCCCATGCAGCGCATCGCGCGCATTGCGGACGCTGTCAGCGAAGGCCGCGCCGATGCGCCGCCGTTCCCCAAGGGGGGCAGCGACGAACTGGCGGTCCTCAGCACCGCCTTCACCCGCATGCGGCGCAGCATGGAAAAAGCGCTCGCGCTCCTGGATTGAGCCATGCCCTACGACGTCTTCCTCAGCCACTCGCACGTCGACAAGAGCTATGCCGACGCCATCTGCCACTGCCTGGAACGCGCGGGCGTGCGCTGCTGGGTGGCGCCACGTGACATCCGCCCGAGCGAGGACTGGGCCGAGGCCATCATCAATGGCATGGACCAGTGCCGCATCCTGCTGCTGATTTTTTCGTCGAGCTCTAACAATTCGCCGCAGGTGCGGCGCGAGGTCGAGCGTGCGGTCAACAAGGGGCTGACGATCCTGCCCTTCCGGATCGAGGCGGTGCCGCCGTCCAAGAGCCTTGAGTACTTCATCAGCACCCAGCATTGGCTCGATGCGTTCGGGCGCGACCTGGATACCAGCCTCGCGGAGCTGCTGCACAGCGTGACGGCCGCACTCGGGCCGCGCGAAGAGACGGCGGTGCCGACGCAGCCGGCCTTCGTACCCGTGGCGGCACCGGCGCCCACCGCTGTGGTGAGCGCCTCGGGGCTGCCGCTGGCCGAGCAGGAACCGCTCGCCCTGGAACTGGCGCGCGTACTCGGGCCAATCGCGCGCCAGCTGGTCAAGCGCGCCGCGCTGCCGGGCCGCAGCCGCCAGGATGTGATCGCGACGGTGGCGCTGGAAATCGACGACGACGCAGAACGCAAGCAGTTCCTGAGCCGATGCAGCGCTCAGGCTTCGTAACCTTCACCGGTCATCCCCTTCTTGCGGCGCCGGCGCATGTGCGTGCGGCGCCCCTTTCAGTGCTGTCTGCCCATGCCCAGTCTTGATATCCGCTGCCGCAGTGCCGGCCGTATCCGCAACTTCTTCCGCAAACGCCTGCTGCTCGCGGGCTGGCAGGCGCGCGAGCTCCCGGCCGCGCCATCGCAGGAGAGCAGCCAGTCCCTGCTCGAAAAGCTGACGGGCCGCGTGCTGCTGCAGCGCGTGACCAGCGCCTTGCACGAAGCGGATACGCTGGCCCAGCGCATCGGCGGCTGCGCGCGCGATGCGTACACGGTGCTGTATGGCTGCGCGGCGCTGGCGGTGCTGCTGGCTGCATGGGGTGTCGCCTCCACTTCGCCAAGCGTCAAGCTGATGCTGGCGGTGGCGGAACTGGGCACGCTGATCGTCCTGTTCCTCACCTACCGCAATGCGCACAGCGTGAACTGGCATGAGCGCTGGCTGGGGTTGCGCTTTCACGCGGAATTCCTGCGCTGCCTGCCGGTGCTGGTGGCCCTGAACCATGACCGTTCGCCATTGTGGCTGCACGGGCGGTCGCAGGCCGACCTCAGGGACGATCATGCGGTGCTGCCGCCACACCTGGCCGCGCTGGCGGGACATCATCACGCGAGCGAGGATGCACGCGCCGCGGCGCATGAACGCGCGCAGCATGAGGTGCGCACACAGCTCCTCGGCCAAATGGAGGGGATCTGCCGCGACGACGAATGGACCTATACGTGGACGGCGCTGGAATATGCGCGCCAGCTGGCGCGCCAGCAGCTGCGCTACCACTGCCGGAGGGCGCAGGAGGAGCAGCTCATCATGCACCGCGTGCACGCGATCTCGCTGGTCAGCTTTGCGGCGACCATCGCGGCTGTGATGGCGCACATGGTGTGGCACGCGGCGTTCCTCACCATGATCTCGACCGGAGTCCCGGCGTTTGCGGCATCGCTGCAGGGCTTTACGGCGCAGGAGGAATCGGAGCGGCTCGTGGCCTCTTCCAGTTCGATGGCGCATCGGCTGGATGCGTGGCTCAATACCGGGGTCGATGCCGACGCGGAGCTGGCGGAAGTGCAGGAGCATCTGTCGAACCTTGTGGAGCTGCTGATGTCCGAGGTTCATGACTGGCATCGGCTGTTTGGCGAAAAAGGCTTGTATCACCTGGGCTGACTCATGACGGCATCTACTCCCTTTGTCATCGCTGTCACCGGCCATCGGGACTTGCATCCCGATGACTGCGCGCGGGTGCGGGCGCAGCTGGCCCAGGCGCTCGACGACATCGCGCGCGCCAGGCCGGAGGCGCGGCTGGACTGCCTGTCCGCGCTCGCGGCCGGGGCGGACCAGCTGTTTGCCGAGGAGGTGCTGGCCCTGCAGGAGAGGCTCGGTGCGCGGCGCGTGCGACTGCTGGTGCCTTTGCCGATGCAGGAATCTGCGTATATTGAGAGCCAGGAGCAGCCTGGCTCGCAGGCCTTCCGCGACAGCTACGTCGCCTTGCGCGCCCGCGCGCAGGACGTATTCGAGGTTCCTTACGATAGTGGCCCCGCCACCGACGCCGCGCCCTACGTGCGCCTGGCCGAATATCTCGCCGAGCGCGCGGACTTTCTACTCGCGCTCTGGAACGGCGACACCACCGCCACACGCCAACCCGGCGGCACCTTTGACGCCGTGACGCGTTATCTCGCTACACCAGGCCATGCCGTGCTGCACATCCCTGTGCGCCGCGCCGATGCACGCGGAGTTGCACCGTCCCTCATTCCGGTGATTCTCACGGCCGATGGCGCGGGAGCCCTCCACCGCAACGCCGATGCAAATGCGCTATCGCGCTACCTCACCACTCCCAGAACCAGTACTCGCGCGAGTTGAAGGAGCCGCCACTGCAGACGATATCCGAAGCCGACCTGATATCGATGTGGCCACCATGACCGTCGAGGTAGCCCGGGACGCGCCATGGAACCAAAGAGTGGCTAGCTGAGACAATTCGTCCCGATGTATGGGCTTTGCCTTCAAGTAGGATGCTCAGCAAGGTGCGCCAACATCTCGATCGCACCGCCTCAAGTGATGGCTTAGCAAAATCATGGATTGGATCCCGGTTTTCCTCGTGACGTTCAAAGGTCTCGTGCTCGCCACGGGCATGTTCTTCGCCATCAAGTGGCACTACGACCAAGGGAAGAAGGGGAAGCAGCAGGCTGACGAAAGGCGCACAGTGTTGCGCGCAAGCGGCAAGGTGGCCGCCGTGTTTATGCTCTCGCTGCTGGGATTGGGTCTGTTCACCGTCGCCCTGATCCGGATGCTCAATCTGGATATGGGTTAGACGACGCGAGTATTGGTAGGCCTCCCCGGAGTCGAACCGGGCACCAACGGATTATGAGTCCGCTGCTCTAACCAGGCATGAGCTAGAGGCCCCTGGGGGAAAACTGGTAGACGAGAAACGAAAGGGGCGAGGATAAGTGGTCCTCCCCGCCCCCGTCAAGGCTTAGCTGCCTTCGAGGAAGCTCTTCAGCTTGTCGGAGCGCGACGGGTGGCGCAGTTTGCGCAGGGCCTTCGCTTCGATCTGGCGGATGCGCTCGCGCGTGACGTCGAACTGCTTGCCCACCTCTTCCAGCGTGTGGTCGGTCGACATCTCGATGCCGAAGCGCATGCGCAGCACCTTGGCCTCGCGCGGCGTCAGCGAATCGAGCACGTCCTTGACCACGCCGCGCATCGACGCGTGCAGCGCGGCATCGGACGGCGCCAGCGTGTTGTTGTCCTCGATGAAGTCGCCCAGATGCGAATCGTCGTCGTCGCCGATCGGCGTTTCCATCGAGATCGGCTCCTTGGCGATCTTCATGATCTTCCGGATTTTGTCTTCCGGCATTTCCATCTTCACCGCCAGCGTCGCCGGATCGGGCTCGGCCCCGGTCTCCTGCAGGATCTGGCGGGAGATGCGGTTCATCTTGTTGATGGTCTCGATCATGTGCACCGGAATACGGATGGTGCGGGCCTGGTCGGCGATCGAGCGGGTGATGGCCTGGCGGATCCACCACGTCGCATAGGTCGAGAACTTGTAGCCGCGGCGGTACTCGAACTTGTCCACCGCCTTCATCAGGCCGATGTTGCCTTCCTGGATCAGGTCGAGGAATTGCAGGCCGCGGTTGGTGTACTTCTTGGCGATCGAAATCACCAGGCGCAAGTTGGCCTCGGTCATCTCGCGCTTGGCCTTGCGCGCCTTCATCTCGCCGGCCGCCATCTGGCGGTTGATGTTGCGCAGGTCCTGCAGCGGCAGCACCACGCGCGCCTGCAGGTCGATCAGGCGCTGCTGCAGCTCCTTGATGGTCGGGATGTTGCGTCCGAGGATCGCGGAGTAGGCGTGCCCGGCGTTGACCTCGCCATCGACCCAGTCCAGGTTGGTCTCGTTGCCCGGGAACACCTTGATGAAGTGGGCGCGCGGCATGCCGCACTTGTTCACGGCAACGTCCAGGATCTGCTTCTCGATGTGGCGCACCTCGTCCACCTGCCCGCGCAGGGTGTCGCACAGCTTTTCGACGACCTTGGCGGTGAAGCGGATCGCCAGCAGCTCGTTGGAAATCGCTTCCTGGGCCTTGACGTAATTCTTGGAGCCGTAGCCTTCCTTCTCGTAGGCGCGGCGCATGCGGTCGAACTGGTCCTGGATGACGGCGAACTTCTCGAGCGCGGTCATCTTCAGCGCTTCCAGCTGCTCGGCCGAGTAGCCGGCGGCGCCGCTGGCGGCCGGTTCCTCTTCTTCCTCGGCCTCCTCTTCTTCGGCGTCCTCGTCGTCCTCGTCCTCGTCGGAGGCGGCGGCCTCGGGCGCTGCGTCCTCGCTCTCGTCGACCATGCCGTCGACGATCTCATCGATCTTGATCTCGTCGTTCTGGATGCGGATCGCGGCCGAGATGATTTCGGCGATGGTCACCGGGCAGGCGGAGATCGCCTGGATCATGTCCTTCAGGCCGTCTTCGATACGCTTGGCGATCTCGATCTCGCCCTCGCGCGTGAGCAGCTCGACCGAGCCCATCTCGCGCATGTACATGCGGACCGGGTCGGTGGTGCGGCCGAAGTCGGAGTCGACGGTGGAAAGGGCGGCTTCCGCGGCGGCCTCGGCTTCGTCGTCGCTGGTGACATTCGGCACGTTGTCCGACAGCAGCAGCGTTTCGGCATCGGGCGCGTGCTCGTACACGGCGATGCCCATGTCGTTGAAGGTGCCGATGATGCCTTCGATCGCTTCCGGATCGACGATGTTATCGGGCAGATGGTCGTTGATCTCGGCGTAGGTGAGGAACCCGCGTTCCTTGCCGAACTTGATCAGCGTCTTGAGTTTCTGGCGGCGCCGTTCGAGTTCTTCCTCGCTGGCCTCGGTGTCCGACGAGAACGCGTCTTTCAGCAGCGCCTTTTCCTTGGCCTTGCGGTCCTTGGCCTTGGCCTTGTCCGCGGCCTTTAGCTCGGCGCGCTCGACGGCGTTCAGTGCCGCCACTTCCTCGTTCTCGGGCTGGAAATCCTTCGGTTTGCGCCCGCGCCGCCCCGGCACCTTCACCGTGGGCAGCACGTAGCCGGACGTGTCGATGGCGGCCAGGGTGGCGGCATCGGTGGTCTGGTTGACGGCAGGCGGAGCCGCAGCGGGACGCACGTCGGCCTTGTCGACCGCCTTGTCCGCTTTGGCAGATGCTTTGGTTGGCTTCTTGTCAGCCGCTTTGGTTTCAGGTTTCTTCGTTGCCACAGGCGCTTTCGATGTCTCGAAGACTAGCTAGGTTGAACAAACAACTTAGTGTGAACAAACTACCGGACACACACCTCTTACTACCCTACAGGCCGCGCTACGCGAACCAAGCGTGTTAATACTAAGCCATCAAAACTTAGCGTTTTATTATAGCATGCACCCCCAAGTATTCCAGTTGTGCACGACTGTGGGGAAACACCCAGACCGCCCTCTACGGCGGGCCGTATCGCGCGCCTAGCGCGGTGCCATTTCGGCGGCTGCCTCCCGCATCAGCTGGTCCTGCAGCGCATTGATCTCCCGGTAGCGGACGCCCATCTGATCTGAGGTCAGTCCGGAAGAAAACAATGTTTTCAGCTCTTCCTTCAGCATATCCATCTTGATCTGGCGGATGAAACTGCGCAGTTCCAGGCGAACACTGTCGAACTCGGTTTCGGTGGACGAGGCGATCTCGCTGATCAGCCCGTCGAATTCGGAACTGACCAGCTTGATGTTCTGGCTCATCGCCGCAAACGTGCCTGCTTCGCCCAACGCCTGGCCGATGCCCACCAGCAAGGACAGACGCTCCCACGACTCGCCGCCCAGCGATTCGAAGGCCTTCAAGGCAGGCTCGTCGATCTCCATGGTCAGCACCGGGTGCGCGATCAGGTGGCGCAGCAGTTTCAGTTCAAGCCCAACCGGTTCGGGCCGACCCTGGCGCGGGGGCGGGCGGCGCACTTGCGCCACCGGCTTGGACAGTTCGAACAGGCCCTCGATCTCGGCGGGTGTGCTCTGCGTCAGGTTGGCCAGGCCGCGCACGATCTGCAGACGCAGCGCGGTCGGCGTCATCGCCTGCAGTAGCGGCTTGGCGTCGAACTGGGCGCGCGCGCGGCCTTCCGGCGTGTCGATGTCGTGATCGGCCGTGACCTCGCGCAGCAGGAACTGCGACAGCGGCATCGCCTCGTCGATCTCCTGGGCGAAGGCGTCGGCCCCGCGCTCGCGCACGAAGCTGTCCGGGTCGTGTTCCTGCGGCAGGAACAGGAACTTGATAGTCTTGTTGTCGGTCACATGCGGCAGGCAGGCCTCCAGCGCGCGGCGGGCAGCGCGGCGGCCGGCCTTGTCGCCGTCGAAGCTGAAGATGACCACGTCGGTCTGGCGCAGCAGCTTTTGCACGTGCGTCGAAGTGCAGGCGGTGCCGAGCGTGGCCACGGCCTGCGGGAAGCCGAGCTGGGCCAGCGCGACCACGTCCATATAGCCTTCGGTCACCAGCACGTAGCCGGCGTCGCGGATGGCTTGGCGCGCTTCGAACAGGCCGTACAGTTCGTTGCCCTTCTGGAACAGCGGGGTCTCCGGCGAGTTCAGGTACTTGGGCTCGCCACCATCCATGACCCGACCGCCAAAGCCGATCACCTGCCCCTTCGTGTTGCGGATCGGGAACATAATGCGGTCGCGGAAGCGGTCGTAGCGGCCCTGCTTGTTGCCCGCTTCGTCCACCTTGTCGATCACCAAGCCAGACTCGGCCAGGGCCAGCGCGTCGTAGTCCGGAAACACGGCTTTCAGCGCATTCCACTCGTTGGGCGCATAGCCCATGCCGAAGCGGGCGGCCACTTCGCCGGTCAGCCCGCGGCCCTTGAGGTAGGCGACGGCCTGCTTCGCCCCGCGCAGCTGTTGTCGGTAGTACTCGCAGGCCCGCGACAGCGCGTCCGACAACGCCATCGACTGGGCCTGCTGGGCGGCGCGCTGGGCGGGCGGAATCTTGTCGTCCGCATCGGGCACGACCATGCCGACGTTCTGGGCCAAGTCCTTCACCGCGTCGATGAAGCCCATGCCCGAGTATTCGATCAGGAAGCCGATGGCGGTCCCGTGCGCGCCGCAGCCGAAGCAGTGGTAGAACTGCTTGGTCGGGCTCACGGTAAAGCTCGGCGACTTTTCGTTATGGAACGGGCACAGGCCCATGAAGTTGGCGCCGCCCTTTTTCAGCTGGACGTAGCGGCCGACCACATCGACGATGTCGACACGATTGAGCAGATCGGTAATGAAGCTTTGGGGGATCACGTTAGGTGGACAGTCTTTGTTCCGGGTCAGACCATCAGGTCAGACTATACTGCCGTGATTGTCGGAGCTTGATTTTCCACAAGACGTGGACTCTCGACAAGAGGCGCCGCGTGCCGGATAAAAGGGCACGCGGCGGTCCGGCGTTGCAGATCAGCTACCAGAGAGGGTCTTCTTGACCTGGGCGGAGACCACGGTCATGTCCGCCCGGCCTGCCAGCTTCGGCTTCAGGATGCCCATCACCTTGCCCATGTCGCCCGGCCCGGCCGCGCCGGACTCGATCACGGCGGCGGCCACCTCGGCGGCGATTTCCTGTTCCGACAGCCCGGCCGGCATATAGGCCGCCAGCACGGCCAGCTCGGCCTTCTCGATGTCAGCCAGGTCGGCACGGCCGCCCGCTTCGAACTGGGTGATCGAATCCTTGCGCTGCTTGATCATCTTTTCAATGATAGCCAGGGTCTTGGCGTCGTCCAGCGTGGTCTGCTCGTCCACTTCCTTGCGCTTGATGTCGGCGAGGATCAGGCGGATGGTCGCCAGGCGCTGGGTCTCCTTGGCGCGCATCGCGTTTTTCATGTCGTCGGTGATCTGGTCTTTCAGGCTCATGATTCTTCTTTCGCGGAAACGGTGGACAGAAAATGGCAAAACCCGCCGCGGCAATACCGGAGCGGGTCTGGCAGGGCCCGGGACGAAGTCCGCACGGGCCGCGAAGTGAAACTGGAATTAGTACAGTTTCTTCGGCAGTTGCTGGCTGCGGATGCGCTTGTAGTGGCGCTTCACGGCAGCGGCCAGCTTGCGCTTGCGCTCTGCGGTCGGCTTTTCGTAGAACTCGCGGGCGCGCAGTTCGGTCAGCAGGCCGGTTTTTTCGATGGTGCGTTTGAAGCGGCGCATGGCCACTTCGAACGGCTCATTCTCTTTAAGGCGAATAGTGGTCATGTAAGAAATTCAAACCGTTGGAATCAAGGGAAGAACGAGATTCTAGCACCGTTTGGCAACGAATGGAAGACTTCTCTGCTCCCGCTGGTCAGCTGTGGACTTCTGCCAACGCTTGCCCAGCGGCCACCCCCGAGGCCCAGGCCCACTGGAAATTGTAGCCGCCCAGCCAGCCCGTGACGTCGACCGCCTCGCCTATAAAGTACAGGCCGTGCACTTTCTGGGCCATCATCGATTGCTGGGACAGCTCCCTGGTGGCGACGCCGCCAAGGGTGACTTCGGCCTTGCGGTAGCCTTCCGAGCCGTCCGGGACAATGGACCAGGCGTTGGCGGCGGCGCCCAGGGCACGCAGCCTGGCGTCTGGCAGGTCGGCCAGGCGGGCATCAGGCTGCAGACCAGCGGCGCTGATCAGGCCGTCGGCCAGACGGGCGGGCATCCACTGGGCCAGCAGGTTGTGCAGATGTTTTTTGGTCGAACTCTTGTGTTCGATGAGTTCGGCGGCCAGGTCGAGCTCGGGCAGCAGGTTCAGGCTGATCGGCGTGCCCGGCGTCCAGAAGCTGGAGATCTGCAAGATCGCCGGGCCGGACAGGCCGCGGTGGGTGAACAGCAGATCTTCGCGGAAGTGACCGTAACGTGCGCCCTTCCCCTTGCGCGAACCGGTTTCAACGTCGACTTCCAGCGCCACGCCGGCCAGCGGGACGAACGGTGTCCAGTCGGGGCCGTGAAAGGTCAGAGGGACCAGGCCGGGGCGCGGTTCCACCACCTCCAGGCCGAACTTCTTGGCCAGCCGGAAAGCGAAATCGGTGGCGCCGATCTTGGGGATGGACAGGCCGCCCGTGGCCACCACCACGGATTTGGCGGCGATCTCGCCGCCATCGGTGTGCAATACGAAGCCCGTAGCGGTTTGGTCGACGCCGGCGACCTTGCACGGCATGCGCCACTGCACCCGGCCCTTGGCGCACTCGGCCTGGAGCATTGCGATGATCTGCTCGGCGGAGTTGTCGCAGAACAGCTGGCCCTTGTGCTTTTCGTGATACGCGATGCGGTAGCTCTTCACGAGCGAGATGAAGTCCTGCGCCGTGTAGCGGGACAGCGCGCTCTTGCAGAAGTGCGGGTTGCCGGACAGGTAGTTCGCAGGGCCGGCGTTCACGTTGGTGAAATTGCAGCGGCCACCGCCGGAGATGCGGATCTTCTCGGCCAGCTTGCTGGCGTGGTCGACCAGCACGACGCGCAGGCCGCGCTGCCCGGCCACGGACGCGCACATCATCCCGGCCGCGCCCGCGCCAATCACCGCCACATCGAATTGTTCCGCCATCGCCCCGCCAACCGCTCACGCAAAGGCGTGATTGTACCGTCTGCCGATGCCGCAGCGCAGCCCGCACTCTGCTCGGCGGGCGTGCCGGTCGCGAGCATGAGGCGCGCGCGGCGGTGCCGCACCAGGCGGCGAAAGCC
>NZ_SPVF01000209.1 GCF_004614185.1 Zemynaea arenosa | reverse complement strand
CGCCTGGCGCGTGGCCCGGCCGGCGCCGGCGCACGGGCGGCGGCGCCACTGACACGGCGCCCTTCCCCTCATTTGCCCAGCTGGTACCAGTCCACCTTGCGGGTGGCGATCATCACCGCGGCCAGCACGCCAAACAGCAGCAGGCTGCCCAGCACCAGCGCGTTGTTCTCGGAGATGAGCAGGCCATACAGGGCCGCGTACAGCGCCGTCAGCGCGGCGCAAAAACCCGCCGCGCGGCCCCAGGAGCCCATCACAAAACGCAGGTAGAACGTGATCAGCGCGATGCAGGCCCCGCTGGCCAGCACATAGCTCATCCCGAACGCAATGTGCTCCGAAAGGCTGATCAGGAGCAGGAAGAACATCGCCAGCGCAAGACCCACCAGCGCGTACTGCACCGGGTGGATGCGCAGCTCCTTCAGGATCTCGAACAGGAAGAAGGCCGCGAAGGTCAGCGCCACGAACATGATCCCGTACTTCACCGCGCGTTCGGCGAGGGTGTAGATGTTGACGGGCTCCTTCAGCGCGATCGCGAAGCTGTCCACGCCCGCCGCCGCGTCCTTGCCCGCGGCCGGTCCGTTGACGATGCGGCGCAGCTGGCTCTGGGCGTCCGCCGCCAGCGAGGACACGTTCCAGGTCGCGCTGAAGCCGTTCTTCGTGATCTGGCGGTCGCGCGGCGCGGGCAGGAAGCGGCCGGTGAACTGGGGATGCGGCCACTGCGAACGCACCGCCACCTGGTTGTTCTTCCCGACCGGGACGAAGCTCTGGCTTTCGATGCCGTCCAGGTTCAAATTGAAGCTGAAAGCCTGGTGCGCGCGGCGGGCCAGGTCGAGCCCATCGAGATTGGCATGCAGGCCGCGCGGCAGCGCATCGAGCTGTGTGCCCTGCTCGAATTCGGCGGACAGCGTGTCCAGCTTGAGCACCGGCGTGTTGCGGATGCCGCGCACGTCCGCGATGTGCAGCACGGCGAACGGGTTGCCGATGCTCGCCTGCGTCTTGCCGTAGCCCGCCAGGATCTCCTCGCGCGAGGGCAGGTCGAAATCGCCGCTGAAGGCATATTGGCCGCTGAACACCAGCACCTGGTGCAGGCCGCGATAGCGCTTGTCGGTGTCCATGGCGCCGTTGATCTTCAAGGTGGTCGGGTAGACCAATTGGTAGCTGGTGCGGGTGCGGCGTTCGACCCGGCCCTCGACCTTTTCGTCATAGTCTTCGCTGACGGGGATGACGATCACGGGGCCGATCACCGTCTGCGGCTCGACCGAATCGGCGGCGATGCTGCGCACGGCCTCGTCGTGATAGCGCTCCCTTTCGCCAATCGTGCCGCCGATGATCAGCAGTGAAATGCCGATGCCCGCCATCACGGCGATGATGAAGCAAACCTTGAAAAAAAGCGCCTTCTGCATGCGGGTCTCCTGGGGTGTGCCGGCCGGCGGCGGTACGGCAGTGTCGCGCGGCGCGGTGCGGGCGGGATGAGGTTTGTGAGGCGCAGGTGAGGCGGGTGTGAAGCCGGGTGCCGCGCCGGTGGCTGCGCCGGGCGGCGCACCCGCAGCGGGCAGGTCGACGCGCGCCGCCGCCCCGCCCTGCTCCGCGTTCGCCAGCGTGACCTCACCGCTGTGCAGGGTGCAGACCTCACGCACGAACGGCAATCCCAGGCCAGTGCTGCGCGCGCCGTCCGGCCTGGGGAGCGAATAGAAGCGGTCGAACACGCGCTGCATGGCGAAATCGGGAATGCCGGGACCCTGGTCGCGCAATTCGATCACGGCACGCTGCGCGCGCTGCGCGCAGGTGAGCCACAGCGTGCTGCCGGGTGGCGCGAAATCGAGCGCGTTGTCGAGCAGGTTACCGACAGCCTGGCGCAGGAGCAGCGCATCGCCCTGCACCGCGGCCGGGTGCAGGTCCGCCTGCACCGTGATACGGCGGGCGGCGAGGCGCAGGGCGGCATCGTCCAGCGCCTGCCGCAGCAGCGCAGGCAGATCGACCTCCGTGACCACCGCGAGGCGCTGCTGCTTTTCGACGCGGACCAACTCCAGCATCCGTTCGATCAGCTGCTGCTGGCGGCCGTTCTGTTCCAGGATGTTGGCCAGGAAGCGGTGCCGCTCGGCGTCCGGCATGTCCTCCCCCATCAGCTCCGCCGCGCCCTGGATCGCGGCGATGGGGCTCTTGAGTTCATGTGCGAGGGTGTGCATCAGCTCCTCGGCGTACTCCTTGCCTTCCAGCTTGTGGCGCATCGCGTCCAGCGTGCGTCCCAGCAGGCCGATTTCGTCGTCGCCGAGTGTCGGCAGCTCCGCCTTGCGGCCCGCCTGCACGTCGGCGGCGTAGCGGGTCAGCTTGCGCAGGTTCAGGGACAGCCACAAGGCAAAGGCAATGCCGATGGCGAGTGAGAGGGTGAGCAGTACCATGCCCACACGCAGGATGGTGGCCTGGCTGCGTTCGATGAAGGGCTGTACGGTGCGGATCGGCTTGGCCACCGTGAGCACGCCGATGATGCGCTGTCCATCGAGGATAGGCGCGGCCACGTGCATCACCGTGCTGGCTTCATCGTCAGGGGTCTCGCGCGTGGAGCGGGCCCCGTACTTGCCGCGCAGGGTGAGGTAGACGTCGTTCCAGCGCGAGTAGTCGGCGCCGATGGCGGTGCCCGCGCTGTCAAAGGTGACGATGCCGCGCGCGTCGGTGATGGTGATGCGGTAGTCCAGCTTGTCCTTGCCGGAGCCGCCGATGCGGGCGCTGATGCGGCGGCCCGCGTAGGCCTGCACGCGCGCCAGCAGCTCGGAGTTCGGGATGCCGCGCTTGACGTCGTCCGTCACCATCACCGCAAGCAGGTTGGCGGTGTCGGCCAGGGTGTCCTCCAGCGTGCCGCGCACGCCGGGCTTGACCTCTTCCACGAACACGGTGAGCAGGAAAAAACCCGCCAGCCCGACGATCAGGAAATAGCCGAGCAGGATGCGCAGGCCGATTTTCATGGGCGCGGACGGTTAGGGCGAGACGCTGTAGCCCATACCGCGATGGGTGTGGATCGGATCGGCTGTGATATCTATTTCCTTCAGTTTCGCCCTCAGTGATTTGATGTGCGTATCAACGGTCCGGTCCAGGGTATCGGGGGCATCGGTCCACACCAGGTCCATCAGCTGCGCACGCGAGAAGATCTGGCCGGGGCGCTCTGCGAGAGTGCGCAGGAGGAGAAATTCGTAGCGCGTGAGGTCCAGCGGGCGGCCGGCGAACAGGATCCGGCCTTCGGTGGCACGTACTTCGAACGTGGCCGCTGCCGGTGCGTGCGCCTCTGCGGCGCGGGGAGCACCGCGGCGCAGGATCACGCGGACGCGGGCGGCCAGCTCGCGCGGCGAGAACGGCTTGGTCACATAATCGTCCGCGCCGATCTCCAGGCCGACCACGCGGTCGATCTCGTCGCTGCGGGCGGTGAGGAAGATCACCGGGATGTCGCTGAACTGGCGCACCTGGCGGCACAGGTCGAAGCCGTTCAGGTCCGGCAGGCCGACATCGAAGATCGCCAACGCGTAGTCATGCCCGGCCGTCTTCAGCCGCTGCAGCGCCTCCCCGGCGAGGGTGACGTGGTCCGGCGCGAAGCCGTCGGTGCGCAGTGCATACGCGATGCTGTCCGCGATCGCGGCTTCGTCTTCGACGATCAGGATGCGCTTGGGCGATGAGTTTTCCATGCCCGGCAGTATCGGCGTGAATCCGCCCGAGCGTCAATCTCGCGCCCCTGAAGAAAAAAACCCCGACCGGCGAAACGGGGCCGGCGGGGCAAACGGAAAACGTGCATTCAGGAGAGGTACAGCAGGCAGCGGTCTCCCGCTGCGGCTTACCGCCGGCCGCGGCGGCGCACGGCCATGCAGCCGGCCAGGCCGAGGCCCAGCAGGGCCAGGCTGGCCGGTTCCGGCACCTGGGTGCCGGTGACCTCGGTGACGATCTGAAATACCGCACTGCCCCCCTCGACGAAGTAGAAGAAGTCGGCGGGCGCGTAGCGGATCTCGATGCTGTCATCGCTGAACGAGAACGACGGCGCAATCACGTCCGGGCTGTCGCTGGCTTCGGCCAGGTTGTTCGACAGCAGGGTCAAGCCCACGATGCGCTCGCCCGGGCTGAACCGGATATTGCTGATCAGCGCGGTGAAGCTGTCGAAGTCGTAGTCGCTCAGCGACAGCAGGGTCACCGTGTTGGTGGCCGGGTCGAGGTCGAAAAAGACGTCGCCGCCGCGGAACTCGCTGGGGTTGGAGACGGTGGCGTCCGCGCCCAGTTCCAGCCCGGCGCCGACCGCCTGGTTGAGCGACTGGGCCACGCGCGCGCCGGCGTAACCCGGCACCGAAGGCGCATCGGCCGTGGCCGTGAAATCGGCCTTGACGATGGTGGCGTGGGCCTGGGTGGCCAGCAAGGCCAGGCACAGGATCAGGATGTTCTTCATGGTTCGTTTCCTTGAAATGATAGATCGATAACAGGGTTAGCCGTGCAGGGCGTCCGGCTGGGCGGCCGCCACGCCCACCAGGGTCGCGGCCGGGGCCACGGCCGGGCTGAAGCCCTGGACGAAGTTGGCCCCGGTGTAGCTCGTGGCTTGGGTGTTCTGCATGACCGCGACCGTCCACCAGCCTTCGCCGTCGGTGGCGCCGTTCCAGTCCCACTGCAGCTCGACGTCGGCGCCGTTCTGATGCAGGCGCAGGTAGCCGTTGGCGAACGGGTCGCGGCCGGCCAGGCCCGACGACTCATTGATCAGGCCGGTGAGATCCATCTTGTCGCCGCCGCTGCCAGTACTGAAGTCGGTGACAACGGCCACACCGATGTAGCCGCCGAAGTGGCCGAGATAGACGACGTCGCTGTCGGCGCCGGTGGTGATGGTCTGGTTGACGTAGATCCGGTCGATGATGATGGTGTCGCTGCCCGCACCGCCGTCGACAGTCTGGCTGGCGCTGGTGGCGAAAACGGTGATCCGGTCGTTGCCATTGCCGCCGTTGAGCTGGTTGACGCCCTGGCCGTCTTCGATGGTGTCGTTGCCGTCGCCGCCGTTCAGGATGTCGTTGCCTTCGTTGCCGGACATGGTGTCGTCGCCCGCGTCGCCGTTGAGCACGTCGTCGCCGTAGCCGCCGTAGAGCGTGTCGTTGCCATCGCCGCCGTTGAGGACGTCGTTGCCGTCGGCGCCGCTGAGGGTGTCGTTGCCGCCCAGGCCATCGATGACATCGCGGTCCGGCGTCCCGGTCAGCGAATTGCCTGCCTCGGTGCCGACGATGTGCTCGCCGTTGCCACTGCCGTCCGGGTTGTACGGGCGGACGATATTGGCGCGCGTCAGGCTGGCCGCATCGGTGTTCTCCAGGATGACCACCGTACGCCACTGGCCGCCGTCCACGCTGCCGCCCCAATCCAGCTGGAGCTCGGCCTGGCTGCCGTTCTGGACGACGCGGAGGAAACCGGTCTCGAACGGATCCGTGTTCTGCTTGTAGCCGGTCACCTCGTTGAGCAGGCCCGTGATGTCGAGCACATCACCGCCCGCCCCGGCCGTGAAATCGGTGACCGTGATCACCCCCGAACCGGCGTAGGCGCGGTCCACATAGAGCGTATCGCGGCCGCTGCCGGTGGTCACGGTGTGGTCGCTGACCAGGAACTGGATGGTGAAGCGGTCGTCGCCGGCGCCGCCGTCGAACAGCTGGTGGCTGGACGAGTTCCAGGAGTTGAAGGTGTCGTTGCCATCGCCGCCGTACATGCGGTTGCTGCCCGCGTCGTCCGACAGCACATCGTCGCCATCGTCGCCGTTGAGCACGTCGTTGCCGGCGTTCCCGTTGAGGGTGTCGTTGTCGGCGCCGCCGTTGAGGACATCGTCCCCGTCGTCGCCGCTCAGGGTGTCGGCGCCGCCCAGGCCATTGATGACGTCATTGTCCAGGGTGCCAGTCAGGGTATTGCGGGCCTCGGTGCCGTTGATGACGCGGCCGAGGCCGCTGCCGTCCGGGTTGTAGCCCGGCGTCAGGTTGTCCATGGTCAGCGCGCTGGCCTGGGTGTTCTTCAGCACGATCACGGTCGTCCACGCCGTACCGCTGGTGGCGCCGTCGCGGTCCCACTGCAGCTCGGCATCCGCACCGTTCTGCACGAAGCGCAGGAAGCCGTGGGTGAAGGGGTCGGCTCCCGCCGGACGCCCGGTCAGCTTGTACATCACGTCGCTAATGTCCAGCATGTCGCCATTGGCGCCAGCCGTGAAGTCGGTCACCGTGATCACGCCACTGCCAAAGTCGAAGTGGCCGAACTTGATGGTGTCGCGACCACTGCCGGTCGTGACGGTCTGGTCCACCCAGCGATAATCGAAGGTGAACGTGTCATCGCCGGCACCGCCATCGATCGCCACCTGGGTCTGGTCGATGTTCCAGATCAGGAAGGTATCGTTGCCGTCCCCGCCATACAGCGCGTTGGCGCCCTTGTTTTCTTCGAGGTAGTCATTGCCGGCGCCGCCCTGGAGGAGGTCGTCACCCAGTCCGCCGTTCAGGTTGTCATTGCCGTCGCCCCCGTCCAGCTGGTCGTCGCCGTCGCCGCCGCGCAGGGTGTCGTTGTCACCCTCGCCGTACAGCTTGTCGTTGCCGAGGTCGCCGTTCAGCGCGTCGTCGCCGGCGCCACCGTACAGCTGGTCGTCCCCGGCCGCGCCGTTGAGGGTGTCCTTGCCGCCAAAGCCGTTGATGCGGTCATTGCTCGACGTGCCGTTCAGCGTGTTGTTGGTGTCGTCGCCATTGATGGTGTTGCCGATGCCGCTGCCGTCCGGGTTGTAGGCCGGCGTGAAGTTATCGATCGTGAAGCTGCCCACCGTGGTGTTCTGGAACACGGCCACTTTGGACCAGCTGGAACCAGTGCCCTGGCCATCGTAGTCCCACTGCAGCTCGACGTCCGCGCCGTTCTGGACCAGTTTCAGGTAGCCCTTCTGGAACGGGTCGATGCTCGAGTTCCAGCCCGCCGATTTGCTGAGGAATTCGGCCGCGTCGAACACATCGCCGCCCGCGCCGGTGGCGAAGTCGGTCATGGTCACGACTGCGCTGCCGTTCAGGACGTAGGTCATGCGCACCGTGTCCTTGCCCGCGCCCAGGGTCACGGTCTGGTCGGCGTAGCGGGTGTAGAACTGGACCAGGTCGTCGCCGGCGCCCGCATCAATCAGGGTCTGGGTCGTGTTGGTGTCGTTGACGTAGATCTTGTCGTTGCCGTCGCCGCCGGCAAAGCTGTTGGTGCCGCCCGCGTCTTCCAGGATGTCGTCGCCCGCACCGCCGTTCAGCACGTCGTTGCCATTGCCGCCGTTCAGGTGGTCGTCGCCCGCGCCACCGTCCATGGTGTCCCGGCCGTCACCGCCATTCATGGTGTCGTTGCCGCCCAGGCCGAACATGCGGTCGTCGATGGTGCCGCCGTTGAGGGTATCGTCGCCCTCGGTGCCGGTGATTGAGCCGATCACGCGCAGTACGAACACATCGCTGACGCTGGTCATGCCGTCGCTGGCGCTCAGCACGATGGAGTACGAGGTGATTTCGGCCTGGTCCGGCGCGGTACCGGTGATGGTGCCGGTGGCCGGGTCCAGCGTCATCCAGGACGGCAGGGCCTGGCTGTTGGCCAGCTTGGCGGTGTAGGTGAACACGGTGCCGGCATCGGCGTCGCGGAAGGCGTCCTGCGGCAGCTGGTAGGTGAAGCTGCCGCGGCTTTCCAGGTCGCGGTCGGGTAGCGGAATATTCACCGTCGGCGCATCGTTGGCGCCGACCACCGTCCACACGGCGGAAGCGGCGGTCTTGTGTTCGCCATCGGTGACGTTGTAGTTCACGGTGACGGTGGCGGTCTGGCCGGCCGCCAGGTAGTTGTAGTTGGCCTTGCTGGGGTCGAAGGTGAACGCGTGGGTGGCGGCGTTAAAGCTGACGCCGGTTGGGAGGCTCGCAATGTCGGTCACGGACAGGGTCGTGCCGGGGTCCGCGTCGCTGGCGTTGGCCAGGGCGTCAAGCACCACGGCGGCGCCGTTCTCGCCGGTGCTACCGATGACGGGGCCGGTGACCACGGGCGCGGTGCTGGTCGGGGCGTCATAGGTGCCCGCAATGGTCCAGGAGACCGAAGCGGCGGTGCTGCTGGTGCCGTCCGACACCCGGTAACTGATCGTCACCGTCGTGCTCTCGCCTTCCTGCAGCGCCTGGTAGGCGGCGTGCGCCGGATCGAGCGTGAAGGTACCGGCGGCAGCGTTATAGGTGACGCCCGGCGGCAGCTCGGCCGGGACCTGCACCACGCTGAGCACCGCGCCATGATCGACGTCCGACGCGTTGGCCAGGGCATTGAGAGTGATGGCGGCGCCATCCTCGACCGCATTGCCGGTGACAGCGCCGCTGACGACCGGTGCATCGTTGGTGCCGGTGAGGGTGAACGAGACGCTGGCCGCAGTGGTGGCCAGGCCGTCCGACACTCCGTAGTTGACGGTGACGACCACGGTCTCGCCTGCTGCCAGTGCCTGATAGGCCGCATCGGCCGGGTTCAGCGCGAAGGCCTGGGTGGCGGCATCGAAGCTGACACCGGCGGGCAGCGCGGGCAGGTCCACCACCTGCAGCACGGCGCCGTGATCCACGTCGGCCGCGTTGGCCAGCGCTTGCAGCGTGACGATTCCGCCGTCTTCCTGCGCCGTGCCGGTGACGGCGCCGCTCACGGTCGGCGCATCGTTGGTGCCGGTGATGGTGAAGGAGATTGTGGCTGGGGTGGTGGCCAGGCCGTCCGACACGCCATAGTCGACGGTGACCACCACGGTCTCGCCCGCCGTCAGCGACTGGTAGGCGCTCGCGGCCGGGTCCAGCAGGAAGGCCTGGGCCGCCGCGTCGTAGCTGACGCCCGCCGGGAGGCTGGCTGGCACATCGACCACGGACAGCACGGTGCCATGGTCCACATCGGTGGCCTGGGCCAGTGCGCTCACGCTGATGGCGGCGCCATCTTCGTTGGCCGCGCCGGTAACGACGCCGTGCACGACCGGCGCGTCGTTGGTGCCGGTCACGGTGAACGCGACACTGGCCGGCGTGGTGGCCGTGCCGTCCGACACGCCGTAGTTCACGATCACGACGGTGATTTCCCCCGCTGCCAGGGCTTGGTAGGCGGCGTGGGAAGGGTCCAGCGCAAACGTGCCTGCCGCCGCATCGTAGCTGACGCCCGCAGGCAGGTCGCCCGGCACGTTCACGACCGACAGCACGGCGCCGCGATCGACATCCGATGCGGCAGCCAGCGCAACGAGCGTGACCGGTGCGCCGTCTTCCTGCGCAGCGCCGGTGACGGTGCCGGTGATCAGGGGCGCATCGTTGCTGCCGGTGATGACGATGTCGAGCACTGCCGCGGACTCAAGGGCGCCATCGGTGGCGCGGTAGGTGAAGCTGTCGTGCACGGTCTCGCCCGCGGCCAGTTCCTGCACTTGGCCGTTGGCCAGCCTGTAGGTGTAGCTGCCATCGGCGCCGATCACGAGCTGGCCGTACAGGCCGTCATAGGTGCCGGGCGCGGCCACGCGCAGTACGGTGCCGTCGGGGTCGCTGTCGTTCGCCAGCACGTTGCCGGTGGCGGTGAGGGCGCCGTCTTCCTGCACCGCGCCGCTGTCCGCCTGCGCCACCGGCGCATGGTTGACGGCCTGGCTCACGCCCAGGAAGCTGTCGAGGCTCAGGGCCGGGTTGCCGGACAGTTCCAGCACCAGATCGGCCTGGCCATCACCGTCCGCGTCCGCATACACCAGCGTGCTGGCGCCGCTGCGCTCGAACCACACGCCGTGCGCCTCGGCGCGGTTACCGCTCCAATGCAGCACGCCCTCGGCCGCCAGCGGACGCAGGTCGATCTTGTCGGCACCCACGGTGAAGTCGAGGATGGTGTCGCGCGCGGCGGCGGTCGAGTCACCGGCGGCATAGACGAAAGTATCGCCACCGGCACCGCCGCGCAGCATGTCTGCTCCCGCGCCACCGCGGATGAGGTCGCTGCCCGCACCACCGCTCAGGCGGTTCGCGCCGGCACTGCCGGCCAGGGTGACGGCCGCGCTGGAGGCGCTGGCGTCCACGTGTTCGAAGCCGCTGATGCGGTTGGCGCGGAAGCCGGCGTCCTGGTTCGTCGCCGCCAGGTCGATGCTGGCCGCCTGGCGCACGATGAGGGTGTCCTCGCCGCTGCCGCCGTCGATGCTGCTGCCGCGGTTGGCGTCGTTCTGGTAGACGATGCTGTCGTTGCCGCCGCCCCCGCTCAGGGTGTCGGCGCCGCCTGCGCCGTCGATGAGGTCGTCGCCATCGGTGCCGATGAGGGTGTCGGTCTTGCGTGTGCCAAGGAAGTTTGCCATGTCGAGATTCCGGTATATGCGCCTGATTGAACAATCAAGGTTGTGCAGCAGGAAATGTGCACAACTCGGCAGCGATTGTCCGGTTCAGGGGGGCATCCGGTAATGTCCGCGCACGCGTTTTTTATGTCCGAGAGTTCACACCCCCAGCGCTGGGGTGCTTTCCGGGAGGAACGCAAAGGCAGAAACAGGAAGGGTCAGCGGCGGCGTGGACGCAGGGCGTCCGGCGTAATTTCGGGCGCGAAGATCACGCCGATGACGCGCTGTTCGGGCGTCGATTTGTCGGTGGCAAACACGAGCAGAAAACCATCCGCGTAGCCACCCGCCGTGTTGGGCGCGCCGACCAGATAGGTCGGTTCAGACTCATAGTGAAGATAACCGGTGTTCGAGCCGAGCAGCTTGTGGACCTGCTCCGCCGTCATGGACCGCACCTCGTGCGTCTGCAGAAAGGACCCCACCATCCGGCCTCGCTCGACGGGAGTGCCGGCGGCCCAGCGCTGCGGGTCAAAACGTTCACTGCCCAGGCGCTCGGCCTGGCTGACAGTATCGGAGCACGCCACCGCAAGGCACAGGGCGAGCACGCTAATCGCCACCTTCGCCAGCGTCATTTCTTCTCCAACACCTTGAGTTGCTGACCCTTCAGCGCGCTGTAGGACTGCTCGCTGAGTTGGATATCGGTACCGCCCATTAGCCCGAGCTTCATGCCCACCCTGTTATTGTGTTCATCCATCTCGCGCTCGCCTAGAGGATTCGGTTGGGTGTCCTCATGCGCCATCGTGATCTTTATGGCGGCGATGATGCCGACGTCGCGGGACAGCATGGACGCCCAGAAGCAGTGACGAAACGCGTCTGCGTCTTAGCTCGGCTCTTCCGATTCGAGTACGCTGATCGTGCTTCAACTTGGATGGCCTAACAACTGCAGACAACTGCCTGTTGTGAAATCGCTCGTAATTTGCAGAGCCTGGCATCGGTTGAGCAACCGACGGATTGTCAGGACGCACGAGGCTTCAATTTTTGGCGAGCCGGGAAACTGAGCAACGTTTCGAAAACGATCACCGCAGCACAGGCGTGTGACTTCTGAACAGTGCAACGTTAAATAAAATGCACTGCTACGCTCCGTGTCTCACTGATGAGCTCGTAACCTGACCCGGAGACTGTGATGACGCAGAAAAGATTCGCTGCCGCTGCCCTGCTCGCGTTTGCCGCCACGACCGCCCACGCCGACGACCAAACGTTCGTGGCCGGTACTGTCCCCGTGCCGCCCGACACCTGGGCGTTCATGATCACGCATGAGGCGGGCAACTTTCAGGACACCGTCTTGTTCACCATCGCCAGCCCGTATGCCGATGACTCGTTCCGGCAATTGGTCGTCACTGCGGCCGACTGGGATATGTTCAACATTAACGGTCTGCACTTCACCTTGCTGTCCGGCTCGTCCCCGTTGGCTACCTTTGACGGCACGGCTCCCTTCAAGACGAACCTGCCCGATGGAGAATACATTCTGAAAGCTGACGGCTCAGCGGATGGAATGTTTGGCGGCGCCTACTCGCTCGTGCTCCAGCTGACTCCGGTGCCGGAGCCAGCATCCTGGGCAATGCTGGCAGTGGGCGTGGGCCTGCTGGCGGCGCGCCGCCGGAGCGGCGCTGTGCCCGCCTGACGCAGGCAAAGAAAAAGCCGGAGGCGCTTGCGCGGCTCCGGCTTTTCAAAGGCGGCGGACCGAAGTCCGCGAGCCAAATTACTGCAGCTTGATTTCGACGTCGACGCCAGCCGGCAGGTCCAGCTTCATCAGTGCGTCAACGGTCTTGTCCGTCGGGTCAACGATGTCCATCAGACGCTGGTGCGTACGGATTTCGAACTGGTCGCGCGAGGTCTTGTTCACGTGCGGGGAACGCAGCACGTCGAAACGCTGGATGCGGGTCGGCAGCGGGACCGGGCCCTTGACGACGGCGCCAGTGCGCTTCGCGGTGTCAACGATTTCCAGCGCGGACTGGTCGATCAGCTTGTAGTCGAACGCTTTCAGGCGAATGCGGATTTTCTGGTTAGGTGCGGACATGATTTTTCCTTAAAGAGCGAACCGAGGCCTCAAAAAGCCGCGGCAATCAAAGAATTCTGAAGCGGAACCCGCGATTGTACACGGAACGTATCCCGTGCTCAACCTTGGCCCGCCGCCTGCGCGGAGGTGACGCTTGCGCGCCACGCCCCACGCAGGGGTACTGCTCAAAGAGATATCGCTAAGACTTAGGCGATGATCTTGGCCACCACGCCGGCGCCGACGGTACGGCCACCTTCGCGGATTGCGAAGCGCAGGCCTT
>NZ_SPVF01000234.1 GCF_004614185.1 Zemynaea arenosa | reverse complement strand
AACGCGGCCAGCGCCGCGGCGAAGAGCGCTAACGCAGCACCGCCCATCGCGCGCAGCGGCGAGGCCTTCGGGCACTCAAGCTGCGCGCAGTGCGGCGCGGCGTGCACAGCCGACATGGCATTCGTACCCGGCGCGGCCATGTCCCCCAGGGCGCTCCCACCCAGTGCTGACGCGCGCGTCACGCCACCCTCCCTGCGAGCCGCTGCGCGCACTCTGCCACTGCCGCGTCACCGCGCCAGCGCCCATGCATACTGCGCCACTCTGCCTACGTTCATCCCGCCGATCTGCGCCCTGTCCCGCCAAACCTGCAGTTCATCCCATTCCGATAGCCCGCCAAGCTCCCCGGAAGTAAAGTCACACCATCGCATCGAATTTAAGCAGCGATGTGATTTCCTCAGTTGTCCCGCTATTCAACGAATAGTTTGGCCGGCCCCAGCGCCGGCCATTTTTTTGCCCGCCGCCCGCCGCTCGCCGGTCCCAGAGCGGCGCGGCCCGCCACCGGATTGGCTACAATGGCAACCGTTGCAGACTTTTTACGAGATGTCCCCATGCGTACTCCCGCCGATACCCTCATCGAATACCCGAGCGACTTCCCGATCAAGGTCATGGGCGCGGCGCATGAAGACTTCGCCGCCACCATTGTCGACGTGGTGCTCGAGCACGACCCCACCTTCCACATCGGCCGCATGGAAATCCGGCCCTCGTCGAAGGGGAACTACACCGGCCTGACCGTGATCGTCACCGCCATCAGCCGCGAGCAGCTCGACAACCTGTACAAGGCCCTGTCCTCGCACCCGATGGTGAAGATGGTCATTTGACGACCAATAGATAATCAATTGCTAACGCGGCGGCCGCCCCCAGCGGCCAGAGGGACTGCTGGCTTATAATGACGGGGCTTTTGCCACCGCCGACCACCATGCAGACCCGCCCCGCGCCGGCCCGCGTCCGCGACCTCGGCCGCGCCGACTACGAGCCCAGCTTTGCCGCCATGCGCGCGTTCACCGACGCGCGCGGCCTCGACACGCCCGATGAACTGTGGATCGTCGAGCACCCGCCCGTGTACACGCTGGGCCTGGGGGCCGACACCGGGCACGTATTGGCCCCGCATGGCATCCCGGTGGTGCAGACCGACCGCGGTGGCGAGGTGACTTACCACGGCCCCGGCCAGGTGGTGATCTACCTGCTGATGGACCTGCGCCGCAACCGCCCCGGCGGCAAGCTGTATGCGCGTTCGTTCGTTCATAAGATAGAGCAAGCGGTGATCGATGTGCTGGCGGCGTATAATCTGGCCGGCGAGCGCATCGCCGGCGCGCCCGGCATCTACATCGCCGACGGTCCCAAAAAAGGCGCCAAGATCGCCGCGCTGGGCCTCAAGGTGCGCGGCAATGGCTGCACCTATCACGGCGTGTCGCTGAACGTGGCGATGGACCTGGCGCCGTTCACCTGGATTAACCCGTGCGGCTACGCGGGCCTGGAAACCGTCGATATGCGCACCATGGGCGTCGAGGTGCCGCTGGCCGATGTCCAGCAAGCCCTGGCGCGCGAACTGGTGCGCCAGCTGGCGCCGCAACCTTCAACCGAAACCGAGCTGACTTCATGAGCACCGAGACCAACGTCATCGCCCCGACCTACGATCCGACCGCCAAGCAGAAGGGCGCCGACAAGACCTCGCGCATTCCGATCAAGATCGTGCCGGTGGAGCAGGTCGAGCGCCTCAAGAAGCCCGAGTGGATCCGCGTGCGCGCGGCCACCCAGTCCTCGCGCTTCTACGAGATCAAGGACATCCTGCGCGCGAACAACCTGGTGACGGTGTGCGAGGAAGCGAGCTGCCCGAACATCGGCGAGTGCTTCGGCAAGGGCACCGCGACCTTCATGATCATGGGTGACAAGTGCACCCGCCGCTGCCCGTTCTGCGACGTGGGCCACGGCCGCCCCGATCCGCTGGACGTGAACGAGCCGGGCAACCTGGCCAAGACCATCGCCGACCTGCGACTGTCGTATGTGGTGATCACCTCCGTGGACCGCGACGACCTGCGCGACGGCGGCGCCCAGCATTTCGTCGATTGCATCACCCACACCCGCGAGCTGTCGCCGAACACCAAGATCGAAGTGCTGGTGCCCGACTTCCGCGGCCGCCTGGAAAAGGCCCTGAAGATCTTCGAAGCCGGCCTGCCGGACGTCATGAACCACAACCTGGAAACTGTGCCGCGCCTGTACAAGGAAGCGCGCCCGGGCGCCGACTACGCGCACTCGCTGGCGCTGCTGCGCGATTTCAAGAAGATGTATCCGGGTGCGGTCACCAAATCCGGCATCATGGTCGGCCTGGGCGAGACCGACGAAGAGATCCTGCAGGTGATGCGCGACATGCGCGCGCATGACGTGGACATGCTGACCATCGGCCAGTATCTCGCGCCCTCCAACTCCCACCTGCCGGTGCGCCGCTACGTGCACCCGGACGTCTTCAAGATGTTCGAGGAAGAGGCTTACAAGATGGGCTTTGTGCATGCTGCCGTCGGCGCGATGGTGCGGTCCTCGTACCACGCGGACCAGCAGGCGCATGACGCGGGCGTGGTGAACGGCTAAGCCCAGCCTCCGATGCACCAACCCCCAGCCGCCGCCGTGTCGAGCTCCCGCAAGACCCGGCTGCGCGGCTGGTTCGCGATTCCGCTCTGGAAGCGCGTGCTCGGCGGCCTGGCGCTGGGCGTGGCCGTCGGCCTGTTCTGGCCCGCGCTGGCGCCGCAGGTGGCCTTCCTCGGCGAGATCTTCGTCCGCCTGATCAAGATGCTGGTGGCGCCGATTGTCTTCGTGACCATCACCGCCGGCGTCACCTCGCTGGGCGACCCCAAGCGCCTGGGTTCCCTGGGCGGGCGCACCATTCTTCTGTTCCTGTGCACGACCGTGATCGCCGTCTCGCTCGGCATGGCCGCGGGCGCCCTCCTGCAGCCAGGGGTGGGCGCCAACCTGGGCGGGGCGGTGCCCAAGGCGCTTGGCCCGGCCAAATCGGTGGGCGAGCAGCTGATCGGCATCGTCCCACTCAACATCGTCGACGCGCTGGCCAAGGGCGACATGCTGGCGATTATCTTCGTCGCCATCCTGCTCGGCGTGGGCACCATCAGTGCGGGCGAGGCGGGCCGACCGCTCGCCGCCTTCTTCCAATCGGCATCGGCGGTCATGCTGCGCATCGTCGCCATCGTGATGGAGGCGACCCCGTTCGGCGTGTTCGCGCTGATCGCCAATTCCATCGCGGCCAACGGCGCGGCGGTGTTCGTCAATGTCGGCTGGCTGGCGCTGTGCGTGGTCATTGGTTCGGCTCTGCAGGTGCTGCTGGTGCACGCGGCGCTGATTCGGCTGGTCGCCCGGCTCCGGATCCTGCCCTTCCTGCGCGCGATACCGGATGCCCTGATGGTCGCGTTCTCCACCGCCTCCAGTTCAGCCACCCTGCCGGTGGCGATGCGCGTGGCGCAGGACAAGCTCGGGATCAGCAAACCCGTGTTCATGACCGTGCTGCCGCTGGGCGCGGCGATCGGCAAGGATGGCACGGCGATGTACGTCGGCCTGCTCAGCATGTTCAGCCTGCAGGCGCTGGGCGTCGACCTGCCGCCGGCCAGCTACCTGATCGTGCTGCTCACCGCCACGCTGGCCGCCTTCGGCACCGCGCCGGTGCCCTCGGCGTCCCTGTTCATGCTGGCGGCCGTATTGGCCGCGGTCGGCACCGGTGTCGACCGGACGGCGCTGGTGGTCGGTTTCGTGCTGCCGTTCGACCGCCTGCTCGACATGACGCGCACCGTGGCCAGCGCCAGTGCCAACCTCGCGGTGGCCACGACCGTCGCGCGCATGGAGGGCGAGCTGGACGAAGTGTCCTATGGCGTGTTCCGCTCCCGTGCAAGGCAACAGGAGCAGGACAGAGTCGTCGCCGAGGAAGAGTAGGAGCGCTGGCCGCCACGCGGTGCTAAGCGCCGTCGCTGCGCAGAAAGCGCACGTCCCGTTCCCTGCATTCGTGCTCATCCGGCGCTTCCCACGTGTCGCTGGCCATCTCGAAGAAATGATCGGGCACCTCGACCGCAAAGGTGTCGCCCTTGTCGCGGTTGCGCTGGCGGACGCGTTCGCGCCGCACCTCACGGTCGGCGTCGAGCACATGGACGGTGAGCGTATGACCGCTCTGGTCCACCCAGCCGTACAGCCGCGCGCGGTCGCGGCGCTGAATGAGGCCCAGTTCCAGCACGACGCCGCTGCCCGTCGCGAGGATATCCTGCGCCACGCGCCAGATCTGCTGCACGCAGCGCTCCTTGCGTGCGATGTACCAGGCCAGCGTGTCAGTGGACGGACGATCAGGCGCGAACAGGGCCGTCATCCACTGGTCCAGGATCAGCCTCGGCGCGTGTTCCTGTTCGCTCAGCGCGCGGGCATAGGTGGACTTGCCGGCCCCGACAGGACCTTCGATCAGGTGGATGTGCGGCATGGACGCGCTGGTCAGTGATAATGTTGTGCAGCATAACATTGACGATAGGGGAGTCCGGACGGATGGCTTCGGTCGCTTTCGCAACCGTACATGGCATGGGGGAGACGCTCCCCGGCTATGCCGATGGCCTGTGGGCCGCAGTGCAGGACCGGCTGGGCGTGGATAAGGCCAATGTGGCGTTTGGCAGCGTCTACTACCAGCAGCTGCTGCAGGATAACGAGGCGCAGGTGTGGGACCGGGTCAGCGCCAGCGCGACGGTGCGCTACGGCGACCTGCGCCGCTTCGTGCTGTTCGGCTTCGGCGATGCCGCCGGGCTGGAAACCCGCAAGGAAGACGACGGCTCCATGTACGAGCTGGCCCAGCTCGACATCGCACGCACGCTGATGGGCTTGCGCGAGCGCTGCGGCGGGACTGTGCCGCTGGTGCTGCTGACCCATTCGCTGGGCTGCCAGGTGATGTCCAGTTATATCTACGACGCGCAGAAGGCGCTGCGCACGCCGGTGGTGGCGGGGATCTGGAAGGACATCCAGCGCCATGCGTGGTCGATCGCGGGGCGCTCGCTGCTGACGCCGGAAGAGATCGCCTTCCTGCGCGGTGACACCTGCACCGGGTGGATCACGACGGGCTGCAATATCCCGATCTTCGTGGCGGCGCACCAGAACATGCGCATCATCCCGATCGCACGTCCCAACGAGCGCTTCGACTGGCTCAACATCTACGATCCGGATGACATCCTCGGCTGGCCCCTGCAGCCACTGTCGGATGGCTACCGCGACCTGGTCCAGGACCGCGCCATCAACGCCGGCCGTGGCCCCGTGCAGTGGCTGGTCAAGAGCTGGAACCCGTGGTCCCACAACATCTACTGGGACAGCCCGGAAGTCCTGACCCCGCTCACGGACATGCTCCGAAGGGCGGCGATGCCTGTCTAGCTCACGCTGTCCTTCAAGGCCTGCCGAAGTTCCGAAGCCGCCTCGTCGGCGCACTGGCGCTGGTTGTGGGCGACTGCACGCAAAAGAAGATTCCCTGGATCTCGGTCGGACCGGGACGCGGTTTCGACGGCGAATCGTTCCAGCGTTGCGGCGTGCTCGCGCAGGAACTTCAAACGGTTGTTGTTCATATCGTCAACTCCACGAAGCCTTTGGCGGTGTGCCCGTCGTGAGCGAATCCGAACAGGCCTCTCCAGTACGCTTCTCGATGCAAAACGCCGGCGGGTTCCGGCATCTCGGCGTACACGTCCAACGAGTAAAGTAGACGTGTGACGGCATGGTCGAGAAGGTGTAGCAGGTCCAATGCGCGGTCATCCGGTTCACACCATAAGGCACAGTCTATATCACGTGGTTTCGGTTTCATGGTCAGAAATGACCCGTTGATCCAGAGTCGACGGGGCGGCAGCCCAGTAAGGCGCAACGCGCTGCTCCACCTGAGCAAGCCCCGATATAACTGAGCGCGCTGCGGATTTGTTGACCAAGGTTGGACGGCGAGCTCGAAAAGCTCTTCGCGCGTTAGCTGGTGCAATCCCGGAGGCAACAGCGGAGTATGGTCGGCTTTTGTCATCGCGATCCCGGCGAAGCAAAAACTCCTTTATGATCGAACGCGTTCAAACCAACCTTGAGCTCACGCATGTCCGACTTTAGCCACCTGACCCAGGAACAGCTCACTGCCGTGGGCGCGCCGTATCTGCCGGGGCATCTGGGCATCGCCATCCTCAGCGTGGCCCACGGCGAGGTGCGGGCGCGGCTGGAGGTGCAGCCGCATCACCTGGCGCCGAACGGGTATCTGCATGCGGGCACGGTCGTGTCGTTGGCCGACACCGCCGCCGGGTACGGCTGCCTGGCCAGCCTGCCGGACGGTGGCGAGAGCTTCACCACCATCGAGCTCAAGTCCAACCATCTCGGCACCGCGCGCGACGGCGCCATCGAGGCCCACGCGCGGCTGATCCACGGCGGCCGCACCACGCAAGTGTGGGACGTCATCGTGACCAACGCGGCCAACGGCAAGACTGTGGCTTTGTTCCGCTGCACGCAGATGATCCTCTATCCGAAGTAGGCCTCCCTCTGCTACATTGGACGGTTCTCGCTAGCAACATCAGAGCCCCTCCGGAACCGTTATGAAACTGATCTCATCCGTGCTGCTTGTCGCAGCCGCACTTGCCAGCCAAGCCGCGCGCGCAGCCGACCCCACCCTGTTCGACCAGCTCGGCGGCAAGCCCGGCATCGTCAAGATCGTGGACACGCTGCTGCCCAAGCTGCAGTCCGACCCGCGCATCCGCGCCAGCTTCGATGGCATCGACATGCACAACCTCTCGCTGCGCCTGAAGGAGCAAATCTGCGTGGTCGCGAACGGCCCCTGCACCTACCGCGGCAAGGACATGAAGCTCATTCATGACGGCCTGCATATCACCGATGCGCACTTCAACGCGCTGGTGGAAGACCTGCAGGATGCAATGGACGAGAGCGGCCTCTCTCCTGCCGTTCAGAACCGCCTGCTGGCCCGTCTGGCACCGATGCACCGCGACGTGGTGCAGCCATGAGGCGCGCCCTCCTCGCCGGCGCCGCCCTGCTGTGCGGCAGCGCGCACGCCGCAGCGGGCCCGAACGCGCCTGACATGGGCAAGCTGCTGGCCACCGGCGGCGTGGCGCAGCTGGAAGGCGCGGGCGGCGGCGGCCTCACGCCGTGGGCGCTGATCACCGGCTACGGCAGCGGTGCCAGCTGGGGCGCCAACGCGCACGCCACCACGGTCCGCACCCAGGACTATGCACTGCATACCTACGGAATCGCGGTCGGGATTACGGACCGCGTCGAGCTCTCGTTTGCACGACAGGAATTCAGCGGCAGCCTCGCGCCGCTGGATCATCTGAAGATCAAGCAGGACATCGCGGGCGTCAAGCTGCGCGTGCTGGGCGACGCGGTGTACGAGCAGGACAGCGGGCTGCCGCAGATTGCCGTCGGCGCGCTGGTCAAGAAGAACAAAGGCGTCGGCGGCCTCGGGGCACTGGGCGTCACCAGCGTCACCCAGCTCGGTGCACGCGATGACGGCGGCATCGACTTCTACGTGGCCGCAACGAAGATCGATCTGGCCCACAGCCTGCTCTGGAACGGCACGGTGCGCTTCACCAAGGCCAACCAGATGGGCCTGCTCGGCTTCGGCGGCGACCGAGGCAACCGCCTGAAGCCGCAGTTCGAAGCTTCGCTGGCCTGGCTCATCAACCGCAAGTGGGTGGCAGGCGTGGAGTACCGGATGAAGCCGCGCAATCTCGGCGTGGACAACGAAAAGGATGCCTACGACGCGTTCGTCGCCTGGTTCCCGAACAAGAACCTGTCCCTGACCGCGGCCTACGCGGTGCTGGGCGACATCACGGTGTTCAACCCGACGAACCAGCGCGGCCTGTACCTTTCGGCCCAGGCCGGGTTCTGAGAGGCGAGCCTCAGGTCTTGAGCGCTTTTTCGAGCAGCTGGTGCAGCTCGGCGAACTGCGGTTCGCCCACGTAGCGCTTGAGGATTTTGCCGTCCTTGCCGATCACGAAGGTGGTCGGCGTCAGGGCCACGTTGCCGTAGGCCTTGGCGGCGGCCCCGCCCATGTCCAGTGCCACCTTGAACGGCAGCTGGCGCGTGTCGGCGAAGTTGAGCACGTAGTTGGGCGGGTCGTAGCTCATCGCCACGGCGACGAATTCCAGGCCCTGGCCCTTGTACTTGTTGTAGGTCTCGACCATCTGCGGCATCTCGTGCACGCAGGTGGTGCAGGAGGTGGCCCAGAAGTTGACCATCACGACCTTGCCACGCAGGTCCTGTGCGGTGATCTTCTCGCCCTTGATGCCATAGAAGGTGACGTCCGGCGCCGGCTTGCCGCCGGACATGGCGACCCAGCTGCCCGCACCGACGGCCACCGCAACCGCGACGATCGCCACCGCTTTTTTCACCGACTTCTGCATGCTTGCCTCCCGGGCCTGCGCCGTCAGCCGTTCTGCGGTTGCACGGCCGCCGGCTGCAGGGCTTTCAGTTCGTCTTCGGTCATGTACTCGAATACCTTGACCACTTTCTGCACCCCGGACACGCCACGCGCCACGTCGGCGCCGATCTGGCCTTCGCGCTCGGTCACGCGGCCCATCAGGTAGACCACGCCGCGCTCGGTGACCACCTTGAACGAGTTGGCCGAGATGGTCTTCATGTCGACCAGGCTCACCTTCACCTTGCTCGTGATGAGCGCGTCCGACGAGCGCGAGGTGTAGCTGGACGGACCGGCGATCTCGAGTTCGTTGACCACGCTCTGCACGCCCTCGATGGCGCGCACTTCGCGCTCGACGGCGGCCTTCATGGCGGCATCCTTCACCTCGCCGGTCAGCAGCACCTTGCGGTTGTAGCTGTTGGCGTTGACGTGGCCATCTTCACCGATGAGCTTGGGCAGCTTGAGGTCGGCCTTGACGGCGATCGCCTTGTCCTCGGTCTGGGCGCCGAAGGTGCGGCGGTCCGCGGTGGCCACGGCGCCGACCACGGCGCTGCCGACCACCATCTCGAAACAGCCGGACAGCGATGCCGCCAGTGCCAGGCCCAGAACGGTTTTTGCGAGAACCGATCGCGTCATTCCTCGTCTCCTCCGAAAAGCGCGACGTCGATGCCGTCGCAGATGCAGTGAATCGCGCACAGGTGCACTTCCTGGATGCGGGCGGTGCGGCTGTGCGGGACGTTGATGTGCACGTCGGCGTCGGTCAGCATCTTGCCGAGCTGGCCGCCGTCCTTGCCGGTGAATGCGACCACGCGCATTTCGCGTTCGAGTGCCGCTTCGGCGGCGGCCAGCACGTTGGCCGAATTGCCCGAGGTCGAAATGGCCAGCAGCACGTCGCCCGGCTGGCCGAAGGCCTGCACCTGTTTGGCGAAGATGTCGTTGAAGCTGTAGTCGTTGCCGACCGCGGTCATGATCGAGGTGTCGGTGGTCAGCGCCAGCGCGGGCAGCGGATTGCGCTCGCGCTCGAAGCGGCCGACCAGTTCCGCCGCGAAGTGCTGGCAGTCCGCGGCCGAGCCGCCATTGCCGCAGGCGAGGATCTTGTTGCCGTTCGCGAGGGCGGCGAACATCAGTTCAACGGCTTGGGAAATCGGCTGGGCGAGGACGTTGGCGGACTGGATCTTCAGTTCGGCGCTCTCTTGGAAGTGCGCCAGGATGCGTTGGGTATTCATAGCTGCCGATTATAGTGCAGCGGCAATGGCGAAGGCTCAAGCAGTGTAAAAAATGCTTACAGGTTAAGGGGCGGCTAATTTTCCGTGGGTGCCTCGATGGCGTTGCGGATCCAGCTGATGTCCGCGCCTTCGATGGCGATGATGTCGAAGCGGCATGGCGGGACATGGCGCTGGGTGAGCAGCCAGGTTTGGGCCGCGCGCAGCAGGCGGCGCACCTTGGCGGGGGTGATGCTGGCCAGCGGGCCGCCATGGTCCGCATCGGCGCGCTGGCGCACTTCCACGAAGACCACGGTGTCCTGGTCGCGCATGATGAGGTCGAGCTCGCCACCTTTGCAGCGGTAGTTCTCGGCGATCAGGGTCAGACCGCGCTTGCGCAGATAGCTCAGGGCGTGTTGTTCCCAGGCGTGGCCGTGTTCCTGCAGGGGGCTGCGGTGGCTGTCCCACATGTGCTGGCTCCGGTGGCGGGCTGGAAGGTGCCCATGTGGTAGACCGCTTGTGCTTCGGTTCGTTCCACGGTGGCTTGCGTGGGTGAGATGACGAGGTGGCCGGTGAGACCGTCGTAGTTGACCGGCTCGGGTGGGCGCGTGGCGAGCAATTTGGCCAGGCGGTAGGCGTCGGCGCCCAGGGCATACAGGCGGTCGAGGTCGGTCTGGCCGGAGTAGTAGCTGTGCTTCAGGTCGGTCGGCGGGGTGGTTTGCCAGGGGACGTCGACGATGCGGGCGCCGTTCAGCTCGGGCGTGGGCAGGAACGGATCGGGGCCGGGGTTGAGGCTGGAGGTGCCGTAGAACGGCATTTGCGTGCCGACCGCGCGGCGCAGGTCGCGCGCCTGGTCCCGGTTGAGGGCGGCGAAGATCAGGGTAATGTGCTCGGCTTTCAGGAGCGCGGGCAGCTCGTTCAGGGTGCTGTCGGAGATCAGGCTGTAGCTGGTGTCGAGCTTCAGCCGCAGGGCCTTGCGGGTGGGGGCGCGCCACGCGGCCGTAAACGTGTCGGCCAGGCGAATTTGCCACCGGTCCGTGCCGGTGACGACCAGAGCTTTGCCGATGGGCTGGTCCGAGCTGGCCCAGTTCGCCGCCTGGCGGCCTTCGTCCTCCAGCACCAGACCCAAGGGGATCGTGCCCGGCGGCAGGCGCTGGCTGCCTGCGGGCGGCGTGTTGAGCAGGATGTGCAGGCGGCCAGCCGTTGGCGGCGCGGAGCCCGGTACCGGTGCATGGCCGGGGTCCGGCAACGCTTCCGTAGCGCGGCCATCGGACGTGGAGCGGAGGGCGCGAACCTCCCGCGTGGCTGGCGCGGACGCCAGCGCGGCGATGGCGGAGCGGGACAAGGGGCCGATCAGGATGTCGTGGCTGGCGGCGGCTGTGGCGACGGCGGCGCGGGTGGTGGCCGCGTCGTGGCCTTCGTCGAGCACATCGTACGGCGCGGGCGCCGGATCATGCTCGCGCGCGGCCAGGAAACCCGACTTGACGGCATCGGCCGCCTCCGCCAGCGCGTCCGACCCCGGCGGCAGCAACAGCGCGATCCGCGGCGTGACGGACTGGGGGGCACTTGTCACGGGCGCCGGGGGCGCGCACAATCGCCCCGGTTCGCCGCATGGCTGGCCGGACGCGTGGGGTAGCATGGCCGCGCACGCCGCCAGCGCCAGCATCCGACTCACCCATTGCCGTCCCATCCACCCCCCATGACCGATCCGACCAGCGCGCTCATCCACTTCCCCGTGATGGCCGAGCCTGCCACCCAGAACTATCCTACTGCAACGCTGTACGTGGTGGCCACGCCGATCGGAAACGTCACCGACGTCACCCTGCGCGCCTTGCACCTGCTGGCGCTGGCCGACGCCGTCGCCTGCGAGGACACCCGCAAGACCGGCGCGTTGCTGGACCGCTTCGGCATCCGCAAGCCGCTGATCGCCGCGCACCAGCACAACGAGCGCGAGGTGGCCGAGCAGCTGGTCGCGCGCCTGCAGCGAGGCGAGCGTATCGCCCTGGTGTCGGACGCCGGGACGCCCGCCGTCTCCGATCCCGGCGCCCGCATCGTCGACGCCGTCCGCAACGCTGGCCTGCATGTGGTACCGCTGCCCGGCGCCTCCGCGGTGGTGACCGCGCTCTCCGCCAGCGGCCTCGTGAACGACCGCTTTCACTTCGTCGGCTTCCTGCCCGCCAAGCCCAAGCAGCGCGAGGCCGAGCTGCAGGACCTCAGCCGCATGTCCGCCACCCTGGTGTTCTACGAAGCCCCGCACCGCATCGCCGACTGCGTGGCCGCGCTGGCCGCCGTGTTCCCCGGCGAACGCCAAATCGTGCTGGCGCGCGAGCTGACCAAGATGTTCGAGGAAATCCACCGCGGCCCCTTGTCCGGAGCGCTGGCCTGGGTCAAGGCCGACCCGCACCGCGAGCGTGGCGAATTCGTGATCCTGGTGGAAGGCGCCCCGGCAGCAACCGACGCCGCCGAAGCCGAGGCCGAGCGCGTCCTGCAGATCCTGCTGGCCGAGCTGCCGGTCAAGCAGGCCGCCGCGCTCGCCGCCCAAATCACGGGACAAAAGAAGAATTCCTTGTACGAGAGGGCGCTCCAGATCAAAAGTGCGCGCGATTAAACGCGGAACTTTCGCTCACCGATCTGTCTCCAACCCTCCGACGCGGGCGATGAAGCTGCCGGAACGATGGATTCGGGGGCGTTACGCCAGCGGAGTTCCCGCGTCACCCTTCCATTGGTCCCACGGCGGGCGCGCAGCGGCAGGTCACCACTTGCAGCCGTGGTCCTTCTTTTCCATCAGCAGGTAGAGCGGCGCCAGCAGGCCGCCGGGGATGCCGTCCTTGCAGTCGGGGCGCTTGGCCTTGGCGATCGAACGCGCCAGCTTCGTTTCTGAGGAGATCTGCTCCGTCGGAGCGGCACCGCTGCGCACGTCCTCGCTGGCGATCCTGCGGGCGGCGGCCCTGGCGGCTTCCGCATCGAAGCTCGGCGGGGCTGCCTGCTGGGAGGGTACGGCGAAGTCCGGCGCTGCCGCCGCATGGTCGGGCTGCACGGCGATCACGGGCGTCGAGGGGGCGATCGCTGATGGCTCGGACGGCCGTGCGGCCGGCTTGCGCGCCGGGTCCCGGCGCGAAGGCGTGACC
>NZ_SPVF01000065.1 GCF_004614185.1 Zemynaea arenosa | reverse complement strand
CTTCTGGCCCGCGCGCTGGCGCGGCGCTGAGCCGGCCGCACGCTTGCCATCTCCAGGCGCCTGTTGGATACTCGGGGGCTATGCTGGAACACGCCCCCTTCCCCCTTCGCGTCGAGTGCCCGCCGGGCGCCTGCACTTGCCGGCGGGAAGAGCTGTACGCGGCGCCGGCGCCGGACCTGCGCCCGCTGCGCCTGACGCGCGAGGAAGAAAAGAAACTGATCGCGCGCATCGAGGCCATCACCACCTGGGCCGAGATGCAGCGGCTGGCCGGCAGGATGCACGAGCAGCTCGGCATCGAATTGAACATCATCCCCTCCGTCCGCGGTGTGCGCACCGTGTTCGGCCTCACGATCTCGCTCACGGAACGGCCCGGCCTGTGCCGCAAGGTGCGCGAATCGATTCCCCGCGCCGTGCGGCGCTGCCTCGACACCCACCCCGAGATCGTCTACGCGCTGCTGGATGAGCGCGGCCTGTTTGCCGGGCCCGACCTGGCAAGTTGACGCACGCAACCTGACGCACTTTTGACGTAGCACAGAGCGTGGGGGTTTCGAGTGAACCGCCCGCGACAGCGTTCCTCTATGGGTCAGCGGTCTTGACGCCGCCTTGTCACCAACCAGGGAAGGAGCGCTTACATGAATGCATTAGTACAAACCCCAGCCTTGCAGTCCCACCTGAACGCCCAGGTGTCGCTGCTGACGGAACTGACCAACAAGGTCTACGACGCCGCCCAGCGCATGACCGAAATGAACCTGCGGTTCGCCCAGCAGTGCATCCAGGACTGCGTGAACGCGTCGCGGCACATGCTGTCCGCCACCGACCCGGTCGAATTCGGCACTGCGGCGATGGCCTGCGCCATGCCGGCCTCCGAGCACGTGCGCAGCTACCAGCAGCAGCTGATGGGCGTGCTCACCGGGGCCCAGGTGGAGCTGACCCGCACCGCCGAGCAGCACATGCCGGAAGCCTCGCGCACCGCCACCGCGGTGGCCGACGAAGTGGTCCGCCGCAGCACCGAAGCCACCGAGAAGATTGCTGCCGAACACCGCCAGGCGATGGAACGCATGAACAGCGCCGGCCAGCAAGCCATGCAAGGGATGCAGCAGGGCATGCAAGGGATGCAGCAGGGGGTGCAGTCGGCCATGGGCCAGCGGCCGGACGGCCACGGCCAGCAGCATGCGCAGCCCGGCCCGCGCCCTGGCGAACGCGGCCAGGAGCCGGCCCGTGGCTAGACGCCGCTACCGCTCACTGCCTGGCCTGGAGGCGCTGTCGCTGTCCGGGTCTGGTCACGACAAGGTCCTGGAGCTGTTCCAGGCCTTCGAACGGCTGCGCCTGGACGATGAGGACGAAGGGGAGCCCGACATCGTCGGCCAGGCCTGCCACGAGCTGGCCATGGACGGCAGCGAAGACAACGACGCCTGCCGGGCCGAGGCGTATTGGGAACCCGAACCAGCGGTGGCGGTGCCGGCCGGCTGGACCAGTTCCGCCCCTGCCCCGTTCCTGCCGGCGCCCAGCGAAAACGCCTTCACCACCACCGCCTTTCCCGCCGCCCGCGCGGCCGGCATCGATATGCACTGCCTGGCCGGCCACCCGCCGGGCTGGCGCAGCCCCACCTGACGCAGCAAGCAAACGCAACCGTCAAACGCATTGAGGAGATTTTCAGACATGGCAACCGGAAAAGAGGACAAAGGCAATTCGCAAAAAAGCGCGGGCCACGCCCAGGGCCCGTCCAAGCGTGGCTTTGCCGCAATGGACGAAGCCCAGCAGCGCGAAATTGCCAGCAAGGGCGGCCAGGCCGCCCACCAGAAGGGGACCGCACACGAGTTCAACTCGGAGGAAGCACGCCGCGCCGGCCAGAAAGGGGGCGAAGTGGTGAGCCGCGACCGGGAACACATGGCCGACATCGGCCGCAAAGGCGGGGAAAGCCGCCAGGCCAACCGCGCCGCCGCCCAGCAGCACAGCAAGAGCGGCAGCCGCCAGAGCTCCACGCGCGACAGCGATGAATAAGCGCGCGCGATGACCGACCGGGGCGCGTCATGCCGCTTGCATGGGAATGCAAGTTGACCGGACAGCAGTCTTGCAAAGGACTTAACACAAGTTGTCAAGTTTGTTGCATCGGCGCGCCATTTTCTTGTCACGAATTTCAGTTCTGAAAGGAAATTATCGACAGTCACTTGCTGTATGGATACAGTGTTTTCCTTAAGGGCACGCGCCCTCGGACACACATACGATTCCAAAGTCCATGCAGCACACCGATTCCCCGTCCCGGATGTCCCGATTCCGCATTCCATTTGCGCTCAGTGCCCTGGCCCTGGCAGCGGCCACCTGCGCCGCGCAGGAAGCGCCAGCCGAGAGTGCGGCCAGCTTCACCGTCAGCGGCTTCGGCACGCTGAGCATGGTCCACAAGGCCGACCGCCAGTCCGACTTCGTCAGCTCCGTGCTGAATGCGAACGGGGCCGGCGCGACCCGCGTCAACAGCATCAACCCGGATTCCCGCCTGGGCGTGCAGTTCACCGCCACCTCCGGCCAGTGGACTGCCGTGCTGCAGCTGATCAGCGAGCAGCAGATCACCAACACCTGGCGCCCGATCGTCGAGTGGGGCAACATCAAGTACCAGGCCACGCCGGACCTGGCGCTGCGGCTCGGGCGCATCGCCCTGCCCATGGGCCTGGCGGCCGACTACCGCAAGGTCGGCTACGCCTTCCCGTGGGTGCGTACCCCGGTCGAGGTGTACGGCGCGATCCCGATCACCAACAGCGACGGCCTGGACCTGTCCTACCGCTGGAACCGCGGCGACGTCAAGAACGTGACCCAGGTTTTCTACGGCCGCAACAACCAGAAGGTCGGCGAGAACTCCCGCCTGCAGGCGCGCCACCTGGCCGGCCTGTCCAACACCGTCACCTGGGGCGCGGCCACCGCGCGCGTGTCCTACCTGACCACCGAATTGACCGTCGACCTGGCGCACGAAGGCTTTGTCACTTACCGCATGTTCGGCCCGGCCGGCGCGGCCATCGCCGACCAGTGGGACGCCGACCACAAGCGCGCGGACAGCCTGAGCCTCGGCCTGGCCTACGATCCCGGCACCTGGTTCGCGCAGGGCGAGATCGGCCGCGCCAGCACCCGGTCCTACCTGGGCGACCGCCATGTGGTCTACCTGACCGGCGGGGCGCGCCTGGGCGAGTTCACGCCTTACCTCGCGTTTGCCGCCTCGCACCCGCGCGGCGCCACCGCGACCGCCGGTGTGCCGCTGACAACGCTGCCGCCCGCCGTGCGCCCGACCGCGGCTTACCTCACGGGGGAACTGAACACCATCCTGCGCCATATCGCCGACCAGCACACCCTGAGCGCGGGCGTGCGCTGGGACCTGCGCGACAACCTGGACCTGAAGTTCCAGGTCGACCGCATCCAGCCGCGCGGCCAGTCCTACGGCACCTTCGTCAATACCCAGCCTGGCTTCGTGCCAGGCCACGCGGTCACGGTGGCCACCGCCGCCCTCGACTTCGTCTTTTGAGGAAGCCAGCCATGCGTACCTTCCTCCCCGCCCTGCTATGCGCGGTCCTGGCATGGCCTGCCTATGCCGGCGCCGCCGACCTGGTGGTCATCGTCTCGGCCCGCAGCCAGGTCACGGCCCTGCGCGCCGGGCAGGTGGCCGACATCTTCCTCGGCCAGATCGGCCGCTTCCCCGATGGCGCGGAAGCGATCGCGCTGGACCAGGCGCTCGGCTCGCCCCAGCGCGATGAGTTCTACAGCAAAGTCGCCGCGCGCACCCCGCCGCTGATGAAGGCTTACTGGAGCAAGATGATCTTCACCGGCCGCGGTCAGCCGCCCAAGGAAGCCGCCAACAGCGCCACCGTGCGCCGCATGGTGGCGGACAACCCGAACCTGATCGGCTACATCGACCGCGCCGCCCTCGACGCCAGCGTCAAGCCGGTGCTGGTGGTGCACTGACCGCCTGGCCGCGCATCGACCACCACGCACTGACGACCAGATCGCCCATATGATCGCGCCGCCGGCTCCCACTCCCGCCCTCGCGCTGGCTCCGGCCCGGCGCGGGCGCCAGCGCCTGCGCCGCTGGCTCGGCCTGGGCTTGGAAACCCACATCACGCTGCCGCTGTTCGCCCTGCTGCTGCTGGTCCTGCTGTGGATCGCCACGCTGCACATGATCGACAACGAGCGCGCGGCCGCCCAGGCGGGCGCGCGCGATGCCGCACGTGAGCTGATGGACACCTACGAGGCGCAGGTCGCGCGCAACCTGGGCGGCATCGACCAGACCCTGAAGGTGCTCAAGTACGCAGTGGAGCTCAAGGGCGTGGACGGCGCGCTGCCCGCGCTGGATGAAAAAGGCCTGCTGCCTTCCGGCCTGGTGTTCGTGGTCAGCATCGTCGACCGCAACGGCATGACCGTCGCCTCGCATCCGAACGCCAGGATGATCGACGTCTCGGAACAGGGCTTCTTCCGCTACCACCGCGACAGCGCGGCCGACCTGCCTTTCGTCACCCGCACCATGCGCGACGCGGCCAATCCCGAGTGGCACCTGCACTTCACGCGCCGCATCAACGACGCGCAGGGCCACTTCGCCGGCGTGGCCGTGGTGGAGGTCGACCCGGCCTACTTCACCAGCGGCTATGAGCGCAGCCGCCAGGGCGAGAAAGGCATGCTGGGCCTCCTTGGCGAGGATGGCCAGTTCCGCGCCCTGCGGATCGGCGACGTGGTGAGCTTCGGCCAGCCCGGCCCCGCCGACAACATCGACAGCGTGACCGCCATCTCGCCGTGGGACGGGGTGCGGCGGGTGATCAGCGTGCGCCGCCTGCACGGCTTCCCGCTGCTGGCCGCGGTCGGCCTGGCCGAGAGCGAGCAGATGGCAATCTTCCAGGAGCACCGCCGCAACTTCCTGCTGGCCGCCGCTTCGGCCAGCGCCGCGGTGGTGGTCATCGTCGCCCTGATCTGCGTGTGGTCCTGGCAGCTCACGCGCACCCGGCGCCGCATCCGCCGCGCGCAGGAGACCTATGCCGCGGCCTCCGAAGCCTCGCTCGACGCCTTCTTCGTGATGCGCAGCGTGACCGATGCCGACGGCAGCGTGGTGGACTTCGTGATCGACACCATCAACTCGCGCGCCGAACAGCTCACGGGCCTGGACAAGCACCGCATGCGCGGCCGCACCCTGCTCTCGATCGCGCCCGAGTGCCGCCACAACGGCGTGTTCGACGACCTGGTGATGGCCACCGTGGTCGGCGGCGTGCATGAGGCGGAATGGGAGAACGACATCTCCACCGTGCGTGCCCGCTGGCTGCACCGCCAGGTGATGGCGGTGGAAGGGGGCGTGGTGGCGATCGTGCGCGATATCACCGAGCGCAAATCGACCGAGGAGCGCATCCTGCACATGGCCCACCACGACGAGCTGACCGGCCTGCCCAACCGCTCGCTGATCCGCGACCGGCTGGACCAGTCGATCCTGCACGCGCGCCGCAAGCAGCGCGCGGTGGCGGTGGCCTTCATCGACCTGGATGGCTTCAAGCTGGTGAACGATGGCCTGGGCCATAACGCGGGCGACGAGCTGCTCAAGATCGTCGGTGAGCGCATGGGCCGCTGCATCCGCCGCGACGACACCCTGGGCCGCTTCGGCGGCGACGAATTCGTGATCATCCTGACCGACCTGCCGCACGACCCGCTGGCCATCACGCCGGTGCTGGAGAACGTGCGCCAGGCGGTGGCCGAGCCGGTGCTGCTGGAGGGCCAGGAGGTGCAGGTGTCGGCCTCGATGGGCGTGGTGATGTACCCGCGCGACGGCGACGACCCGACCACGCTCATGATGAACGCCGACGCGGCCATGTACCGCGCCAAGGATCTCGGCTCCAACAACTTCCAGTTCTACACGCGCGAGATGAACGCCACCGTGGAGGAAAAACTGGTGCTGCTGGAAGGCCTGCGCAGCGCGGTCGAGCAGCAGCAGTTCAGCCTCCTGTACCAGCCCAAGGTGGACCTGCGCACCGGCCGCATCTTCGGTGTCGAGGCGCTGATCCGCTGGCACCACCCCGAGCACGGCCTGGTGCCGCCGGTGCGCTTCATTTCGCTGGCCGAGGAAAGCGGCCTGATTCTGCCGATCGGCGAATGGGTCCTGCAGACCGCCTGCGCCCAGAACAAGGCCTGGCGCGATGCCGGCCTGCCGCCGATCACCATCTCCGCCAACGTGTCGCCGCGCCAGTTCGAGGACAAGCGTCTGGTGGAGCGCGTGGCCCAGGCCCTGCGCGACTCGGGCCTGCCGGCCGGCGCGCTGGAGCTGGAAGTCACCGAAAGCCTGATCATGCGCGACCTGCAGCAGGCCATCGAGCGCATGAGCGACCTGGAAGCCATGGGCGTGCTGCTGTCGATCGACGATTTCGGCACCGGCTATTCGTCGCTGTCGGCGCTGAAGTCCTTCCCTATCTCCACCCTCAAGATCGACAAGACCTTCGTGCGCGACCTGGCCAACAGCCCGGACGACCAGGCCATCGCCATGGCGGTGATCTCGCTCGGGCACAAGCTGAACCTGCGGGTGATCGCGGAAGGGGTGGAGACCGAGCAGCAGTTCCGCTTCCTGCGCGAGAACGACTGCGACGAAATGCAGGGCTATCTGTTCTCCCGTCCCGTCCCGGCCGCGGACATCGCCCGCATGCTGGCCGAGCAGGCCGCATGTGGCGCCACCGTGCCGAATTTTATGCAGGCACTGGACATGGCGGATGAACCTCTCGAATAATACGAAAACTATTAAAAATATAAACAATATAAAAACGAGATGACAGCTCCGGAAAAACCCCGTTCTCCCCTCGCGCGCCTGTTCATGGGCGCCGACCACACCCTTGACCGGCTGCTCGCCTACTGGTTCGCCACCTGCGCCTTCTATATGGCGTCGCTGGCGGTGTTGGTGGCCGAGATCCTGGCCGGCACCACACCGCCGCAGGCGGGCCTGATCCTGATCGGCGCCGGCATGGCGGGAGTGACCTCGTTTTATCTGCTGGTGCGCTTCTCCCAGCGCCTCGGCCTGGAATACTGGCAGCTCGCGCTGTACCAGGCCGTGTGGGCGATGGGCTGCATTATCGCGGCCTATGCGATCACCGGACCGATCCGCGGCGCCAGCATGTCGCTGATGCTGGTGGTGATGGTGTTCTGCACCTTTGCCCTGCGGCCGCGCCAGGCCGTGGCGCTGGCGGCGACGGCGGTGGTGTGCATCGGCGTGACCATGTGGTGCATGGCGCGCCTCGATCCGGCCCAGTACCCGCCCGCGGTGGAGCTGATGAACTTTATCCTGATCGCGCTGGGCATGACCGGCGTGACCGCGCTGTCCGGCGCCATGAACCGGCTACGGGCGCGCCTCAAGGACCAGAAGGCGGAGCTGCAGAAGGCCCTGGAGCGCATCCAGACCCTGGCCACCATCGACGAACTGACTGCGCTGGCCAACCGCCGCCATGCGCATGCCGTGCTGTCGGCGGAAGAGGAGCGCATCGACGGCGCTCCCGGCCCGGTGTGCGTGGCGCTGCTGGACCTGGACCATTTCAAGCTGGTGAACGACCGCTACGGGCATGCCTGCGGCGACGCCGTGCTGCGCGCGTTTGCCGATGCGGCGCGGCCCGAGGTGCGCAACCGCGACCTGTTCGCGCGCTGGGGTGGGGAGGAATTCCTGCTGATGCTGCCCGATACGCGGCTGGAAGACGCGCACCGCGTGGTGGCACGCATGAAGGAGCGCGTGGCGAGCGTGGAGGTCGATGGCGTGCCGCCGGCGCTGCGCATCACCTTCTCGGCGGGCGTGGTGCAGCGCAAGGCGGGCGAGCCGCTGTCCGATGCGATCACCCGCGCCGACCAGGCCATGTACACCGCCAAGTCCACCGGGCGGGATCGCGTTATCGCCGCCTGAGGCGACCCGGCCTGCGCCCGCCCGCAGCCGCGGAACCGGTGGCCGCCCACCGGTAACGCGCTGTGTCAGCGCAGCTCGGGGTGCTCCGGCAGCCCGGCGGTGAGTGCCGCCTCGGCAGCGAGCCTGGTCACCAGCGGGTCCGCGTGCGCTGCGTGCAGCACGCTGGCCACCTGCGGCGGGCGCACGAAGCCCTGCTCGTGCAGGTGATCGACGAAGCGCAGCAGGCCATCCCAGAACCCGTCCGTATTCAACAGGCCGACCGGCTTGCGATGAATCCCCAGCTGGGACCAGGTGAGCATTTCGAACAGTTCTTCCAGCGTGCCGAAGCCGCCCGGCATGGCGATGAAGCCATCGGCCAGGTCGGCCATCAGCGCCTTCCGCTCGTGCATGTCGCGCACCACGTGCAGCTCGGTCAGGCCGGTGTGCCCGACCTCGCGCGCCATCAGCGCCTGCGGGATCACGCCGATGGCGGTGCCGCCGAGGCGCAGCACTTCATCGGCGATCACGCCCATCAGCCCGACGTTGCCGCCGCCGTAGACCAGGCGCAGGCCGCGCGCCACCATCACCTGCGCCAGTTCGCGCGCGGCCGCCGCATACACGGGCGAGACGCCGTGCGAGGCGCCGCAATACACTGCAATCGACTTCATGGATGTTCTGCCTTGAGGGGAATGCCGGGACGCTTTATTTTCCCGAGATTTTCTTGAGATATTCTTCCGACAGCTTCTGGAACAGCAGCCGCGTGTCGCCGCGCAGGCAGGGGCCGATCTGGGACAGCACCTGGTAGCAGCCGCGCGCCAGCGCCTCCGACATCGACTGCTGCTCCGAATACTTGCGCGGGTTGCGCACATATTCGTAGGACAGCCAATAGGTCGCCACCACCACCATATTGGTCGCCAGCGCCCCGATCTCGGCGTCCGAGGCTTCGAGCGAACCTTCACTGCGCAGGTCTTCGCACAGTTCGCGCGCCACGCGGATCTTGTGGTTGAGGATCTCCTTGAAGTGCAGCTCCAGCTTGCGGTTGCGCGACAGGAGATCGTTCAGGTCACGGTAGAAGAAGCGGTAGCGCCATACCAGCTCGAACATCGAGTGCAGGTAGAACCACACGTCCTCCAGGTTCGAACGGCGGCCTTCCGGCACGATCAGCATGCGGCCAATCTCCGCCTCGAACTGGGCGAAGATGGAGTTGACGATGTCGTCCTTGTTGCGGAAATGGTAGTACAGGTTCCCGGGCGAGATGTTCATCTCTTCCGCGATCACCGTGGTGGTGATGTTCGGTTCGCCGAATTCGTTGAAGAGCCGCAGGGACAGTTCGAGGATGCGTTCGCGGGTTCGTCGGGGCGCTTTCTGGAGCATGGCTATGCTGGGGAGTTTTCCGTGAGCATAACTGAAGTCGATGCGGCTTGCACGGTCATTTCGCCCGCGCTTTCCTTGGCGCCGGCGTGGTCGCGCCGTCGAGGCGCGCGGCCAGTTCGTCGATGCGCGCATGCAGGGCCTCGATGTCGCGCCGCGACGGCACGCCGATGGCCGCCAGCGCGCGCGCCACGCGCTCCTCGAACACTTCTTCCAGCGCGCCCGTGCCATCTTCCGCGCGTTCCGGGAACGAGCGGGTGCGGCGCTGCAGTTCGGCGCCCTCCTCCACCAGCCTGTCGAAGGACTCGTTGTCCTGCTGGGCCTTGGCGAAGGCGCCCAGGCCCGCCTGCCAGATCTGCGCGGCGACGCTGCGGATCGCGCCCGCCAGCTGTTCGTCGTCCTGCACCGCGCCCGGCGCCTGTTTCGCTTTCGGCTTGCCCGCCATGGAGTTACCTCGTCAGATGAATGTCGGGTGCCATTGTAGGCAGGCCCGCTAGAGATGGGGGTCTAAAAAGGGCCTAGAACTTGGGCCGGTCCGGGCGCGGGACTTTGCGCTCCTCGGCGCCGAAACTGGTGCCGCGGCGCTTGGCGCGGATGAAGGACTTGGGGCCCAGCAGCTTGCCGAAGAACGAAGGCACGGCCTTGAGTTCATGGCCGCATTCGAGCAGCTCATTCTTGCCCTCGACGATGGACAGGTCCAGCGCCTCGGAGGCGTAGCGCCCCATGCGGAACACGATGCTGTGCCGCCCCGGCTCGACCGGGAGCACGACCTGCTGCCCTTGCATGATGGTGCCGGCTGTGCCGCCGTCCACGTAAATGGTGTAGGTGGTCGGCTTGCGTTCCCATCCGACTTCTCGGCGGATGACCAGGTTGGGCATGCGGGTCCTCGTTCTAATGCTGGGTGTACGCGGCGCTGCCGTCCCGCTGCCGGGACAGGAGGCGGAAACCTTCGCGGATATTCTCGCGCAGGGCCGCGCCCTTCCACGGCTTGGTGTAGAAGCGGTCGATCGCGCCTTGGTTGATCGCCGAGATGATCGGAGCCAGGTCGGCGTAGGCGGACAGCATTATACGGAAAGTGTGCGGGGCCAGCGTCTTGGCGCGTTCCATGAACTCGGTCCCGCTCATCATCGGCATGCACTGGTCGCACAGGATCACCTGCACGTGGTGGCGCGCCAGCAGATCGAAGCCCTCGGCGGCCGAATGCGCGGTGAGGATGCGGTAGCCGTCCTGCGCCAGGAAGTCCGACAGCACATCGAGCATGAAGCTGTCGTCGTCGACGATCAGGAGGGTCGGCTTGTCCTCCTCCGGATGCTCGCCCGGCGCGGCCAATGCGTGGCCCTGCGCCAGCATGGCCTCGAAAGCGCTGGCCTCCACCGGGCGGCTGAACCAGAAGCCCTGGATCTCGTCGCAGCCATGGCGCCGCAGGTAGGACAGCTGGGCCTCGCGCTCCACGCCTTCCGCCACAGTCTTCAGGTTCAGGCTGTGCGCCATGTTGATGATGGCGAGGACGATGGCCGCGTCGTCCGGGTTGCTGGTCACCTCGCGCACGAAGGCGATGTCGATCTTCAGCTTGTCGAGCGGGAAGCGCTTCAGGTAGGCCAGGCTGGAATAGCCGGTGCCGAAATCGTCCACCGAGATCTGGACCCCGAGCGCCTTCAGGTTGCGCAGCACCGCGATGGTCTGCTCGGCGTTGGACATCAGCGAGCTTTCGGTGAGTTCCAGCTCCAGCAGCTCCGGCGAGATGCCGTGGCGGCCGATGGCGCCCTTGATGTCCTCCTCCAGCGTCTCGACCACGAACTGCACGCCCGAGACGTTGACGGAGACCTGCACCGGCATGCCCGCCCGGCTCCAGCCCGCGATCGCGCGGCAGGCTTCCTCGATCACCCACTGGCCGACCCGTACGATCAGGCCGGTCTCTTCCAGCACCGGGATGAACACGGCCGGCGACACCATGCCGTGGCCGGGCCGCTGCCAGCGCAGCAGGGCCTCGGCCCCGCTGATGCGGCCCGAGCCCAGGTGGACCTTGGGCTGGTAGTACAGCACGAATTCTCCGTGGTCGATGGCGTGGCGCAGCGCGTTTTCCAGGTCCAGCCGGGCCATCGACTCCGCGTTCATCTCGGCGGTGAAGAAGCGAAAGGCGCCATTGCCATCGGCCTTGGCGCGGTACATGGCGTTGTCCGCGAAGCGCAGCAGGGTCTCGGGCTCGGCGGCATCGGTGGGATACACGGCCACGCCAATGGACGCGGTGAGCGAGAGCTCCCGCCCATCGAGCACGAACGGACGGGCGATCGCTTCGCGCAGCTTGTCCACCACCACCATCGCGCTGCGCGGGCTGTCCGGCAGCATCAGGATGGCGCCGAATTCGTCGCCGCCGAAGCGGCCGATGGTGTCGCGCACGCGCAGGGTCTCGACCAGGCGGCTGGCGAACAGCTGCAGCAACCGGTCGCCGCAGCCGTGGCCCAGGGTGTCGTTGATGGTCTTGAAACGGTCGATATCGAGCAGCAGCACGCCGACCGACCAGGCATGTCCCTGGGCCTGTTCCAGCGCGCGGCCCAGCGCCACCTTGAACTGGGTGCGGTTGGGCAGGCCGGTGAGGGTGTCGAAGTGCGAGAGCTTGAGCAGGCGCTGTTCGGTGGCTTTGCGCTCCGAGATGTCGCGCACCACCGCGACCTGCATCCAGCCCGCGCCCGCGCGCAGGGTGCGGCACTGCAGTTCGGCTACCAGCCTGGCGCCGTCGCGGCGCGTGAGGGTGGACTCGGTGATCGCGCCGCTCTGCTCCGCCACCTGCAGCAGCTCGTACAGCTGGCGCAGCGCGGCGGGGGCACTGTCCAGCGCCTGGCCTTGCAGGGCGAGGAATTCGTCGCGGCCGTAGCCGAACATCGCGCACGCGGTGGCATTCACGTCCACGAAGCGCAGCGCGGTGCGGTCCAGCAGGAAGATGGCGTCGGCGGTGGCGTCCATCGCGGTGCGGAAGCGGCGCAGCTCTTCGTCCAGCCGCTGCCGGGCGGCCAGGTCCGACTTGAGCTGGGCGTGGTGCAGGCGGATCTCGTCGTACAGCTGCAGGTTTTCGTAGGCCACCGCCACCTGGGCGGCGACCGTGGCAGCCACCCGTTCATCGACTTCGCTGAAAGCGCCGGAACCGGTCTTGTCGGCCAGGTACAGCCAGCCCCGCACCCGCTCACGCACCACCAGCGGCACGCCCAGGAAGGAATGCACGGGCGGATGGTCGCCGGGCAGGCCGAGGTCTTGCGGGTCGCCGGACAAACCGCTCTGGCGCAAGGGCTGCGCGCGGTCCAGCAAGGTGCCCAGCACCCCCGCGCGCGGGCTGCCGGCCAGTACCGCGGTGGACGGCTCCTCACCGCAGGGCATCACCAGCGCGGTGCCGCTGCCGTCCTCGCGCAGCACGCCCACGCAGGCGTAGCGCGCCATGCAGATGTCGCGCGCCACCCGGCAGCCGGTGCGCAGCAAAGCATTGGGATCGCGCTCGGCGCTGAGCGAGATCCCGAGATCGATCAATGCGGTCAAGCGCAGGCTCACGGCCTGCAGGCTGGTGAGCGAATTCGCCAGCTGGTCGGTCATGTGGCCCACGCTGCCGGCGGCGCCTGTGCTGCCCGCCGCGGGCGCGGGGCTGGCC
>NZ_SPVF01000091.1 GCF_004614185.1 Zemynaea arenosa | reverse complement strand
GCACCTTACGCGCGTGCCCGATAGCAGGGCTGAGCCGGCGCGGCGCGCGCTGCTCGGCAGCCGCGTGCGCCGCTGCGCATCGGGCTTCGGTATCCTGATGCCGAAGGCCGCCCCTGCGGCTTTCGCCACCGGAGACACCCGTGCCCCGCGACTCCCTGCCCGCCAAGCGCGAATGGGTCCTCAAGCGCAACTGCTCGCTCACGCCGCGCCAGACGCTGCGCGCGTACCTGCTGCTGCTTGCGCTGTCGCTGACCGTGGGCACCACCTTCGCCCTGCACGGTGCGCCGCTGGTCCTCTGCTTCACGGCGCTCGAAATGGGGGCGGTGACGGCGGCCTGGCTGTACTACTCCCGCCATGCCCTCGACCATGAGCGCATCGTGCTGCTGCCGGACGCCTTGGTCATCGAAAGCGTGTGCGGCGCGCGCCGCGCCAGCGTGCGGCTGGACCCCGAGCGCACCCGCGTCCTGCTGCCCGCCTTCCCGAGCGAACTCGTGACGCTGGAAGCGCGCGGCCAAAGCGTGCACATTGGCGCCACGTTGCCCGCCTGGCGCCGCGCCGGTTTCGCGCGCGAACTGGATGCGGCACTGCATGGCGTATTGCCCGGCTGGGGTTGACCATGCGCCCGGCCTCGCGCTTTGCCTCGCGCTTTGCCTCGCGCTTGGCCTATCGCGACGTGACGTGACGTGATGTGAGTTGGCGTGACGTGGCGGTACGCGTCACACGCGGGGCTGCGCCTCGTTGTGCGAATGATGCGCCGTCATCGCCAGCACCCGCTGGCGCACCAGGTTGATGTGGCTGCGCAGCCCATACAGCGTATCGGCAAACGACAGCGGAATCGAAATCTGGTTGACGCGGTCCTCCAGCTGGTCCAGCCGGTGCAGCAACTCCTTGCACACCGTGGCCGGATCGCCGTGGTGCTGGGCGTCGTCCAGCTGCTGCTCCACCACCCGCAGCTGCCCATACCAGCGGAACACGCGCGAGCGGATGCGCCACACATACAGCGGCGGAATCACGCGCGACAGCGGCAGGATCAGCGCCCCCAGCGCCACCACGATCACCCACATCCGGTCGAAGAAATTCGCCAGCCAGAAGCTCATGTAACGCTGCAGGAAGGGTGGCCCGTCCTTGTAGAACTTGGCCGCCTCGCGCGCCACCGGAATCTCGGTGTACTGCGGCGTCGGAAACTCGCGCGACTTGGCGAACCACCCTGCCCCGCCGTGGATATCGGCCGCCGCCTGCACCAGCAGCTCCACCAGCGCCGGATGCAGGTCGCGCCGCGCCACCAGCGTGGCCGTCGGCGCGATCAGGTGATAGTCCTGCGCGGGCAGGTCGCGCCCGAGGTCCACGATGCCGCGCGGGAGCACCACGTGCGTGAGAAACGGCAGGCGGCGCGTATAGGCCTCGGCCTGGGTGAAGTCGAACAGCTTGATGCCGGGCGTTTGCAGCAGCATCTGGATCAGCGGCGATTCCGGCGCGGACGAGAACACCAGGCCGTCGATGCTGCCGTCCAGCAGAGCCATGACAGCGGGGGTGTTTTCGAGCGCGCCGATAGTGAGCTCATTCGGCTCCACTCCGTTCACGGCCAGGACCTGGCGGAACAGCTTGGGCACGCCCGTGCCTTCCGGTCCGAGGTTGATCTTCAGGCCGCGCAGCTGGGTGAGCTGGGTGACTTTAGTGGACTCGCGCATGAACAGCCACACGGGTTCCGTGAACAGGCTGCCCAATGATGTGAGGCCGCGCCGCTCGGCCGAGGCTTCATCGGTGGAGCCACTCTGCACGAAGGCGACATCGGCCTTGCCGGTGAGGAGCCGCTGCAAATTCTCGGCCGAACCGAGTGACGGCTGCAGCGTGACCTTGATGCCGTCCTTGGCCAGCTGCGCCTGGTACTTCTTCCCGAACTCCTCGTACGCGCTGTTGAACTGCCCGGTGGCCAGCGCCACATGGCGCGGCGGCGAAGGATCCACGAGCAGATAAGCGACCACGCACAGCGCCGCGATCAGCGCGACCGTGGGCGCCGCAGTGGCAATCAGGTCGCGCACCGAAAAGCGCGTGAACTTGAGGATCCTCGACATGGTTTGGCGGAGTGGTTTCATGGAACGACACCATGCCAAGATTCGCTCAACAAGGCAAGCGTGGACGCGCAGGGCGCGGGTGGACGGGGCCGAAATCGGAAGTCATCCCGGGCCGCAGCGCGGCCGGGATGACGCGTGGCTGAACTAGTGCGATTCGAGGAAGGCCGCCTTGGCCGGGCTGGCGCCGGAGGCCGCGGCGACGGCCACGCGCGGCGCGGCATCGGGCTTCCAGTCCGGGTCGATCATCGGCATCAGGCTTGGGGCCAGCACCGTCAGCAGCTGCACCGGCAGCGCGCTGGTGAAGTCGTAGTCCTTGGCTTCCGGCCCGTGCACATAGGCCGTCATGCTGCCGAAGAAGCGCTCGCCGATATTGAAGACGAAAGTCGCAGACCGGTTCACGAAGCGCGACTCGACCAGCCGTCCGCCCGGCGCATACACGTCGAAGCGCTGGTCGCCCGTTCCGGTCTTGCCGCCCAGCGGAATGATCGTGCCGTCGGCCTTCACGAAGGCTTCCTTGGCCCGCTTGGCGGTGCCGTCCGAGACCACCTCGCGGATCGCATTGGCCACCGCGCGTGCCACCTCGGGCGCCAGCACCTGCTCGCCGCGCGGCTTGTCGGTGTGCTTGACCACTGTTTCATACGGCGTGTCCTTGCCGAAGTGGAGCGACTCGACGCGCTGCACGGGCTTGCGCACCCCGCCGTTGACGATGATGCCCATCAGCTCCGCCAGCGCGATCGGCCGGTCCGCCGACGCCCCCAGCGCCGTCGCATACGAGGGCACCAGCGAGTCGAACGGATAGCCCATCTTCTTCCACTGCCGGTGGATCTTCAGGAAGCCTTCCATCTCCAGCAGGCCCTTGATGCGCTTGTCCTGCTTGCCCTTGCGGTGCGTCTTGAACAGCCAGGCGTAGACGTCCTGCCGCTCCTTGGTCGAGGCGTTGAACACCTCCGTCAGCGACGCCTTGGGATGCTGGCGCAGGTAGGTCACCAGCCACAGTTCCAGCGGGTGCACCGAGGCCACATACCCGCGGTCCGCCAGCGACATGTTCTGCACCGCGTAGGTCTCGTACATGCGCGCGATGCGCTCCGGCGGGACCTCGTTGTTGGGCAGGTAGTCGTTGATGAAGGCAGTGAACTGCTGCAGCGTGGAGTTCGGCCACACGGTGCGGTGCACTGCCGCCAGGTGCGAGGCGGTCGGGCGGAAGCTGCCCATCAGCGTCTTGTCGATCTCCGCCGGCGTCTTGCCGTCGTACTTCTGGTAGAACTTGGTGAGGAAGGCCTTGCCCTCTTTGTCCGCAAAGCGCGCCAGGTATTCGGCGCGGCGCGGATCGTCCACGTTGGCCAGCAGCGCGGCAGTCGACTCGGGCTGCTGGAACATGTAGTAGTAGGCCACGTCCCGCATCAGGCGCACGAACACCAGGTTCACCGAATGGCGCAGCGCTTCCTGCACCGTCATGATCTTGCGGTTATCTTCCTTGTTGAAGTTGCCGAAGGTGTGGATGCCGCCGCCGGTGAAGAACGCTTCGCCCGGGCTGGCCGAGTACTTGCGGTCCAGCGCGGCCTGCAGCAGGTCCGGCAGCTTGCGGTCTTCCGGTTTCGGAATCGCGATCATCCAGTCCACCGCGAAGCGCGACAGGTGATCGTGCGAATCGATGTCGATGTCCTTCAGCTCCTTCACGCTCTTGCCCGCGTGCGCCTTGAACAGCTGGTCGAAGATGTCCATGTAGGTCACCAGCGTGCGCAGCTTGGCGGTGGAGCCCAGGTCCAGCTTCGCGCCTTCGTTGATATCGAGCGGCTGGTCGAAGTTATCGGTCTGGACGCGCAGGTAGTTGGCGTTGGGGCCTTTCTCCATCAGCGTAAAGCTGTAAACCACCTTGGCCGGGTCGCCATTGCCGAGCATCTGGCGGCCGGTCAGGCCCGCGGCGGCGGCCATCACCGGGTCGCGCAGCGCCCGCAGCTGTTCGGTCACGGCCTGCTGGGCCTTGGCATCGAGCGTGCTGACGACCTTCAGGTCCAGCCGGTCCAGGTTATACAGGCGTGAATCGCCGAGCAGCCCCGCCAGGTGCGCACGCACCGCGTTCGCTGCCTTGGCCGAGACGAAGGAATTCGGCTCCGGCGCTGCCACGCCCGAGGCTTGCGACGGATGCAGGTGCACCTTCAGCGCCGCATCGCGCAGCGCGGGCGTGATCACCCCGGCCTGCGCCAGCACGCGGAGATGGCTGTTGGTCAGGGTTTCGAGATCGCTGGCGCCATCGCCCAGGTAGTACGAGGGGCGGCGCTGCGCGATCATCAGCGACAGCGCTTCCTTGTACACCAGCGCGCTGTCCGGGTCGGTGCGGTTGGAGCGCAGGATGCGGTTCACGTCCTTGAATTCGCGCCCGTACCAGACCCACATGCCGTCGCCGATGCCGTTCACTTCCCCGTAGCCCTGCTTGGCCGACAGCGGCACGGTATTCAGGTAGTCGATCACCAGCTGGTGCCGCACCTTGCTGGTGTCTTCGCCGTACTGGTAGGAGCGCAGCGAGGCCGAAAACATCTGGCGGATCTTTTCCTTGGTCGAGGCGGTGCGGCCCTCCGGCGAGTGGCGGTATTTCTCGATCTGCGTGGCGAGCGTGGAGCCGCCGGCCACGCGCTTGCCGCCCCCGGCCACGGTGTGCACGGCCTTGTCGAAGACCGCTTTCGAGAAGCGGTCCCATTCCACGGCCGGGTTGCGCTTCGGGTATTTGGTGTCCAGCAGCTCGCGGTTCTCGATGAACAGCAGCGACCCGACCAGCGCGGCCGGCGCCGAGTCGAACTTCGGGTAGTAGCGCTCGGGGTAGATGGCGGTGAAGATCGGCTGCTGGTGGGTGTCAAAGATGGACAGTCCGGCGCGCGTCTTCTCCGGGTACGGCGGATACACGCCCTGGTCGGCGAGCTCGATGCCCTTGGCCGACAGGCGCGCCTGCGCGGCGATGTCAAAGTCGCGCGCCTGCAAACGCTTCAGATAGTCCGGCAGGTTGGCGTAGCCGAGCCGTTCGTCGTACGGGCTGTCGGAGGGATAGCGGATCGCATTGCTCGGCCCCGGCTGGACCTTGTAGGTCACCTGTTTGGCGAGCTTGGCGAAGTACTGCGCCTGGAAGCTGGAGTCGTTCGATTCATCGACGACCCACCACACGCCGAACGAGAGCCCGATCAGGGCGAGCACGATGGCGCCATTGCGTATATTTCGCACATGGCGCGGACGGCGGGGCGGCTTATGGGTCAGGACCGGCTGCTGCTCATGATGCGCGGTCGGTTCAAGGCGGTCGGGTGCTTCCGCGTCGTGCGGCATGGGTGGTGCGTCTTTCACAAGTTTGAGGTGGCGCTTTTGAGGCTTGATGGGTTTCGCCGGGCGCTGAGCCGCATTCGGTGTGGCGGTCCGGGTGCGCCATTTGCGCACCGCGCGGGCCATGAAAGTAGGCCGGTCAGAACGGCTGTCGGTGTCCATGATGGCTGAGCGAAGGCTGGTGATGCATACGCTTACATTCCACCACAACAGCAACTCATGCACAGCGCGCGCACGGCGTTTTTTTGAAACTGTGTGTTTATTTTTCGCAAAAAAACAACGAGGAAATGGATGGTGAGGCGCGCTCCTACAAGGGCTGGTAATCAGCGCCGACAGACGCAAGGCCGGTGCGCATTTGTTCGTATGCCGACGCCACCTGCGCAGGGTCGCCCTTGACGCCGAGCTCGATGTGGCGGCGCGTGTTGGCATCGCCCACGCTGGGCAGCGAGAACACCTTCACCAGCGGATGAGCGGCTTCAATCTGCTCCATCAGCGGCGTGAGTGCGGACTCCGCGGCCTCGTACACGATGAAGGCTTTCTCCGCGCGCGCGACCTGATTGAACAGGTGGCTGTAGTGCGTGTCCAGCACCCACGCGAGCATCGGCCAGGCCATCACCGGAAAGCCGGGGACGAAGTGATGCGTGCCGACGGTGAAACCGGCGATGCGGTTGTACGGATTGGGGATCAGCTCAGCACCCTGCGGGAACTCGGCCATCTTCAGGCGGTGCAGGTTCTCGGCAGAGTTGAGGTCCGCGTCGGGCGTGGTCTCACGGATGCGTTCCTGGATGTTTTTCTTGCCTTCCGCATGCAGCACCAGGGGACGGCCGAGCGCCGCGGCGGCGCACTGGCGCGTGTGGTCGTCCGGCGTGGCGCCGATGCCGCCGCAGGAGAACACGATGTCGCCGCTGGCGAAGGTCCGCTGCAAAGTGGCGGTGATGCGCGCCGGGTCGTCGCCCAGGTATTCGGCCCAGCCGAGCTGCAAACCGCGTTCGGCCAGCAGCTCGACCACTTTCGGAAAGTGCTGGTCGCGCCGCTTGCCGGACAGGATTTCGTCGCCGATGATGATCAAGCCGAAGGCCATGCTGCTCCCCTATTCCTGTTCGCCGCGCGCGGCGCGCAGGCCGCGCAGCGCATGCAGGCAGTAATGTTCGAACCACAGCCCGGTGAAGATGAAGATGACCACGTACAGCCAGATCGACACCGCCGCCAGGAACGGAAACAGTACCACCGCGAGCACGCTGCCGCCCACCCACACGATGCCGGGCAGCGCACCTGCGACGCCGGAGACCATCCCGATCAGCAGCAGCGGCCAGCGGTGCGTGCGCATGAGGGTGTGGCGCTCTTCGTCGCTCGCATGGTCGACCAATGCGTCGTAGGCCACCACGCGCGCGGTCAGCCAGCCCCACAGCACCACGTGGGCGGCCAGAGCGAGCGGCGGCACGGCGTACAGCGGCAGCGTGGCCAGGAACACCACCACGAAGATCGCGAACGATGCCAGCGCCATGCCGACGCTGCCCCACCACGAACCGCCTTCCTTGCGCACCAGCTCCGGGAATGAGCGTGTGGACACATGGCGCACCACCACCGGCATCGCGGCCACGCCGACAAACACCAGCGCGGTGAGGATCATCAGCGGCAGCAGGAGCAGCATCGCCAGCAGCGGCACCACCAGGGTCTTGAGCATCCCCAGGCCGACGGAGGACAGCAGGCTGCCGCTGGTGCGGAACAGGTCATGTTCGATGAACTGATGGTGCATCCAGTCGTTGAATGGCTGCCAGCCTAACCACAGCAGCACGCCCCACAGCACCACGGACAGCACGGTCGGCAGCAGCGACAGCGCCAGCATGCGGGGGCTCAGCTGCGCGGCCAGCGCACGGCCGAAGCTGCGGATCACGTCCGCCATATTCGGGCCCGCTGCGCCGCTATTGCCCTGCAATGGCTGCGGCCCCGCCCCGCTCACGCGGTCCCCTTGCGCGCGAATTCGATCATGCGCTTGAGGCCCAGCCACTGCTGCGCCCAGAAGCCGCGGCCATAGTCGCGGCCCGGCACCACGCTGCCATCGGCGAGGGTGCGCGGCAGCTGGTCGCGCACGCCGGTCTGCTCCCACTGGCCGTGGAAGTTCGCGGTGCGGAACAGGATGTCCCACACCGGGAACAGGACCGCGAAATTGCAGCCCCCCAGCGTGCCCTCGCCTTTCGATTCATGGCCCGCGCCGATCGCGTGGTGCAGGCGGTGGTAGCGCGGCGACACCAGCAGCATGTCGCCGAGGCGGCCGAAGTGCAGGCGCACGTTCGCGTGCTGCAGGCTTTGCAGCACCCGCGAGACCGACACCAGCAGCACGTACTGCCCCGGCGCCACGCCGATCGCCAGCGCCACGAAGGCCATGTAGATATCGCGCAGCAGGTCGTCCAGCAGGTGGTTGCGGTTGTCCGACCACAGGTTCATGTACTGCTGGCTGTGATGGAGGCTGTGCAGGCCCCACCACCAGTTCACGCCATGCTGCAGGCGGTGGTACCAGTAGTCGAAGAAGTCCAGCACCACCAGGTAGACCAGGAAGGCCACGGTGGGCGACATCCCCGGCAGCAGCGCCTCCAGGTTGAACGGGTGGACACCGCCAAAACGCAGCACGCCCGCCAGGTGGTCCATCAGCGGATCGAGCGTGAAGAACACGGCGACGGTGAACAGGCCAAGCCGGTGGATCACGGTGTAGATGAAGTCATTCCAGCGCGCGCGCCTGCCATTGCCCGGTTGCGCGGGAATCAGCGCCTCCAGTGGCCGCAGGAGCAGGTACAGCGCGCCCAGTTCCACGGCGCCGATCAGGAACCATTCGACGCCGTCGAAGGCTTCCTCGATGAAGGCGCCCAGGCCGGCGTGGAACATGATGGGCTGGACCACGTGCTCGAACAGCCAGTCCTGGCTGCGGGCGAACAGGTCGATCAAGAACTGGAGCATGTCGGTGTGTAGCACTACCTACTTATTCTGGACTGATGGGTGCTCGCGCAGCGTCGCAAAGCAGTAGCCCTTGCGTTCGAGCCCCGCGAGCAGCGGCTCGAGATTGGCGGGCATGTACGGGTCCTTGCGCGACCAGATGCCCATGTGCGCCATGAAGATATCACCGTCGCGCAGTTTATCAAGGGCGCGCTGGAGCAGGGCCGCGTTCGAAAATCGCTCGCTCGGCGTTTCGTCGCCCGAGAACCCGGCGGGGGGCCAGCCGAAGTGCGTGTAGCCGCACTGCTGCGCCGCGGCCAGCACATTGGGCGAGGTGTGGCCGCCTGGGGCGCGGAAGAACGGGTCGAGATGGCGGCCGGTCAGCTCCACGAAGCGTGCATCCACGCGCTTGAGTTCAGCGCAGTATTGCGCTTCGGTCCAGGTCTCGCGCTGTCCCGCATGTGCGCCGAACTGCGGCTTGACCACCATGCGGCCGCCCGGCAGGTCGCGCTGCCAGTACACGTGGTCGAAGGTGTGGGTGCCGAAGGCATGGCCCTCGGCCACGCGCGCTTTCCAGAAGGCGGACCAGGACGGGTCCAGGGACCAGTCGCCGCGCACCGTCTTCTCGTTCGCGAGGAAGAAGGTGGCCTTGGCGTGATGGCGCTTGAGCGTCTCGGCGATCAGCCCGGCTTGGGACTGGCTGCCGGTGTCGAAGGTGAGGTAGATAGTGCCTTGGCAGGCGGCAGGGGCTTGCGGCGCGGCCTGCGTGGGTGCGGCGGCCAGCGCACCGGCGCAGGCGAGTGCCATGGCCAGCGCCTGCGCGCCGGCCACGGTAGCCGGGCGACGCGGGTTTGGCACCATCACCCACCTCACCATCAGCTCATCGGCGAGTGGTTGGCGAAGTAGACGCCGTGCGGCGAGCGGCCCACCGGGATCATCTTGATCACCTTGCGGGTGGCGAGATCGATCACGGCCACCTTCTTGATCCAGCGGAGCGTGGCCCACATGGTCTTGCCGTCGGCGGTGATCTCCATGCAGTCCGGGCCACCCGGCACCGCGATCTGGCCGACGTTGGCCAGCTTCTGGGTGTCGATCACGTTGATGGTATTGCCCACCCGGTTGGACACGAACACGGTGCGCTTGTCGCCCAGCGCGCGGAAGTTGTGGGTGCCTTCGGTGCACTTGATGCGCTTGACGGTCTTTTGCGTGCGCCAGTCGATCACCTCGATGTAGTCCGAACCCATGATGCCGACCAGGAGGTATTTGTCATCGGGCGTCATCATGATGCCCGCCGGGAGCTTGCCGACCGGGATGGTCCACTTGATGGTCTGGGTGGCCAGGTCGATCGCGCTCACCTGGTCGCTGCCCTGCTGGGTGATGAAGGCCATCGTGGACGCGGCATTGAACGCGATGTGGCTCGGCAGCTTGGCCAGCGGCACCCGCTTGGCCAGCGTGAGATTGGCGCCGTCGTACTTGTACAGATCCACGCGGTCCAGGCGCAGCGAGGCCGAGACGAACCACTTCTGGTCCGGCGAGAAGCCGATCTGGTAAGGGTCCAGCACGTCCTTCAGCTTGCGCTGGATGAGGCCCGTTTTCGGGTCCAGGAAGATCAGCTCATTGCCCACCGAGCTGGCGACGATCAGCGACTTGTTGTCGGGCGTGGCCATCAGGTGGTGCGGCTCCTTGCCGACCGGGTAGGTCGAGATCTCGCTGTAGGTGGCCTGGTCCAGCAGCTGGACGGTGGCATCGCGCGAATTGAGGACCACGACAACATTCGCGTGGGCGGCACTGACAGCGATGGTGGACAGGGCGATTGCCGAAGCGGCAAAGCGGAGGAACTTGCGCAGCATGAGGGGGAAATCCCGGGGGAGTTGGACATCGTTATTTTAAGGGGAAACCATGACGGTTCCCTGACACTGAGGCTTAAAACGCCTCTGTTCCCCGGATGGTGGACAGGGTTCGAAAAAAAGATGTGGTGCGGCTGGTACAATCGCCGCTCACCTGTAAATCAAAGGACAACAACCATGGCAACCACGACCACTTCTTCGGGCCTGCAGTACGACGACCTCGTGACCGGCAGCGGCGACGAAGCCAAGGCCGGCCAGTACGTGACGGTGCACTACACCGGCTGGCTGCGCAACGATGACGGCAGCCAGGGCAGCAAGTTCGACTCGTCCAAGGACCGCAACGATCCGTTCCAGTTCAAGCTGGGCGCCGGCCATGTGATCCGCGGCTGGGACGAAGGCGTGCAAGGCATGAAAGTCGGGGGCCAGCGCCGCCTGACCATCCCGGCCGAGCTGGGCTACGGCGCGCGCGGCGCGGGCGGCGTGATCCCGCCGAATGCCACCCTGATCTTCGACGTGGAACTTCTGGGGGTCTGAAGAACTCTTCTAATGGTGGGCGCGCGACCGCGCGAGCCAATGTCAATGCGCTAAGATGCGCGCTTCACCAACAGGAGAACGTATGAGCTTGCAAGACCAATTCCAACAGGCCCAGGCCGAGTCCAAGAACCTGCCGGAACGGCCGGACAACATGACGCTGCTGAAGATCTACGCCCTGTTCAAGCAAGGCTCGGTCGGCGACGTGCAGGGCGAGCGCCCCGGCTTCACCGACATGGTCGGCCGCGCCAAGTACGACGCCTGGGCCGCGCTGCAAGGCACGGCGCAGGAAGACGCGCAACAGCAGTACATCGACCTGATCGAAGAACTCAAGGGCTGAGCGCTTCGCTCGCCAAGGGCTGAGCGCTTCGCTCGCCAAGGGCTGAGCGCTTCGCTCGCGCCACCAAAAAACGGACCGCACGGTCCGTTTTTTTACGCCTGCCTTATCAGGCCGCCTGCGCGAACACCTGGTCGATCTTCGACCGGATCTTCTGCTCGATGGGCGCCGCAAAAGCCCCCATCAGGAAACCCAGCTCGATATCCACCTTCACCTGTGTGGCGTCCAGCGCCAGCGCGCCTTTCACCCCGCTGCGCTCGAAGTGCAGCGTGTCTCCTTGCCACTGGCACCGCATCTCGTACTCGGATGCGATCTTGTCCGCCACCTTCTGCGCCGCCGCGCGGGCCTGCTCCGCCGGAAGCGAGTGCGGATGAACGATATGAATCCCTGCCATAAAGTGCCTTTGTGATACTTTTTACGAATGAATCCGACATGATGCCACCGGCGCCACAGTCGCGCCAGAGGCATTGAGGAAGATCAAACTTAACCGCTCCCGGCGGAGCACGATTGCAAACTCAGCCGAGGAGATTTGCAATGGATAAGCCATTCATCACGGTGGCCGCCGCCACCGCCCAGGACAGCAGCGCCGCGGACCACGACGGCGACGCCACGCCCGGAGGCGCGGCCTTCCTCGCCAGCGCGCCGGCGACGGTGCTGCCGGCGCCCCAGGTCAGCTTCATCCCCACACCCACCGCCCCCTACCGCATGCACCGCAAGACCGTGCAACTGGTGGTGGAACCGGGCCGCCCGACGGGCAGCGAGCAGCCGCCGGTGCCCCTGCCTTATGCCTTCGGCGCGCGGGTGCTGATCTGGAAGCAGGATCCATCGGTGGGCGACATCGGCACCCGCAAGGCCTTCCTGCCGGGGATCGTGCTGGCCGGTCCGCGCGATGCCCGCATCGCCTCCGGCACGCCCGGCATCCATCCCGTGGCGCCGAATGCCTTTGGCGACTTCGTCACCTCGCCCGGCACGCCGCAGTTCGACGCCGTGCACACCTTCTCGGTGGTGCGCCAGACGCTGACCATGTACCAGCGCGCCCTCGCCATGGCGGGCCACGAGACGCCCCTGCCCTGGAATTGGAACGCCGAGGACAACACCGAGCCGCTGCGCGTGTTCCCGTATGGCCTGCCGAACGTGATGAACGCCTATTACAGCCGCGACGAAAGCTGCCTGCGCTTCGGCGACTTCGTCCCCTCCGGCCAGAAGAGCCGCGTCTACACCTGCCGCTCGCTGGACATCGTGGCCCACGAAACCGGCCACGCGGTGCTCGACGGCCTGAAGCCCAACTGGATCCTGTCCAACCAGCCGCCGCAAACGGGCGCCCTGCACGAAGCCTTCGGCGACCTGACCGCTATCTTCCTGACCCTCTCGCAGCTGGACCAGTGCGAAGCCATCATCGCCCAGACCAAGGCACGCCTGCACGACAAGACCTTTTTGGCCGACATCGCCGAACAGTTCGGTCTCGCGCTGGGCCGCCCGAACGGCCTGCGCAACGCGGACAACGACATCTCGCTGTCCGAGGCGGGCGTGGAGGTGCACGCGCTGTCGCAGGTGTTCACCGGCGCGCTGTACGACATCCTGGCCGACCTCTTCGCCTTCGAGCGCCGGCCCGGCGCGCTGGACGACGCCCTGGTGCTGCACGACGCCGGCGACTACCTGCGCGGCCTGCTGCTGCGCGCGCTGCTGGCCGCACCCGACGATGGCGCCAGCTTCGCCGACGTCGCCAACCAGATGCTGGCGATTGCCGCCGCCGACCAGAAGGCCCCCGACTACCTCGCCTTCATCCGCAACCGCTTCACCTTGCGTGAAGTCCTCGCCGCGCCCGACCCGGTGGACGCCGTGAGCCTGGCCGCGGGCGCCCCGCTGCCCGCCGG
>NZ_SPVF01000048.1 GCF_004614185.1 Zemynaea arenosa | reverse complement strand
CTGTCCGCCTGGGCGGCGCGCCAGCCGGTGGCGCCGGCGCTGCGGCCGCAATTGGTCCCGGGGCTGCTCGGTGGCCTCGCCGGGGCCGCGCTGATCGCACTGACGGGTTATCTGGCCCCGCCGGCCTTGCAGCAACTGGCAGCCACCGTCAGCATGCCGGCGCTGGCGCGCGTGCTCTACGGCGGTGTGACCGAGGAGCTGCTGATGCGCTGGGGCGCGATGACATTCTTCGCCTGGTTGTTCTGGCGCGTGTTCCAGCGCCGTGCGGCGGCGGGGGCGGGCGTGATGGTGGCGGCGATTGCGGTCGCGGCCCTGGGCTTCGGCATCGGCCACCTTCCGGCGGCGGCCACCCTGCTGGGGCAGCTCACGCCGGGCGTGATTGTGTATGTGGTGCTCGGCAATGCCACGTTCGGCTTTATTGCGGGGGCGCTGTACTGGAAGGTCGGCCTGGAGGCCGCCATCATCGCCCACATGGGCGCCCACACCGTCCTGCTGCTGAGCGGATTCTGAACCAAAAAACCCTGCTTGGAGCGGGCTGAATCCAATTCTCGTCTCTTCGCTGCGCCGCCGGTCGCAAAAAAAAACCCGCTCCTGGGAGCGGGCAGAATCCAATTCTTTTCTGAGGAGAGTTGGAGGAGACAGGTGCAATTATGCTGCGTCACAGCATATTAGTCTAATTGTATTTCCGCATATCAATCATAGATTTTTGTGATAAGCGGTTATTGGCAGGTCACCTTCAGGTTGGTCACGTCCGCATCGCCCATCTGCCCCACGCCATTGGTCACCGTGCAAACCTGCCCCGTCGGCTGGCTCAGCACCGTCACCCCGTAGGTCTTGCCGTAGTTGACTTCCGGCATGGTGAAGGTCGTCGCGCCAGCCGGCACGGCGATCACGCCGCCGGTCGAACCGTTGGTCAGCTGCAGGCCGGTTGCGGTCAGGCCCGTCACGGTGCCGGTCAAGGCGTGAGACTGGATGGCGCAGGTGAACACCGCGTCGATCGAGGCATAGCGGCCTGCCGAATCATGCGTGAAGGCAGAGGCGGAGCAGGCCTGGTGCGCCGGCTGGGTCTTGACCGTGATGTCGTACACGTCGCCGTACGACAGCGTGTTCGGGAAGGTGCCCGACACGGCGGCGCCCGGCGTGCTCGGCGGCGCCAGGGCCAGGTCCTGGCCGTTGGTGGTGAGCACCAGGCCTGGATAGATCAGGCCGTCGCCCGCGACGGTGGACGCGGCCACGGTCACATGCACCGGGAATTGCTGCTTGCCGCCGCCGCAGGCGGAGAGAACCAGGGCGCACGCTGCGGCCAGGACAAACGAATGCTTCATTGAGAGACTCCGGAAGTTCATTGGCAGGTCACGTTGACCGAATTCAGGTCGGCGGTCGGCATGGTGCCCACGCCACCGGTCACGGTGCAGGTTTGCCCGTTCGGGGTGGCCGGGGTGCCGACGTAGGGGCCGGTGTACACGAGCACGGCGTACGGGAACCCTTCGGCCACCGGCGTCATCGCCTTCACGCCGTTCTGGGTCACCGTGACCTTGTCGCTGCCGTTCACCAGCTCGAGGGTGGCGCCCGCCGCGAGCCCGCTCACGTTCACGTTCAGGGCATGGGTCACGCCCACGCAGGTCACGATCACGCTGCTGATGCTGTAGGCGCCAGTGCGGCCCTTGCCGTTCTGGACGGTGCAGGTTTCGCCGGACGGCTGGGTCTGCACCTGGATATCGAAGCTTTCATCGTTGCCCACCAGCGTGGAGAACACGAAGCTCTGGGACGCCGCCGACACCGCCTGCGTCGAGTTGTTGCCTTTGTTGACGAGCACCAGCCCGTCGCGGTACAGGCCGTACACATTGCCGCTGATGTACAGGCTGCCGTCCCCGCCGCCGCAGCCGGACAGCAGGAGGGCGCAGGCCGTGAGCGCAAGGCCGGCCGGCCGGGTGAAACGCTTCATATACTCTCCACAGATGGATGTCCGGCACCCTCAGGCGCGCCAGGACGAGACTCAAATGGACGCCATTTTAGTGCATTCGGCAACGCGCGGCCGCTTTTAGCTTTGTATCACCTTGTAACGCCGCCAACGCTTTGCGGACCGCCACAGCGGGCAAGCTTGTCAGGAGCGTCAAGGAAAAACCGGTCGCCCGGGCCTGCGAATTGATTTTCACCCCCGGCGTGGCTATGCTGGGCGCCTGTCTGCCTCAAAGCGGTTTTACCCAGCCTTTTTCCGTTTGCACCCATGACTTCCGATTCGCGGCGCCCCTGGCCGAAAGCCGTCCTGTTCGATCTTGACGATACCCTCTGGCCGATCGCCCCCGTGATCGTGCAGGCCGAAGCGCAGCTGTACGACTGGCTGCGCGAGCATGCCCCGCGCGTGGCCGAGCGCCACACCATCGATTCGCTGCGCCAGGCGCGCCTGACGCTGCTGGCCCAGCAGCCGCACTTCCAGCTCGACCTCGGGGCCCTGCGCCGCGCCGGGCTGGTGGCCGCCTTCGCCGAAGCCGGCGAGGACGAGACCAGGATTGAGGAGGCGATGGTGCAGTTCTTCGCGGCCCGCAATTCCGTGGTGCCGTACGACGACGTGCTGCCCGGCCTGCTGCGCCTGAAGGGCCGCGCGCTGGTCGGCTCGATCAGCAACGGCAACGCGGACCTCAGGACGATCGGCCTGTCGCACCACTTCAAGGTGTCGGTGGCGGCGCACGAGCTCGGTTACGCGAAGCCGGACAAGGCCATCTTCCTCGCTGCTTGCGAGCGCCTGGGCGTGGCGCCGGAAGACGCGGTCTACGTCGGCGACGACATCCTGCTCGACGTGCAGGGGGCGCAGCAGGCGGGCCTGCGCGCCGTCTGGCTGAACCGCACCGGCAGCCAGGCCCACCTGGAGCACAAGGTGATGCCGGATGCCATCGTCAGCGATTTCCATGGGCTGCTCGACTGGCTGCACCAGGAGCATGCGGACGCGGCGGAGTGAAGACAGCCCGGTTCCGCCTGGACTGCTGTGCTGCACAGCCGCGCAGCGCGGGTGCATAATAGTCACCACCGATTTCCCAGCCGAACCCACACGGACATGCAACTCGATTCCCGCGCCCAAACCCTGCTCAAGGCCCTGGTGGAGCGCTACATCGCCGACGGCCAGCCAGTCGGCTCCCGCGCGCTGTCCAAGATCTCCGGCCTCGACCTGTCCCCGGCCACCATCCGCAATATCATGGCGGACCTGGAGGAGATGGGCTACGTCTCCAGCCCGCACACCTCGGCCGGCCGCATCCCCACGCCGCGCGGCTACCGCCTGTTCGTGGACACGCTGCTGACCGTGCAGCACCTGGACGAGCAGTCGGTCCATTCCCAGATCCAGCTGCCCCCGCACCAGCCGCAAAAGGTGATCGCCAGCGCCGCGCAGATGCTGTCTTCGCTGTCCCAGTTCGCGGGCGTGGTGATGACGCCGCGCCGCGAGAGCGTGTTCCAGCAGATCGAATTCCTGCGCCTGTCCGAGCGCCGCATCCTGCTGGTGATCGTGGACCCGCGCGGCAATGTGCAGAACCGCCTGCTGCTCACGGACGTGGACTACAACCCCGCCGAGCTGGTGCAGTCGGCCAATTACCTCAACCAGAACTTCGCCGGGCTCTCGTTCGACGACGTACGGGCCCGCCTGTCCGGCGAGCTGCGCGAACTGCGCGACGACATCGGCCGCCTGATGCAGACCGCGGTGGAGGCGGGCAGTGCCGCAATGGAAGAGGACACCGAGAAGGTCGTCATCGCCGGCGAGCGCAACCTGCTGGCCGCGCCCGACCTGACCTCCAACATGTCGTCCCTGCGCCAGATGTTCGACCTGTTCGAGCAGAAGACCGGGCTGATGCAGCTGCTGGACGTGTCCAGCAAGGCCTCCGGCGTGCAGATCTTCATCGGCGGCGAATCGCAGCTGGTGCCGATGGACGAGATGAGCGTGGTGACCGCGCCGTACGAAATGAACGGCCGCATCGTCGGCACCCTGGGCGTGATCGGGCCGACCCGCATGGCCTACGAGCGCGTGATTCCGATCGTGGACATCACGGCCAAGCTGCTGTCGAATGCGTTGAGCCACGGCTGAGGCGCCGCGGCCAGGGAGGAACTCAGTTGCCCGGCTTGTGCGGGCAGTTGACCTTGGTGCAGTTGCCGTAGATTGCCAGCGCGTGCTCGGCGATCTTGAAGCCGCGCTCCAGCGCGATCTTCTGCTGGCGCTGCTCGATCTCTTCGTCGTAGAACTCTTCCACGCGCCCGCAATCGAGGCAGACCAGGTGGTCGTGGTGCGAACCCGCATTCAGCTCGAAGATCGCCTTGCCGGTCTCGAAGTGGTTCCGGTTCAGCAGGCCCGCCTGTTCGAACTGGGTGAGCACCCGGTACACGGTGGCCAGGCCGACGTCCATGTTGTCCTGCAGGAGGATCTTGTAGACATCTTCCGCCGTCAGGTGGCGGACTTCGCTGTTCTGGAAAATTTCGAGGATCTTGAGCCGGGGGAGGGTCGCCTTGAGGCCGCTGGCTTTCAGATCGTTCGGGCTGTTACTCATGGGTGCGGGGTCCTGCCGGGAGCGGTTTATGTTCGTTTTAAGTCGGAGTGCTTTATCATATAGTGTTTTAGCACCTTTCGCTTCATCGATTTGAGGTTACCCATGCGCTTGACCGCTTCCGTTTCGCCCCGCTTCCACCTTCGCGCCGCCGCGCTCGCATGCGCTCTGCTGGCGCTGGCCGGCTGTGCGTCCAAGGATCCGCTCAAGCAGGCCGCGCCGTCCACCCCGGCCCCGGCCGAGGTGGTGCAGGCCGATGCCGCCAAGTCCGCCGCCATTGCCAACGCCGGCGCGCAGACCACGTCCAATTCCAAGTTCCAGAAGTTCCTGTGGTTCTTCTCGCCCTACCGTCCGGACATCCAGCAGGGGAACTTCGTGTCCGCCGAACAGCTGGCCCAGCTGAAGGTCGGCCTGACCAAGGAGCAGGTGCGCTTCGTGCTCGGCACCCCGCTGCTGCAGGACATCTTCCATGCGGACCGCTGGGACTACCCGTTCCGCCTCCAGCGTGGCAACGGCGAACTGACCACCGCGCGCGTGACCGTCTACTTCGACAAGGAAGGCAAGGTCGCCCGCTTCGACGGCGGCAACCTGCCGACCGAGCGTGACTACATTGCCCGCATCGCCGGTCCGGTGCGCGCCGCCGAGAAGGCCCCGCCGAAGAAAGAAGAGCCAGGCGCGGTGCAGATCCAGGTAAATTCGGACGACGTCAAAGGCCGCCGCCCGTAACATGAGCGCGACCCTGAACATCGCGGTGGCCGGCGCTTCCGGCCGCATGGGGCACATGCTGATCGAGGCGATCGCGCAGGCCGAAGGCGTGCGCCTGTCCGGCGCCCTGGACCGCGCGGGTGCGCCCTCCCTCGGCACCGACGCGGGCGCCTTCACCGGCAAGCTCGCGGGCGTGGCCATCACCTCGGATTTCGCGCAGGGCCTGGCCGATGCGCAGGTGCTGATCGACTTCACCCGGCCCGAGGGCACGCTGGAGCATTTGAAATACTGCGCGGAGCATGGCATCAAGCTGGTGATCGGCACCACGGGCTTCGACGAAGCGGGCAAGGCCGCCATCCGCGCCGCTGCCGAAAAGACCGCGATCGTCTTCGCACCCAACATGAGCGTGGGTGTGAACGTGACCCTCAAGCTGCTGGAAGTCGCGGCGCAGCAGCTCGCGCACGGCTACGACATCGAGATCATCGAGGCGCACCATCGCCACAAGGTCGATGCGCCGTCCGGCACCGCGCTCAAGATGGGTGAGGTGGTGGCGCAGGCGCTGGGCCGCGACCTGAAGGACGTCGCCGTCTACGGCCGCGAAGGCGTGACCGGCGAGCGCGATCCGTCCACCATCGGCTTTGCCACCATCCGCGGCGGCGACATCGTGGGCGACCACACGGTGCTGTTCGCGGGCACCGGCGAGCGCATCGAGATCAGCCACAAGTCCAGCAGCCGCGCGGGCTACGCCACCGGCGCCCTGCGCGCGGCGCGCTTCCTGGCGGACAAGCCCAAAGGCCTGTTCGACATGCAGGCCGTGCTGGGCCTATGAACCCGGCGCTGGCGGAAAACCAGTTCAGCCTCGCGCGCTGGTGGGCGCAGGGCGATCCGATCAGCCATGCGGTGGCCTATGTGCTGCTGGTGATGTCGCTGGCCAGCTGGTTCTTCATTTTCTCCAAAGCCTTCACCTTGTGGCGCGTGCGCCGCGCCGCCCCGGCCATCGACGCGTTCTGGGATGCGCCGGACGTCAGCGACGGCCTGGCCCTCCTGCGTGCGGCCGATGGCGAGAACGTGTTTGCACCGCTGCCCGCCAGCGTGGCGGAGTACACGGGCCGCAGCGGCACCGTGGCCGGCGCGATGGAGCGCGGCGAACAGGTGACGCGCGTGCTGCGCCAGCAGATCACCCGCTCGACCCACCGCGTGGAAGCGGGCCTCACGCTGCTCGCGTCCATCGGCGCCACCGCGCCCTTCGTCGGCCTGCTGGGCACCGTGTGGGGCATCTATCACGCGCTGGCCAACGTGTCGGCCACCGGCACGGTGCAGATCGACCGCGTGGCCGGTCCGGTCGGCGAGGCCTTGATCATGACCGGCTTCGGCCTGTGCGTGGCGATTCCCGCGGTGCTGGCCTATAACGGCTTCAATCGCCTGAACCGCAGCACGCTGGCGGAGCTGGACGGCTTCGCGCACGACCTGCTGGCCTACTTCGGCAGCGCCAAATAAAGGGAGCGCGCGGCATGGCCTTCGGCTCCTTCAATCCCTCGCGGCCGCACCAGATGATGAGCGACATTAACGTCACCCCGATGGTGGACGTGATGCTGGTGCTGCTGGTGATCTTCATCCTCACCGCGCCCATGTTCACGCACGCGATCCGGCTCGACCTGCCGCAGGCCCAGGCCGCGGTGGCGCCGCCGCACGGACAGCCGGTCACGGTGTCGCTGGATGCGGCGGGCCAGATCTACTGGAACGATGAGCGCGTGGACGCGGCGGGTTTCGAAGCCCGCCTGGCGGAAGCGGCCGCGCTGCCCGAGCCCCCCGAGCTCCAGCTGCGGGCCGACCGGGCCACGCGCTACGAGGCCGTGGCCGAGGTGATGGCCGCCGCCCAGGCCCACGGACTCACGCGCCTTGGCTTCGTCACGGACCCGCGCAAGAAGACGCCTTGACGCCCGTGACAGCTCGGCTATGATTGACAAAAAATCAAAGTCAATCACGTCCGAAACTGAATGCCTGAATTGCTGGATGGCCGGCTGTCCCTGACCACGCCCGAGGGCGTGCGCCTGCACCTCGTTCCCGCCGGCCCGCCTGTGCGCGCGCTGGCCTGGGCCGTCGACTTTGCACTGTTTATCGGCGTCGTGACGCTGGTGTCCATGTTCCTGGCCAGCTCCAGGCTGGGCTACGGCCTCTATCTCATCCTCCTGTTTGTCACCTACTGGGCCTATCCGGTGCTGTGCGAGGTGTACGCGGGCGGCGCCACGGTCGGCAAGCGCGTGGCCGGCATCGAGGTGGTGCAGGACAATGGGCTGCCGGTGCGCTTTCGCGAGTCGGCCCTGCGCAACCTGCTGCTGGTCGCGGACTTCCTCCCTTTGATGTACGCCACCGGCCTGGTCGCCATGCTGTTCGACGCGCGCTTCCGCCGCGTGGGCGACCTCGCCGCCGGGACCATGGTGGTCTACCGCGACCGCAAGGCGGTGCGGGGAGCGGCGCCGGATGCCGCGCCCGTGCCGCTGCCGTTCCCGCTCACGCCCGCACAGCAGCGCGCACTGGCGGACCTGTTCGCGCGCGAGCCGCGCCTCCCGGCCGAACGGCTGGAGGAACTGGGCAGCATCGCCGAGCCGCTCACGGGCCGCACCGGCATGGCATCGCTGGAGCGCCTGCGCGGCATGGCGGCGGGGCTGCTGCGGTGAGGCAGGCGCAGTTCGAGCAGCTGCATGGGCCGCTGTGGGAGCAGGTGGAGGCGCTGCTGTCCGCGCGCCGCAGCGAGGAGCAGGCCCGCCTGCCAGAGCTGTACCGCCGCCTGTGCCAGTGCCTCGCCCTCGCCGAGCAGCGCGGCTACGCGCCCGCGCTCACCGGCTACCTGCGCAGCCTCGCGCTGCGCTGCCACCGCCAGCTGTACGGCGCCAGCGCCGCGCGGCCGCTGGCGCTGGCCTCCCTGTTCTTCCAGCTGCCGCGCACCGTGCGCGCGCACTGGCGGTTGCTGCTGGCAGTGCTGGTGCTGTTCTACGGGACCGCGCTGGCGGCGGGCGTGTTCGTGTGGCTCGATCCGCAGCGCGCCTTCCTGTTCGAGTCGCCCATGGAGCTGGCGCGCATGCACAAGATGTATTCGCCCTCCAGCGTGCGCGTGGGGCGCGGCGGAGCCGAAGGCGATGTTCTGATGTTCGGCTTTTACATCTGGAATAACGTGTCGATCGGCTTCCGCACCTTCGCGGGCGGCGTGGCCGGTGGGTTGCCGGCCCTGTTCAGCGTAGGCCTGAATGCGCTCAGCTTGGGCGTGACCGGGGCCTGGCTGTCGCTCGACCCGGCCACGCGCATCAGCTTCTGGTCCTTTGTGGTCACCCACGCGAGCTTCGAGATCACGGGCCTGCTGCTGTCCGCCATGGCGGGCATGCACGTCGGCTGGGCCGTGCTGCGGCCGGGCAGACTCACACGCCGCCGCGCATTGCAGGAGGCGGCCCGCACCATGTTTCCGGTGGTGGCGGGAGCCGCCGCACTCACGGTGCTGGCCGCGTTCTTCGAAGCCTTCTGGTCGGCGCGCACGGCGATTCCGCCGGAGGTCAAGTTCACGGTCGGCGGCATCTGCTGGCTGCTGGTGATCCTGTACTTCGCGCTGGCCGGGCGCACCCTACGCGGGAGGGACGATGCAGCTTGAGCGCCTGCAGCTCGACCTGCGTCCGCGCCCGCACGCCCAGGCGCTCGACCTCGGGCTGGCCCTGCTGCGTGCGCACGCGGCCGGCACCTGGCGCGCCTGGCTGGCCCTGTGGCTGCCCGTGGCGGCGTTGATGATGGCGGCCACCTGGTACTGGCCGGCCCATAGCGGCTGGTTCATGACACTGGCGTGGTGGGTGCGCCCGCTGCTGGAGCGCGCGCCGCTGTATGTGCTGTCGCGCGAAGTGTTCGGGGAACACGTTGGCTGGCGCACCGCGCTGCGCGCCTGGCCGCGCGAACTGCGGGGCGGCTGGTTCCGGCTGCTCACGTGGTGGCGGCCGTTCATGTCCGGCCGTGGTCTGTATCAGCCGGTGTGGCAGCTGGAACGGGCTAGCCGCGCGACGGCCGGGCAGCGCCTGCGCGTATTGGGGCGCCAGGGGACCGGATTTGCGGCATGGGCCTTCGGCATCGCCTGCAGCGCGTTCGAGTTCGTGCTGGTGTTGGGCGTGATTGGATTGCTGGCCCTGTTCGTGTCGAGCGAGCACACGGCCAATCCGTTCGCGCTGTTCGCGCCCAGCTCCACCCTGACCGGAGACGCACGCGAAGCCTTCCTGGCACTCACCATGAGCGGCGCCTACGCGGTGGCGGTGGCCATCGTCGGCCCGGTGTACGTGGCCTGTACGTTCGCGCTGTACCTGAACCGGCGCGCCAACCTGGAAGCGTGGGACATCGAGCTCACGCTGCGCCAGATCCGGCCACCGCACGTACCACACCTGGCGCGCGCCACCGCGGGCACGCTGCTCGCGGTCGTGCTGTGCGCCGCCGCCCTGTGGCTGCCCGCGCCCCCGGCGGAAGCGGCTGAAGGCACACTGGTGTGCGACCCGCCGGAGGTTTTCGTCACGGCCACCCAGCCCGCGCGCGGCCCGGACCAGGACGAGGCCCAGCGCCGCGTGCGCGCCGAAGTGGACGCGCTGTACGCCTCCGAGGACCTGCGCGGCTACAAGTGCGAAAGTGTCTGGCGCCTGCGCGACCGCGCCAAGCCAGAAAAGAAGAAGCCGGATGTGCCGCTCAAGCTGCCCGAGTGGCTGGCGCTGGTGGTGGAGGCCGCCCTGATTGGCGCGGCGGTGCTGCTGGTCGGCTGGTTCGTCTGGCGCTACCGGGACCGGTTGACCTGGTCGCGCGAGAGGGGCGCCGCCGCACCGGCCACCGAGGTCGCGGGTCTGGACATTACGGAGGCCAGCCTGCCCGACGATGTGGCCGGGCATGCGCGCGCCATGTGGGCGCGGGGCGAACGGCGGCCCGCGCTGGCGTTGTTATATCGTGCCACCCTGTCGCGGCTGGTCTACCAGCATGGGCTCGACGTACCGGCGGGCGCCACGGAGGGCGACTGCCTGCGGGCGGCGCGCGCGGCGCATGCGACGCAGCGTTTGGACGATGCGGCACTCGGCGTGACCACCGGTCTGACCAGCCTGTGGCTGGCCGCTGCGTATGCGGACCGCTGGCCGGACAGCGCGGCCTTTGAGGCGCACTGCGCGGCCTGGGCCTCCGTGTTTGCGGAGCTGCGGGTATGAGGAAGAATCCGGCCCTGCTGATTGGATTGCTGTCGCTGGCGGTGGCGGGCGCGCTGGTGGCGCTGTGGCTGCACTACATGGAACGGGTGGTGGAGGGCGTGCCCGCGTTGTCCGAGGCGGCGCGCGAGAATCCGCTGCTGGCCGCGCAGCATCTGCTGGCCCGCCACGGCCATGTGCTGACCGTGACGCCGCTGCTGAATGAGCAGACTGTTTCCGCCTTGCCCGCGCGCGGCACGCTGCTGCTGCAGGCAGGCGTGCCCGATCCGCGTGTGGCCGGGCCGTTGCTGGAGTGGGTCCGGCGTGGCAACACGCTGGTGATGTCGCCGATGTGGACCATGAAGGATGCGCCCAAGTCGGTGCTGCCATCGGCCGAGCGGGACGTGATCGGCCAGCGCTACGGCGCCAGCGTGGAACTGCGCGCCCGCCAGGACGACACCTGCCGCCTTGACCCGCGCCGCGAGCCCGGTGCGCGCACGGACGACGGTGCGCCGCCGCTGCCCATCGTCGCCGCGGGACCGGACGAGGAGGAAGACGAGGAGGATGCCCAGCCGGAGACCGCGGGCGGTGCGCCGGCCGAACCGGCAGGTGGCGCGCCCCGTGCCTCCCCGCCGCCGCCACCACCACCAGCCCACCTGGTCTGCCTGCACATCCCCACGCTCGGCCACCCACTGGAGCTGAGCCGCCCCAATACCCCGCTGCGCCAGGCCGACCCCGGTGCGCCCAAGCCGCTGTGGAGCGACACGTACGCCCTGGGCGTGGCGGTGTTCCCTGAAGGGCGCGGCCACGTGGTCATGGTGGGCCAGGACTACTTCTCCAACTTCCCGCTGCGCCAGTTCGACCATGCGGAACTCCTGCTCGCCGTCAGCGGCCTCGCCGGCCCGCATGCCCCGGTGCTGGGTGTGCAAAGCGTGGAAGTGGCCCACTGGACCATCTGGCTGTGGCGCCACTACGCGCCGTTCATCGTATCGCTGGCCGTCCTGCTCACGGCCTGGCTATGGCGCCAGACGCGCCGCTTCGGCCCCATGCTGCCCGTCCCGCCGCAGGAGCGCCGCGCCCTGCTCGAGCATATCGACGCCAGCGCGCGCTGGCTGTGGCGCGTGCCCGGCGGGCGCGAACTGCTGCTCACGGCCGTCCGTGGCACCACCGAAAACCTGCTGCGGCGCCGCGCCCCTGCCCTGTACAAGCTAGCGCCGGCGGCGCGCATCCGCCATCTCGCGGGCATGTGCGGCCTGCCGCCGGACGCCGTCGAACGCGCGCTGCACGGCCCCGCCGCCACGCGCCCGCTCGATTTCACCCACCAGATATCCACCCTCCACCAACTGCGACGCCACTATGAACGATAGCTCCGCCGCCGGATCGCCGGCCGTCGAAACTCCCGCCCCCGAGGCTTCCGCCATCCCCGCCGAACGGCTGGCACAGGCGAGTGAGCTGGTCCGCCGCATGCGCGAGGAAGTCCGGCGTGCCGTGGTCGGCCAGCAGGCCGTGATCGACCAGGTGCTGGCCTGCTGCCTGGCCGGTGGCCACGTGCTGCTGGAAGGCGTGCCGGGCCTCGGCAAGACCCTGCTGGTGAAAGCGCTGGCGCGCACCTTCGCCGGCGACTTCGCGCGCATCCAGTTCACGCCGGACCTGATGCCGGCCGACGTGATGGGCCACGCGGTGTTCGACATGCGCAACCAGAGCTTCACCGTGCGCAAGGGGCCCGTGTTCACGCACCTGCTGCTGGCCGACGAAATCAACCGCGCTCCCGCCAAGACCCAGTCCGCGCTGCTGGAGGCGATGCAAGAGCGCCAGGTGACCATCGAAGGGGAGGCGCACCTGCTGGCCGCGCCGTTCATGGTGCTGGCGACCCAGAACCCGCTGGAGAGCGAGGGCACTTATCCGCTGCCGGAGGCGCAGCTGGACCGCTTCCTGATCAAGGCCCGCATCGGCTACCCGACGCAGGACGAGGAACTGGCGATGCTGCGCAGCGTGACCGGGAACCGCATCGGCGACGCGCTGGACGTGGAGCAGGTGCGCCCGCTGATGAAGGCCGAGACGCTGACCGCGCTGCAGCAGCTGGTGGCGCACATCCGGGTGGATGCGGCGGTGGCCGACTACGCGGTGCGCATCGTCCGTGCCACGCGCAGCTGGCCTGGCATCGCGGTCGGCGCGGGCCCGCGCGGCAGCATCGCGCTGGTGCGGCTGGCACGCGCGCTGGCCCTGCTGGATGGGCGCGACTTTGCGACGCCGGACGACGTCAAGGCCGGTGTGCTGCCGGTGCTGCGCCACCGCCTGGCGCTGGACCCGGAGACCGAGCTCGATGGCCTGGGTGCGGACGACGTGCTGACCGCGCTGCTGGACGCCACCCCGGCGCCACGAGGCTGAGGACCCGATGCAGCCGTCTGCGCGCTTCTTTGCCGTGCTGGCCGTGTGGGCGTTGCTGGGCCTCGTGGCAAGCCTGGTTCCGGCGCTGCTGCCGTGGTGG
>NZ_SPVF01000193.1 GCF_004614185.1 Zemynaea arenosa | reverse complement strand
CCACTTTGGCACTTCGATGCCGTAAATCTAGGGTGGGGGCGTCCATCCCATTGGTAGTGGATTTCGATACCGGGGCGTTGGCGTGGGGCACTGCGCTGGGGAGGCGACTCAGGTGGGGCGCTTGCCGCGGGCGCGGTCGGCGGCGCGTTCGGCGGCGAGTTCGGCGTCGCGGGCGGCTTTTTCGGCGACTTCGGCGGCGTGCTGCGCGAGGCGCACGGCGCGCGATGGCGGGGTCTCCAGGGAGATGCGGCCGAGCGCTCCGGTGCGGTAGTCCAGCAGCAGCGTGTGCGCAGACTTTTCGAAATCGAGGTCGCCACCCTTGACACGGTAGCCGCGCCGCGCGCCCACGCCTTCAATCACGGCCACGCCATCCATGCCCTCGGTCTTGAAGCCATAGCGCGCCGTCAGCAGCTCGGGGTAGCGCTCCAGCAGCACCTCGGCCAGGAACACCGCCACCTCTTCCTCGATCACGGCATTCGTGCCGATCGCATGGCTGGCGGCGAGCATGAAGCCGTCGCTGTCCATGTCGATCTTGGGCCACATCAGGCCCGGGGTGTCGGTGAGGACCGTGAACTGGTCCAGGTAGATGCGCTGCTGCGACTTGGTGACCGCGGGTTCGTCTCCCACCTTGGCCACGCGCTTTTTCAGCAGCGCGTTCATGAGGGTCGATTTGCCGACGTTGGGAATCCCCATGATCATGATGCGCAGCGGCTTGGTCGGCACGCCGCGGTGCGGGGCCAGCTTCTTGCACAGCGACGGGATCTTGTTCACGTCCGCCGGCTTCTTGGTCGTCATCGCATAGGCGGTGACGTTGGGCTGCGATTCGTAGAACTTGATCCACTCCGCCGTGGCCTGCGGGTCCGCCAAGTCGGTCTTGTTGAGGATCTTGAGACACGGGCGGCTGCGGAAGGTGCGCAGCTTCTCGACCATCGGGTTGCTGCTCGCGGCAGGAAGACGGGCGTCGACCACTTCGATCACCACGTCCGTGTTCTCCATGGTCTCTTCCGCCTTCTTGCGGGCGGCGTTCATGTGGCCGGGGAACCATTGGATAGCAGGCATGTGGGCTTTCGGGGGCAAACTGGGAAAGCGCGTATTGTACCGGCTCCGCCGTTCACAGCGGCAGCAAAGCGGCCTACCGCGCGGTATTCGCGACCGCCTGCCGCACCACGCCGACAATCCCGGCCCCGCTACTTCGGTTGTAATGGTCGTCGTCCTCGCCGTCGTCGCGGAAGATGACGTAATAGCCATCCCACTTCGGCCAGCCACCCTGGTTCGGCCCTGGCCCAAGGTCAGGTCATGCAGAACCAGTCGCCGGGATTGCAGCACGCGCCGCCGTTGGTGCCCGCGACGCCGCCGCTGCTGCGGTAGGCCGGTGCGGCCGTTGATCCAGAGGGTGTAGTTGATGGCGCTCGCCGCACCCGCCGCGACTAGCAAGGTGACGATCAGCCCAAAACGAACCAGACGAAGAAGCATGCGAACCTCCCTGTGATTGAACGATCCGGGGGTTCGGGGTTCGACCGCTGGGTGCTGGTTTCGTTCAGCGGCACTCGGTCTGGAAGTTCTCCACCGCGCCGGCATCGAGCTTGGCCAGCTCGCTGCGCGCCAGCTGCAGGTCCTTGCCGAACTCGGTGATATAGCGGGTGCGCTCCTCGCCCTGCCATTCGGCGTCCGAATAGGCGCTGGGTGAGCGCGAGCTGCCGGTCAGCACCTTGCCCTGCAGGCGCGGCATCAGTGCGCGGTCGGGATCGACGTTTTCCTTGAGCAGATAGCCATCGACATCGCGCAGGGTCAGCGGCATGGCGGGCTTCTGGTCGTGCAGCAGCTTGCCGAAGACGAGCAGGCGAATCTCCTGCGGCCCGGTGGTGAGAAGGTCGTTGAAGGTAGCGAGCGCGAACGGCTGGCCGTGCGCATCGTCCACCCGGCCGGTGACGATGTAGCGCCCGGCCATGCGCACGTTGGCCTTGAGGACGTAAACCAGCGAGCCGTTCTCGTTGACCTCGCGCGGCGGTCCCGCCCACACAGCAGGCAGTTCCGGTGAATAGATGATGTCGAAGATGACCGAGCCCGCGCGGCCGTTCACGCTGTAGCTGACGATGGTGCGTACGGTGCCGTTGAAGGTGGCCAGGGCGCTTTGCGCCGGGGCCAGCGCGCCGGAGAAGGCGCCATCGCCCGCGACCGCGTCGGCACCGGTGCCGTCGTCCGCAAACGGGACCACCACGGTCGGTGTGCTGCGGCCGTTGAAGACGATGCCCTTGGCGAGCGCGCGGGTGACCACCAGCGGCTGCGGGGCGCCGTTGCTGTCCACCGCGCGCAACGAGAACTCGACCGTCTCGCCGGAGGCCATGAAGACGCGCGACTGCGAGGTCTGGATCTGGATAGCGCGGTCCACGCCGCCGCCATCGAGGCGCATCGGGTGCGTGTCTGTCACCTGCTTGTTGGGGTAGACCTGGTCCGGCTGCTCGGCGATGGGCCGCGAGCTGTGCGGGTAGCGCGTATTGTTCTTGTAGCTGCAGTAGGTGTGGTCGGTGAGCGCCAGCTGCTCCTTGAGCTGGGCGATGCGGACGGCGCGCTCGGTGCCCGCGGCACCGGGTGCGGACTGCACCGCGGCGGCGGCGAAGAACGGCATGTGGCCGGACTGCGGCACAGCGGCGGCGGCCTGCACGGGCGCGCCCTCCTCCGGCGCCTCGCGGGACACCACCCACCAGCCAAGAACGGCCGCCGCCACGCCCAGCGCGGCGGCGATCTTCACCCGTTTATTGGGCACTATTCACCATGGCCCCGCGGACGACACCCACGATGCCGCCCCAGTTGCCACCCGTGTAGTGGTTGTAGGCTTCATTATCGTCCCGGAAGGAGACCGAGTGGTAGCTCCATTTGGCGCGTCCACCTTCGTTGGCCGCGGTGCCAAGCGTCAGGTCATTGCAGAACCAGTCGCTGGGATTGCACCACGAGCCGCCCGAGCTGCCGGACACGCCGCCGGTGCTGTGGTAGGCCACCGCTTCGTCGTCCTGGCCGGGCAGGATGCCGGAGTACAGGGTGCCCTTGGCGCCCGCGTACATGTAGAACCAGACGCCCTTGGTGTCGTTGTGGTTGTACATGGCGCGCGCGGTGGTGGTCTTCAGGTCCTTGACCAGCGGTTCGGTGAGGGCCCAGGAACCGGCATCCGACAATTCGCTGCCGCCGCCCGCGCCGGACGCGGTGCGCACCCACTTGATATTCCAGCCGGTCTGCGAAGTGCCGTCGCTGGCGCCGCACACGCCCGCGGAATTGGGCGTGGCGTTCTTCTTCTGGCGCGCCGAGCTGCCGTAGTTGGCGAGGGTGTAGCCGAGGATCAGGTCTCCGGCGCTGTGGGTGGCGATGTAGCACCAGTTGGAGCCGGTGCAGAAGCAGTCGAGCGCGTCGCGCACGTGATAGTTCTGGTTGGAGATGCTGTTGTAGCCGTCCCAGTTGACCGACTTCTTGTTCACGCCCGCGGCGGTGGCCTCGGGTCCCCAGTAGGTCCAGCTGTTGTAGTTCCCGATGGTGCCGCCGCCCGTTCGGCCATTGATCCACAAGGTGTAGTTGGTGGCGCTGGCGAGGCTCGCCGACAGGGCGAGGACAAGGGCGAGGCAGATGCGGGCAAAGCTGACCATGGTGGACCTCCGTGCGGTTGAGTGAATCGACTGTGCGACGGAGTTCGACGCGAGTCAATGCGCACGCCAAGAGGTCAGGTTTTTGGCTCCTGAGGCCATGGCCGTTGTGGCGAAAAAGCCCGTGGTTGAGGGCGTTGTTAAGAATGGGACTTTTGTAACAGCGCCGGATCCAGCCCTCAGTCCAGTTCGGCCAGCACCTTCAGGTGTGCCACCACGCTGCGGCCCAGGGAGGAGAGGTCGTAGCCTCCTTCGAGGCAGCTGACGATGCGGCCCTGGGCGTACTGCCTGGCGACGGCCATGATCTGCTGGGTCATCCAGGCGTAGTCGGCTTCCACCAGCGCGAGGCCGCCCATGTCGTCGTCGCGGTGGGCGTCGAAGCCGGCCGAGAAGAAGATCATCTGCGGCTGGAAGGCGTGCAAGGCGGGCAGCCACTGGTCCTGCACCAGCTTGCGGATCACGTCGCCGCCGCTGTAGGCGGGCACTGGCACGTTGACCTGCGTGGCGGTGATGGGCTCGGGGTCGCAGTAGGGGTAGAACGGATGGCGGTAGAAGCTGGCCATCAGCACGCGCGGGTCGGCGCGGAAGCTCTCGGCGGTGCCGTTCCCGTGGTGGACGTCGAAGTCGATGATGGCCACGCGCTCCAGGCCATGCACGTCGAGGGCGCGGCGCACCGCGATGGCCACGTTGTTGAAGAGGCAGAAGCCCATCGGTTCCTTGGGCCGCGCGTGGTGGCCCGGCGGGCGCACCGCGCAGAAGGCATTCGAGATCTCGCCCGCGATGACGGCATCGGTGGCCGCCACCGCGGCGCCGGCGGCGCGCAGGGCGGCCTGCCAGCTGTAGTGATTGAGCGAGGTGTCGCCGTCGATCGGGTAGTACTCGCCCGGCTCCGGCACATGATCGCGCACGATGGCGATGGCGTTGGCGGTGTGGTTGCGGGCCAGCTCGGCCTCGTCGCACAGCGGGGCGCTGCGGGACTCCAGCAGGCCATCCAGCCGCGCCAGGATCAGCTGGTCCTCGATGGCCTGCAGGCGGGCCGGCGACTCGGGGTGCCAGTCGCCCATCTCGTGGCGCTTGCAGTCGGGATGGCTGTATATTGCTGTGCTCATGGATCGTTCTGGGGAGACCTCGGTTTCGCTTAGAATCGTACCACGCGAGACCACGACTCATTCTTTGCACAGGACTTCATGTTCGCCAAACTTCATACCGTCGCCCGCCAGGTCAGCCAGGTCGTGGTGGGCAAGGACCTGCAGGTGCGCCAGGCCCTGACCTGCCTGCTGGCCGGCGGCCACCTGCTGGTGGAGGACGTGCCGGGCGTCGGCAAGACCACGCTGGCGCATGCGCTGGCCATCTCGCTGGGCATGCGCTTCAACCGCATCCAGTTCACCAGCGACCTGCTGCCGGCGGACGTCTCCGGGATCTCGATCTACGAGCGGGAGCAAAACAGCTTCGTGTTCCATCCGGGGCCGATCTTTACGCAGGTGCTGCTGGCGGACGAGATCAACCGCGCCACGCCGAAGACCCAGTCCGGCCTGCTGGAAGCGATGGAGGAGCGCCAGGTCTCGGCGGAAGGCGTCACGCGCGCGCTGCCGGAGCCGTTCTTCGTGATCGCCACGCAGAACCCGGCGCACCAGGTGGGCACCTTCCCGCTGCCCGAGTCGCAGCTGGACCGCTTCCTGATGTGCCTCTCGCTCGGCTATCCGGACGCCGCCGCCGAACGCGCGCTGCTGATGGGCGAGGACCGGCGCGCGATGCTCAAGTCCCTGCCCGCCGCGATGCAGCCGGAAGAACTGGTCGCGGCCCAGCAGGCGCTGCGCAACATCCACACGTCGGCGTCGCTGATCGACTATGTGCAGGCGCTGGCGCACGCCTCGCGCCAGAACGGCACCTTCGCCGAGGGTTTGAGCCCGCGCGCGTCGATCGCGCTGGTGCAGGCCGCGCGCGCCTGGGCCGCGCTGGAAGGCCGCAACCACGTGATCCCCGAGGATGTGCAGGCCGTGCTGGTGCCGGTGTGCGCGCACCGCCTGCGGCCGCTGAAGTCGACGCACGGGGTGGCGCTGGCGAGCCGCGACCTGGTGCTGCAGCTGCAGAAGTCCGTCCCGCTCTGACGCGATGCTGCGGGCCGTGAACGAGTCCCTCAGGCGCCGCGCGGGCACCTGGCTGTTCCAACTGCGCGAGGCGGAGCCGGGCGAGGTCACGCTCAATCCACGGCGCGTGTTCATCGTGCCGACCAAGGCAGGCTTCGGGTTCTGCCTCCTGCTACTGATGCTGCTCATCGGCTCGATCAACTACACGCTGGGGCTGGGCTTCGCGCTGACCTTCACCGCCGGGATGTGCGCGGTGGTGGACATGGTGCTCACCAACCGCAACCTCGCATGGCTGCAGCTGGCGCCGGGGCGGGTGCCGGCGGTGTTCGCGGGCGAGGAAGCGGGCTTCGAAGTCCTGGTGCGCAATCCGCGCAAGGCGGACCGCTACGCAATCTGGATCGACTTCCTGGAGGCCGGCGACCCGCGCCACGTGATCGACGCACCCGCTGAGGGCAGCACGTCGGTGGTGCTGGCCCTGCCCACGCGCGAGCGCGGCTGGCTACCGGCGCCGCGGGTGCGCCTGATCACGCGCTTTCCGCTGGGGCTGTTCCGCGCCTGGTCGTACTGGCAGCCGGCCGCGCGGGCGCTGGTCTACCCCTTCCCCGAACCGGTGGCCCCGCCGCTGCCTTTCGTGGGCACGCCCACGCCGGAAGGGTACGGCAGCGCGGGGCAGGACGATTTCGCCGGCGTGCGCAGCTACCAGCCGGGCGACTCGATGCGGCACCTGGCCTGGCGCCAGATTGCGCGGCACGACCCGGCGCTCGGCGGGGCGCTGGTCACCAAGAGTTTCGAGGGCGGGTCGGCGGACGAGCTGGTGCTCGACTTCGGCGCCCTGCCCGCCCAGCTGGATGTCGAAGCGCGGCTCTCGCGCATGGCGCGCTGGGTGCTGGACGCCGAGCAGCGCGCCCTGCCCTACGCCTTCAAACTGGGCGCCTTGGAATACCCGCCCTCCATCGGCGACGCCCACCGCGCCGCCTGCCTGCGCGCCCTGGCCCTCTACGGCCAGCCCGGCGAACCCATTCAAGCGAATATTTAATCTCTCCCCACCGGGGACGTACCCCGCTCCCAGAGCAGGGACGTACCCCGGATTAGCGCTGTAGGAAATCGCTGAAGAAATAACATGTCGGCGCGGACCAGTTATTTGATTCTGCTGGCAAATCAATGACTTCGGCGCTTCCGCATAATCCGGCCCATTTGCTCAACATGGGGACGTACCCCGCGCTGGGACGAGGGTACGTCCCCGGTGTCGAGGTTTTTGACAGTTGGTGGGAGTGCCGGTTGCGGTAGCTCAATAAGCTATTGATTTAGAACGGGTAGTGACGACAGGCATATTTCTTGCTTGACAGCAGCAAAACTTTCAAGGACTCTCACCATGCGCTTCCTGCCTGCTCTCCTGACTGCCGCTGCCCTGCTCGTCGGTGTCGCCGCTCCCGCATCCGCTGCCTTGGTCAGCACCACCATGAACGGGGTGGAAATCGGGAGCCACCACTACAACGTGACGTTTTGGCAGGAGGGGAATGACACTACGTTCAACCAGGTGTTCGGCACTGGATTCCCCGGCTTCATCTTCACCGACGAGACTGAGGCCGGCGACGCCGCGCAGATCATCTTGAACACCGCCAATTCCACGGGCTTCGACGTGACTCCGGGCAGCAACACTGCCGGCCAGAACGGCTTCGTGCTGGCCTTCGGCTCCACCGCGGACCTGTACTCAGCCTACACGGGCTGGCTGGACACGCCGGGCAATTCGTTCCAAGGCCTGTTCGGCCCCTTCAACGACCAGAACCGCACCGCCAGCAACGTGCTGTCGTTCGCCATCCTGGAACGCGCGGACGTCACCCCGGTCCCGGAACCCGGTTCCGCCCTGCTGATGGGCGTGGCCCTCGGCGCCGCCGCCCTGGCGCGCCGCCGCCGCGCCGCCTGACGCGGCACCTCTCCCAGCTCCGGCCACCACGGCCGGGGCGCAGCCTCGCGCCCTCCGCGGCCGGGCTCTTCTCCCGCGGAGGCGAATGCTATAGTGTGCCGGTTGCATCGACTGACCGGACTGCATGATCTCCTCCGAAAGCTGGCACACCCGCCTCACCCGCGACAAATCCAACACGCTGCTGCTGATCGGCGCGGCGCTGCTGGTGCTGCTGCCGCAGATGGGGCATCTGCCGCTGTGGGTCTCGCTGGTCTGCGCCGCCACCCTGCTGTGGCGCACCGTGCTGACCCTGCGCGGCAAGCGCCTGCCGCCTTCGATCATCCTGCTGCCCGCCGCCTGCCTGGCCATGGCGGGCATCCTGCGCGAATACCACACCATCCTCGGGCGCGATGCCGGGGTGGCCATGCTGGCCATGCTGGTGGCCTTCAAGATGCTGGAGATGCACGCCAAGCGCGACCTGTTCGTGGTCGTGTTCCTGTGCTTCTTCATCATGCTCACCAACTTCCTCTACTCGCAGAGCATCGGCACCGGCGCGATGATGTTCCTGTCGCTGATCGTGCTGGTGACGGCGCAGCTGACCTTCCAGTTCACCGGCCAGGTCCCGCCGCTGCGCCGCCGCCTGCTGCTCGGCTCCATCATCGTGGGCTGCGCGGTGCCGCTGGCGGTGGTGCTGTTCGTGGTGTTCCCGCGCGTGACCGGCCCGCTGTGGGGCATGCCCGGCGACGCGGGCGCGGGCCGCACCGGCCTATCGGACCAGATGGCCCCAGGGAACATGGCCAGCCTGGCGCAGAACGACGACCCGGCCTTCCGCGTGCACTTCCTGGACCCGATGCCGGCCCAGGAGCAGCTGTACTGGCGCGCGGTGGTGCTGTCCGACTTCGATGGCCGCACCTGGACGCGTGGCCGGCGCACGCGCCTGACCCGGGCCGCCGTGACGCTGCATGGTCCGCCGATCCGCCACCAGATCACGCTGGAAGCGGCCAGCGCGCGCTGGCTGTTCGCGCTCGACCTGCCCGCGCGCATGCCGCAGCTGCCCGGCCACCAGATCGGCGTGACGCGCGAATTCGAAATCGCCACCGACCGCCCGCTGGCCCAGCGCGTGCGCTATGACGCGGTGTCCTACCCCAGTTATGAGCTGGAGGCCGAGCCGGAGCTGGACGACGCGTTCCGCTGGGTGCAGCTGCCGGTCAACACCAACCCGCGCGCGCGCGCCTGGGGCGCGGAGCTGGCGCAGATCGCCGACCCGCAGCAGCGCATCGCTGCGGTGCTGCGGCGCTTCCACCGCGAGAGCTTCGTGTACACGCTGGAGCCGCCGCTGCTGCCGGGGAACGACACCATCGACGATTTCCTGTACGGTACCCGCGCCGGCTTCTGCGAGCACTACGCGGGCGCGTTCGTGTTCCTGATGCGGGCCTCCGGCCTGCCCGCGCGCGTGGTCACGGGCTATCAGGGCGGCGAGCTGAATCCGGTGGATGGTTTCGTGACCGTGCGCCAGTCCGACGCGCACGCGTGGGCCGAGGTCTGGGTGCGCAACCGCGGCTGGATCCGGGTCGATCCGACCGCCGCGGTGGCGCCCGAACGCGTGCGGCGCGGCCTGGCCAGCGCGATCACGCCGCCCGCGCCGTTCGGCATTCCCGGCCTGCAAACGCTGGTTGAGCTGCGCAACTCGAATGCACTGTTCTCCTCCCTGCGCTTCCACCTCTCCGCCATCAACAACAGCTGGAACCAGTGGGTGCTCAACTACACGCCGGAACGCCAGCGCGGCGTCATGGAAACGCTGACGGACATGTTCGGCAACCTGCGCACCCTGCTGGGCATTCTCGCGATCGCCATCCTGGCTGCAATCGGCCGCAAGGTGCGGCAACGCACCCGAGGCGACCCCATCGATGTTCTATACTCGGCCCTGTGCAGGCAGCTCGGGAAGCGCGGCCTGGTGCGCGCGCCCGACGAAGGGCCGACCGCATTCGCCGCGCGCGTGCGCGCCGCGCCGCTGGAAGGACGGGATGCGATCCTGCGCTTCCTGGCGCTGTACAGCGACTACAAGTATGCGGCCCACGCGGCCACGCCTGACCTGCCCGCCACTTTGAAGACACTGCTGAACGAATCACGATGACCTTGACCCGCCTTGCCCTGCTCCTCCCTCTGATTGCCGCGCTGTCGTACGGCGCACCGGCCGGCGCCAAGCCGCCGCAGAAGAAGGCGGCGGCCACCAAGGCCACGAACGCCACCAAAGCGGCGCAAAAGAAGAAAGCCGCCGCCGCGAAAAAGAAGAAAGCCGAGCCACCGCGGCCGCGCATCGACTACGCGGGCGAGGAGGTCAACTTCAGCGAGTGGAGCGCGGTGCGCGCGTTCGCGGACACGATGGTGAGCAAGCACGGCTTCACGCAGGAGGAGATCGACGGCGTGGTCAGGCAGACGCGCTTTATCGACTCGGCGGTGCAGCTGGTCAAACCCGCGCCGCCGGGCAAGCCGAAGAACTGGCAGGCCTACAGCGCGCGCTTCATCGAGCCGATCCGCATCAACGCGGGCGTGCGCTTCTGGAACGAGAACGCGGAAGCCCTGGCGCGCGCCGAGGTGCAGTATGGCGTGCCTGCCGAAATCATCATCGGCATCCTGGGCGTGGAGACGCTGTACGGGCGCGACACCGGCAAGTTCCGCGTGGTCGATGTGCTGACCACCCTCGCCTTCGCCTACCCCGAAACGCCCAACAAGGAGGCCCGCATGGCCTTCTTCCGCAGCGAGCTGGAGAACACGCTGCTGTTCGCGCGCCAGAACCACATGGACCCGTTCTCGCTGCTCGGCTCCTTCGCGGGCGCGGTCGGCATGCCGCAGTTCATGCCGGGGAATATCCTGCAGTACGGGGTGGACTACGACCAGGACGGCAGCGTGGACCTGCGCGGTTCGGCGACCGACGCGATCGGCTCGGTGGCCAACTTCCTGGTGCAGCACGGCTGGCGGCGCGACCAGCCGGGCGACATCGTCTACCACGCGGACGTGTCGCCGGCCCGCCAGTGGGAGCGCTTCATTGGCGCGGGCCTCTCGACGCATTTCACCGCCGACGATCTGGCGGGCGCGGGCGTGGCCGCTGCGGGGCCGCTGCCACGCGAGCAGCTCTACGGCCTGGTCGACCTGCAGAACGGCGCGGAGCCGACCGAGTACTGGATCGCCACCGACAATTTCTTCGCGATCACGCAATACAACAGGAGTTACTTCTACGCGATGTCGGTGATCGAGCTCGGGCGCGCCGTCAAACTTGCCCGGGCCAGCTGAGCCTTACCGTACGGACATCTTTTTTGTAATGAGATGTAACCGTTCACTCAGCAGTTCCGGAACAGCAGCGGGCCGGATACCCCCTCCCAGTATCTTTCAGTCATGCCTCATTGTCATTGACCATACTCCCCCGTAAGTTGTCAGTGCAATAGCTGAACAGCAAGAGTATGGCGGCATGCCGGGCTTCGTCTTACACTCAACTTTTCTACAAAAACAAGTATTCTCGTCGTGATTTTGTGAGAGAATTGCATTGCGGCTATGTTGCGACTTGACAACAATACCGCATCGCCAAGGTCCGATGTCTTATTGCTCATGAGTACTAGCGTCGGAAAAGCTTGTACAATTGAATATATATTTTTTAAAGTAGTGTTACTCCCGGAACCCATCGCCAGCGAGCTCCGAGTGAATTGGCAGCACAACCTATAGGAACATTGATATGACAAACCAAGTCGGCATCGATATGAACAAGGATTCGGAAGGCGATGACCTGCTCCAGTACAATCCGAACCGCTTGTTGGACACCCTGATCGAGAACCTGCGTCTGAAGAACGACGCAGCGCTGTCGCGGGCCCTGGAAGTGGCGCCGCCGGTGATCTCGAAGATCCGTCACCACCGCCTGCCGGTCGGCGCGTCGCTGCTGATCCGCATGCACGAGGTGAGCGACCTCTCCATCCGCGACCTGCGCTACCTGATGGGCGACCGCCGCAACAAGTTCCGCATCAGCGACAAGCAGTTCAAGCCGAAAGAGCCGGTGGCCGGCAACGGCGGCTCGGGCGAGCAGAAGCAGTAAGCATCAAAGCCAAGAGCCAGCCGCGTGCGCAGGCTGGCTCCGGCTATTGGATATCCCCGCTGCGGCGGGGATTTGTTTTTGGGGACGGTGCGGGCGCGCTGCCGCAATGCGATTGTCCCGTCCTGCGCGGGAGCACGCTCCCACTGTGCGGCCTTCCCGCGCGGGCGCGCTGCCGCGCTGCCGCAGTGTGGGACCCCGCGCTGCGCGGGAGTCCTGCTCTACGCCGGGAACACGCCGGTCGACAGGTAGCGGTCCCCGCGGTCGCAGACGATGAACACGATGGTCGCGTTCTCGGTCTGCTGCGAGATGCGCAGCGCGATCTCGCAGGCACCGGCGGCCGAGATGCCGCAGAAGATGCCCTCTTCCGCCGCCAGCCGGCGCGCCATCTGCTCGGCGGCGGCCTGGGTCACGTTCTCCACCTGGTCCACGCGCGCGCGGTCGAAGATCTTCGGCAGGTAGGCCTCGGGCCACTTGCGGATGCCGGGAATCTGAGAGCCCTCTTCCGGCTGTGCGCCGATGATGCGGATCGCCTCGTTCTTTTCCTTCAGATACTGCGACACGCCCATGATGGTGCCGGTGGTACCCATCGCGCTCACGAAGTGGGTCACGCGGCCGTCGGTGTCACGCCAGATTTCCGGGCCGGTCGATTCGTAGTGCGCGCGCGGGTTGTCGTGGTTGGCGAACTGGTCCAGGATCTTGCCCTTGCCGTCCTTCTGCATCTGCTCGGCCAGATCGCGCGCGTACTCCATGCCGCCGGTCTTGGGCGTGAGGATGATCTGCGCGCCGTACGCGGCCATGCTTTGGCGGCGCTCCACCGACAGGTATTCCGGCATCAGCAGAAGCATCTTGTAGCCCTTGATGGCGGCTGCCATCGCCAGCGCAATGCCGGTGTTGCCGCTGGTGGCTTCGATCAGCGTGTCGCCGGGCTTGATCTCGCCGCGCTCCTCGGCGCGGGTAAGCATCGACATCGCGGCGCGGTCCTTCACGGAGCCCGCCGGGTTGTTGCCCTCCAGCTTGGCGAGAATGACGTTGTTGCGGGCGTCCGCGTCCGCGCCCGGCAGGCGCTGCAGCCGCACCAGCGGCGTGTTGCCGATGGTGTCAGCGATGGTCTGGTATGCCATGGGAATGTTGGTCGACGGTTGGTGGGACTTGAGGTCAAACCAGCATTCTAATGCGGATTGCATACGGCCGCTGACGGCGGACCCGGCGGCGAAGCAGCGATTGCCG
>NZ_SPVF01000272.1 GCF_004614185.1 Zemynaea arenosa | reverse complement strand
GCCGCCTGGTACGGCGGCCAGCATGGCGCATCGACTGGTACTGGCGCGGCCGATACGCCCGCAACGCCGGTCGCCGCCCAGGGTGGCGCACATGGCAGCGTGGCATCCGGCGGTCCGGCCGCCCACGCGAGTGCAGCCGCCGCGCGCGCCGGGGTCAAGTTCGAAGCGCAAGGCTTCGTCACCGCCACGCGGCACGCCACCGTATCGACCCGCGTGGCGGGCATCGTCCGCAGCGTGAACGTGGAAGCCGGCGACCGCGTGAAGGAAGGGCAGGTGCTCGGCACCCTCGATGCCGACCTGGCCCAGCGCGAGCTCCAGCTGGCTGAGGGCCAGGTCCAGGTGCTGGCCTCCCGCGTGACCAGTGCCGAAGCGCAGTTGCGCCAGGCTCGCTCCGACCTCGCGCAGGAAGAACAGCTCTACCAGCAGAAGTTCTCGTCCAGCGCCCGCCTCACCGCCAAGCAGACTGCCGCCGACATCGCCCAAGCCGGTGTGCAAAGCGCGCGCTCGGACCTGGACGTCGCGCGCCTGCAAGTGCAGCAGCAGCGCAGCATGCTCTCCAACTACACGATCCGCGCGCCCTTCGCCGGCATCGTCACCGAAAAGAACGCGCAGATGGGCGAGCTGATTGCGCCATCCGGCGCGGGCGGCGGTTTCACGCGCACTGGCTTGTGCACCATCGTCGACACCAATTCGCTTGAAGTGGTGGTGGACGTGAGCGAGCAGCTGGTCACGCAGGTGAAACCCGGCCAGCCGGTGGAACTGACTTTGTACGCCTACGAGGGCACCGTCATCAAAGGCCAGGTGAGCCGCATCATGCCGAGCGCCGACCGCGCCAAGGGCACGCTGCAGGTGCGCCTGTCCATCCTCGACAAGGATCCGCGCATCCTGCCCGACATGCGGGCCCGCGTGTCCTTCCTCTAACAGCAGCAAACCAGCACCCAGCGAAAGGTCCAGCCATGACGACTCCCATGTTCACCCTCAACGGCGTCTCCAAGCGCTACACGCGTGGCGACGACACCGTGACCATCTTCGACCATCTCGACATGGAGATCGCGAACGGCGACTTCCTGGCGCTGATGGGGCCTTCCGGCTCCGGCAAGTCCACGCTGCTCAACCTTTTGTCTGGCCTCGACCGGCCGAACAGCGGCGAGATCCTGTGCGATGGCCTGCGCATCGATGCGATGACCCAGTCCACGCTGTCGCACTGGCGTGCCCGCAACGTGGGCTTCGTATTCCAGGCCTTTAACCTGCTGCCGATGCTGAGCGCCCAGCGCAACGTGGAGCTGCCGCTCACGCTGACCAACCTGTCTTCGGCGGAACGCAAACGCCGGGTGGACACGGCGCTGGACCTGGTCGGCCTGGCGCAATGCGCGGCGCGCACCCCGGCCCAGCTCTCCGGCGGCCAGCAGCAGCGCGTGGCGATCGCCCGCGCCATCGTGGCCGACACCCGGGTCCTGCTGTGCGACGAGCCGACCGGGAACCTGGACCGCAGCTCCTCCAACGACGTGCTGGAACTGCTGCAAACGCTGAACCGGGAACTGGGAAAGACCATCGTGATGGTGACGCACGACCAGGTGGCTGCCGGCCATGCAGGCCGCGTGCTCCACCTGGACAAAGGGAGCTTCGTATCATGCCCGGCCTGATCGACAACGCGCTCGGGCTGCGCCGCCCGCGCCTGGCCGCCACCGGCCTCGCCGCCAGTGCGGATACCGTGCACTGGGAGCCGCACATGTTTCCCGGCCCGGAGGACATCCGCCACAAGGTGGAGCTGCCGTCCGCGTTGCAGGCGGACCTGCTGGCGCAAGCCCATGCCGCCGCCCCACACGAATGCTGCGGCATCCTGCTCGGCACCCCGGCGGCGGATGGCCGTCCGGCGACCGTGGTGCTGGCCGACCCCGCGTTCAATCTGGAAGCGGGGCAGTCCACGCAGCGCTTCCGCATCGCCCCCGCCGATATCGCCCATGCCTCGGCACTGGCGCGCGAGCGCGGGCTGGAAGTGCTGGGCTTCTACCACAGCCACCCGCGCGGCCTGGCCGAACCCTCGGCGGAGGACGTGCAGGAAGGATCGGCCTGGCCCGGCTACCTGCATCTCATCGCCGCCCCCAACGACCGCCCCGCGCTGCGCGCCTTCCGCACCGGCGCCATGCACTGGCATGAACTGACCATCCTGTGAGGACACCGCCATGACCACCTTCCTGATCCCGACTCCGCTGCGTGGCTTCACCGAAGGCCACGCCGACGTGCAGGCCGACGGCGCCACTGTGCGCGAGGCGCTAACCGCCCTGACGGACCGCCACCCGCGCCTGCGCGACCAGCTGTTCGACGGCGCGGGCGCGCTGCGCAGCTTCGTCAACTTGTTCCTCAACGGGGACGACATCCGCCTGTACGACGGTCTCGATACCGCCGTCCACGGGCGCGACACGGTGGAGGTGCTGCCCGCCATCGCGGGTGGCGAGCAGGCTGCGCGCAGCTATGCCAACTGGCGGCGCGACCTGCAGGCGACCATCCCGACGCTCACCGCGCGCGAAGCGGCGGAGCTGCACGATGCCGCCGTGATCGACGTGCGCACAGCCGAGGAGTGGGCGCAGGGGCATATGCCGGGCGCGGTGCACATCGATCGCGGCTTCCTGGAGCTGCGCATCGAGGCGTTGGTGCCGGACCGCGGCCGCACGGTGGTTGTGTACTGCCAGTCCGGCGTGCGCTCCTTGTTTGCCGCCAATGCGCTGCGCTACCTGGGCTATGCGGACGTCCGCAGCCTGGCGGGCGGCATTGAAGCCTGGAAGCAGGAAGGTCTGGAGCTGGCCGTGCCCGCGCGGCTGGACGAGCAGCAGCGCAAGCGCTACCTGCGCCACCTGGCGATGCCGGAAGTGGGCATCGAAGGCCAGGCCAGGCTGCTGAAGGCGAAGGTGCTGATGATCGGTGCGGGCGGCCTCGGTTGCCCGGCGGCGCTGTACCTCGCGGCGGCGGGTGTGGGCACGCTCGGCATCGTGGACAGCGACATCGTGGACCTCTCCAATCTGCAGCGCCAGGTCCTGCACCGTACCGCGACGGTCGGCCAGCCGAAGACCGAGAGCGCGCGCGAGGCGCTGCTGGCGCTGAACCCGGACCTGAACGTGAAGCTGTACAACGAGCGGCTGGACGCAAGCCGCGCCGCCGAGATCTTCAAGGATTACGACCTGGTGGTCGACGGCACGGACAACTTCACCACCCGCTATGTGATCAACGATGCGGCGGTGGCGCTGGGTATCCCGGTGGTGCACGGTTCCGTGTACCGCTTCGAAGGCCAGGTCGGCGTGTTCTGGGCCAAGGAAGGGCCGTGCTACCGCTGCCTGTACCCGGCCGCACCGCCGCCGGAGCTGGCGCCGTCCTGCGCGGACGCCGGGGTGCTGGGCGTGATGCCCGGCGTGATCGGCGTGATGCAGGCGACCGAAACCCTCAAGCTGCTGCTGGGGATCGGCGAGCCGCTCATCGGCCGCTCGCTGCGCTACGACGCGCTGACCGGCCAGGTGCGTACGCTGCGCTTCGCCCGTGACCCGCAGTGTGCCTGCGGCCAGCATCACGGAGCCGCCGAGGCGCACCATGTCTGATCCTATCCGCGTGTTCGGCCGCGAGGAGCGGCTGGCCAAGGCTCATCGCGAGGGCACGCACCGCGCCTGCTCGCCCGGCGAGACGGTGGCGCGGTTCCGGCCCCTCGGCACGCGCATCGGCCTCACGCGGCTCGCCAACGTGACGGGACTGGACGTGGTCGGCCTGCCGGTGTGGGTCGCCATCCGCCCTAACGCGCGCGGCCTGTCTACCTCCCAAGGCAAAGGCCTGACGCACGACGCGGCCAAGGCATCTGCGTTGATGGAATCGATTGAGACCTGGCACGCGGAGCATGTCGAGCAGCCGGTGATCATCGACTCAGCGTGGTCGCTGGGGCAACGCGCTAATATCATCGAAGTGGATGGGCTGTCGCATTATGCCGACGCGCCACCCCGGCCGGACCTGCCGCTGGCATGGGTGGAAGGCTACGATCTGCTGCAGGACCGCCCCTGCCATGTGCCGCTCGAATGCGTGAGCACCAACTATGTGGTGCCCGCGCGGGGTGCGCCCGCGCCCACTTTCGTCCAGTCCAGCAATGGGCTTGCAGGCGGCAACCACGTGCTGGAGGCGATCACCCATGCGCTGGCGGAGCTGATCGAGCGGGATGCGGTAGCCCTGTCCGCCGACGACCTGCGTCGACTGGACTCCAAGCGCCGCGTGGATCCTGCCACCGTCCGCGACCCGGCCTGCCGCGAGGTGCTGGGCTACCTGGAACGCGCACACGTGGAGGTGGCGCTATTCGACCTGACCTCCGACCTCGGCATCCCCGTCTACGGTTGCTCCATCGTGGATGCCGACGGCGCGCTGCGCTGGCGCACGCTCCCGCCGTTCAATGGCTATGGGTGCCACCTCACGCCGGGCATCGCGCTGCTCCGTGCGATCAACGAGGCGGTGCAGAGCCGCCTGACCTGGATCAGCGGGAGCCGGGACGACATCTCGATGGCCGAATACCGGCGCGGTGGGAATGCCGAAGACCTGGCCCGGTTCCGTGCGCGCCTGGACGCCCAGCCACCGTCGCTGGACTTCGCGGACCGTGCCAGCCTGGCCACCGACAGCTTTGAAGGCGACATCAGCGTGATGCTCGACGCCTTGCGCCGCGCCGGCATTCACAACGCGGTGGTGATCGACCTGTCGCGCCAGGACATCGGCGTGCCGGTGGTGAAGGTGGTGGTGCCGCGCCTGGCCGCGCCCACGCCGCTGATCCGCGGCCGCGCCATTCATCTGCCACCTCGGGGGACCGCAGCATGACCGACTTTATTTTCCTGGGACCGTCGCTCCCGCGCAACGAAGCGCGCGCACTGCATGCTGGCGAGACCGTCGAATTCCTGCCGCCAGTGGCGATGGGCGATCTGTACACGCTGGTGCGCACGCGCGCCAAGGCGGGCGACCGCATCGCGATCATCGACGGCCTGTTCGAGCAGGTGCCCGCTGTGTGGCACAAGGAAGTGCTATTTGCGCTGCAGGAGGGGATTGAGGTGTACGGCGCCTCCAGCATGGGCGCGCTGCGGGCGGCCGAGCTGCATCGATTCGGCATGCGCGGCATCGGCAAGATCTTCGAGGCCTACCGCGATGGCGCTGTCGAGGACGATGACGAAGTCGTCGTGGCCCATGCCACGCCGGACCAGGGCTACCGCGCGCTGTCCTCGGCGATGGTCAGTCTGCGCTTCGGCCTGTCGCAATTACGCGACGCGGGTGTGATCGATGCCGCGCAGTGCGCACACCTGACGCAGCACGCCAAAGCACAGCATTACAGCGCGCGCAGCTGGGCGGCCACGTTTGCGGAGGCACGGGCGCAGGGGATGAGCGAACAGGTACTGGCCGCGCTGCGCCAGATGGCCGCGCACTACGACGCCAAGGCGGACGATGCGCGCACGCTGCTGCGCATCCTCGCCGGGCAAGAAGTGGCGCCCGCGACGCAGGACGCGTCACCGTTCATGCTGGAGCAAACCGCATTCTGGGTCGGCCTCACACGCTCGCAGGACGCCCGCATCCAGCGGGACAAGCGCGGCGCGTTGCAGGCACACGACGCGGAAGTGCTGAATCATGTGCGTGCAGGGCACGCGGCAAGGGACGAGGTGCTGGCCGAAGCCGCGCTCCTGCGGCTGGCCGAGGAACACGGCGCCGCCTGGGAACCGCAGGACCGCGACCGCCTGGCCGCGCTGCTGCGCATCGCCCGCCGGAACAAACTGGAAAATCAGGAGGCGATCCGCGCGTGGCGCCGCCACCAGCAGCTGGAAGACGCCGACGAATGGCGCGCGCTGTTGGACCTGGAGGCGCGCAAGGACGCCATGCTACAGCGGCTCGTTCCGGGGCTGGAGTCCCACATGGTGGCGGCGCTCAAATCCAGCAGCAGGTATCGCGATGCGGTGGAGGAGGTGACCCGCATGCGCGACCGGTTCGGCGACAACAGGACCAAGACACTGTCGCTGGACGACGCGGGCGTGGACGCGGCGGCGTTGCAGGGCTGGTACGAGGCGCGCTTCGGGGCCATGTACCCGGACCCGGAAACGCATGCCCGCCAGCTGGGCTTCGAGACGTTACGTGATTTCATAGCGGAGGTGCTGGCGGCCTACCTGCTCGAACGTGATGGTCACGCTCTCCAGGAGGCCGCGCTGGCATGAAGGTCATCGGATCAGTGGGATCAGCGGGATCAGTTCAGGGTGTGCGCGGCCGGGGCCGGGGTGCGCAGGCCCAGGGCGTCCATCGACGGCTCGATGTCCACGTAGATGGCCACTGCGGTCTCCACGCCGATCACGATGGGCGGCCCGAAGCGGCGGATCACGACGCCGGCGCGCTTGAGCATGCGCTCGATGGCGGTGGTAGTGACCGTGATGTACTGGGTGATGCCGCTCTGGTGGCCGAAGCGGATGATCTCCCCGATCGACTGCATGGCGATGTCCGAGAAGCCGAACTTGTTGTCGCCGCCGGTCTCGATGGCGAAGCGCGACAGCTCCCAGACGTGCGGATCTTCCGGCGCCGGCTCGCCGTGCAGCAGCTCGGGGAAGGTGTCCTTCAGCATGTACGGGCCGTCGGTCGGCAGGATGCGCCAGCAGCCGCGGATCAGGCCCCCCTGGTCGTCGCGCATCAGCATGTAGAACGGGTCGATGGCGTCGTAGCCGTCGATCTCCATGCCCGACAGGACGGGGACGTCCCAGCCCTTGCGGTCGCTGAACACTTTGGCGCGCAGACGGTGCATGGCGCACAGGTCCGGTTTGTTGAAGTTGTGGCGTGCGGCGATTTGTACGGTCAAGGTCATGATCGGCTCCGTTGTGGTTTGTGCTGCGTTGGAGACTCCAGTTTTATGCAGCTCGCATATCGCCGAAACTAGCAGCTCTGCTAGGTTTTACGCGCCGGGTTCGTTTGCTATTTTGTACGCGTGGTGCAGGCGCGTGCGGGCACGACCACAACATGCGCGCAAGCAACGGAGCCTTATGGCAGAAGGGGAAACGGAAAATGAATTGGATCAACTTGCGGCAGCTGCGCACCCGCTTGCGTGAAAACCAGACCGCGTTCTGGTCCCGCTTCGGCGTGACGCAATCGCAGGGCAGCCGCTTCGAGCAGGGGACCGCGGTGCCGGCGCCGGTGGCGCTGCTGCTGGCGCTGTACACGGACACGCGGATCGATGACGCGGACCTGGCGGCCGCGCGCGCGAAGACGGGCGCGGAGGCCCAAGCCCCGCCGCCAGAGGACGAGGCGGGGGAGGAATCAGGCGGGCTGCAGCATCCCGAACTTGATGGCCTTGACGACGGCCTGCTGCCGCGTCTGGACGTCAAACTTGCGCATGATGTTCGCCATGTGGAAGTTGACGGTGGCTTCGGATCGGCCAAGGATGCGCGACACTTCCCATGAGGACTTGCCGGCCGCGACCCACTTCAGGCATTCGAGCTCGCGCGCGCTGAGCTTGACGGCGTCCACCGCCGGCTTGCCGCGGTTGAGGAACTTGCGCGAGGACTCCAGCGCATAGTCGCGCACCAGCGACAGCGAGGCCAGTTCGGCCAGGTGGTGGGTCGCGGTGGCGTGTTCCGAACCGTCTGCCACGAAGCTCATCACGCCGAACTCGCCCTTGGTGCCGTGCAGCGGAAAGGTGATGCCGGAGCGCAGGCCGTAGCCGCAGGCCTGCTCGTAGAACTCGTGCTGCGCTTCGCCGTTGAAGGTGCTGGGCTGCCAGATGATGGGCACGGCGCTGGCCTGGCAGTGCGCCACCGTGGGGTCGACGCTGTGCATGTGCTGCTTGTCGTATTCGGTGCGCCATTCCTGCGGGTAGTTACTGACCAGGAAGGCGGCTTCGAGCGGAGTGGAGCGGTCCGGCACCACGCCGAACAGGGTGTGCTGGAAGCCAAGCTGGTTAGCGAGCCCGACAAGGACGGAATTCCAGCCTTCTTCAGTCTCCGCGTTGAACAGTTCCAGCAGGTCTTCCAGACGTACCATCTTCCACCTCGGCAATGTGTAATCGTTAAAATGGCCGAAACTGCAACAATTTCTTCACTTTGCATTGTTGCCTTAAGTTAGGTCAAGTCCCGAAGGATGAGCCCGCCAGGAAGTGTGAGAATGTGTGGAAATTCTGCAACTCACCCGCGCGTGGAATCGGCGACCGGGCAGGTCCGACGGCGCCGGCGCCAGTGGGTGGCGGTCAGCTCCGCGCGCGCGGTTTCAGGCGGAAGCTCGCCGAGCCGGTTGATCGCGTTCATGGCGCGATGGTCAAGGTCAGATCCACCAAATCTTTATCGCCGAACACGGCCAGAGCGGCTCCGTACGCTTCGTCGGAGGCGTGCGTTTCGGCCACAAGAACGGATCTGGCTGGTGTTTTGTGACAGGTGGCGAGGCAAGACTGGGTGGGCGCAGGGATTTCCGATATACTGTGTTTTTATACAGTAGTTGAGTGCGATGTCCTTCCTGCCGGACTATGCAGAGCTGTTCTGCCTGACCAATTTCACCTTTCTGCACGGGGCATCCCATGCGGAAGAGCTGGTCGAGCGCGCGGCCAAGCTGGGCTATCACGCGCTCGCGATCACGGACGAATGCTCGCTGGCGGGCGTGGTGCGCGCGCACGGGGTGGCCAAGCAGCACAAGTTCAAGCTGATCGTCGGCGCCCACTTCCAGCTGCTCCAGCATGACGGGCGGCCGGCCCTGTCCTTGATCGCCCTGGCGCAGAACCGCAATGGCTACGGCAACCTGTCTGAGCTGATCACCCTGGCGCGCACCCGCAGCGACAAGGGGCATTACCTGATCCACCCGGACGACTTCAGTGCGCCCGGCCCCGGCTTCGAACATTTGAAGGGCTTGCCGGACTGCCTGCTGATCCTGCTGCCCGCCTACCCCGGCCACGAGGCCGAGGACGTCGACCGCCTCCACACCCAGGCCGCCTGGATGGCCGCGCATTTCCCCGGCCGCTGCTGGATTGGCCTGAACCTGCTGCACCGCGCCTTCGACGAGGCGCACCGGCTGACGGTGGAAGAGGTCGCCACCCAGCACCGGATGCCGTTGGTGGCGGTGGGCAAGGTGTGCATGCACGTCCGTTCGCGCAAACCGCTGCAGGACACTTTGAGCGCGGTCCGGCTCGGCAAGGCGGTCACCGAATGCGGTTACGGCCTGGCCCAGAACGCCGAGCAGCACCTGCGCGCGCGCCTGCGCCTGGCCAATATCTACCCCCCCGAGGCGCTGGCGGAAACGGTGCGCATCGCCGAGCTGTGCACTTTCAGCCTGGACGAGCTGCGCTACGAATATCCGGACGAGCTGGTGCCGCCCGGCCACACGGCGGCCAGCTTCCTGCGCCAGGAAACCTGGATTGGCGCGCACAACCGCTTTCCGGACGGGATCCCGCCCAAGGTGCAGGAGCAGATCGAGCACGAGCTGGCGCTGATCGCCGAGCTGCGCTACGAGCACTACTTCCTGACGGTGTACGACATCGTGCGCTTCGCCCGTTCGGTCAGCATCCTGTGCCAGGGACGCGGCTCGGCGGCCAACTCGGCAGTGTGCTACTGCCTCGGCGTGACCGAGGTCGACCCGGCGCGCGGCAACCTGCTGTTCGAGCGCTTCATCTCCAAGGAGCGGGCCGAGCCGCCGGACATCGACGTCGACTTCGAGCACCAGCGGCGCGAGGAGGTGATCCAGTACATCTACAACAAGTACGGGCGCACCCGCGCGGCGCTGGCGGCGGTGGTGATCAGCTACCGGCCCAAGAGCGCGCTACGCGACAGCGGAAAAGCGCTCGGCATCGACCCGGTGCTGGTGGACAAGGCCGCCAAGGCCCACCACTGGTTCGACAGCCGGGCCGACCTGCTCAATCGCCTGGCCGAGACCGGGCTCGACCCGGAGGCCGAGGCCACCTTGCAGTGGGCCACGCTGGCGATGCAGCTGCTCGGCTTTCCGCGCCATTTGTCGCAGCACCCGGGCGGGTTCGTGATCGCGCGCGGCAAGCTGTCGCGGCTGGTGCCGATCGAGAACGCGGCCATGGCGGACCGCAGCGTGATCCAGTGGGACAAGGACGACCTGGAAGAGCTCGGTCTGCTGAAGGTGGACGTGCTGGCGCTGGGCATGCTGTCGGCCCTGCGCCGCACCCTGGAACTGGTGAGCGTGCGCCGCGGCACCGAGTTCAGCATGCAGGACATTCCGGCCGAGGACGAAGCGACCTACGACATGATCTGCGCCGCCGACACCCTGGGCGTGTTCCAGATCGAGTCGCGCGCGCAGATGAGCATGCTGCCGCGGATGCGGCCGCGCACCTTCTACGACCTGGTGATCGAGGTGGCGGTAGTGCGGCCGGGGCCGATCCAGGGCGGCATGATCCATCCGTACCTGCGGCGGCGCCAGGGGCTGGAGCCGGTCGTGTACCACACGCCGCAGATGAAGGAGGCGCTCGCACGGACCTTGGGCGTGCCGCTGTTCCAGGAGCAGGTGATGCAGGTGGCCATGCTGGCAGCCGGCTTCACGCCGGGCGAGGCGGACCAGCTGCGGCGCGCCATGGCCGCGTGGAAGCGCAAGGGCGGGCTGGACAAGTACTACAACCGCATCGTGACGGGCATGCTGGAGCGCGGCTACACCATGGAGTTTGCGGAGAACATCTTCAAGCAGATCCAGGGCTTTGGCGAGTACGGCTTTCCGGAGTCCCACGCGGCCAGCTTTGCGCTGCTGGCGTATGCGAGTTCCTGGCTCAAGTGCCACGAGCCGGCCGCGTTCACCTGCGCGCTGCTGAACAGCCAGCCGATGGGGTTCTACAGCCCGTCCCAGCTGGTGCAGGATGTGCGGCGGCATGGGATCGAGGTGCGGGCGGTGGACATTGCGATCAGCGGGTGGGATTCGGCGCTGGAGGAACTGGATGACACGTACACGCGCCAGCCCGCCATCCGCTTGGGCTTGAGCCTGCTGCGCGGGATGCGCAAGGAGACCGCGCAGCGGATCGAGGAGGCGCGCGCGATCCGGCCGTTTGCCAGCGTGGCCGACCTCGCGCGGCGGGCGCAGCTAGACCGGCACGACCTGCAGGTGCTGGCGGCGGGCAACGCGCTGCGCTCGCTGGCCGGGCACCGGCGCGAGGCGCTGTGGCAGGCCGTCGGCGCAGTGCCGGACAAGGACTTGCTGCGGCCGACGGCGGTGGAGGAAGAAGCGCCGCGGCTGGAGGCGCCCGGGGAGGGTGAGGAGATCGTGGGCGACTACCGCTCACAGGGGCTGACGCTGGGCCGGCACCCGGTCGAGCTGATCCGGCCGCAGCTGCACCAGCGGCGCTTTTTGCCGGCCTCCGTGCTGGCCGATTTCCAGGATGGGCAGCTGGCGCGCGCCTGCGGCATCGTCACGGTGCGGCAGCGGCCGGGGACGGCCAAGGGGGTGCTGTTCATGACCATCGAGGACGAGACCGGCAACATCAACGTGATCGTCTGGCCCAAGCTGGTGGACCAGCAGCGCAAGGAGGTGCTGGGGTCACCGCTGCTGGGCGTGTATGGCATCTGGCAGCGGCAGGGCGAAGTGCGGCACCTGGTGGCCAAGCGGCTGGTCGATCTGTCGCCCCTGCTGGGTGGGCTGACGACGCGAAGCCGGAATTTCTGCTGACCAGGATCAGCGCGCGACCTTGTCTTCCACATTCGCGGTGTATGAGTTGACGCCCGCCCGGATTGGGCGCACCGTAGACCGACTTCTCCACATGGGACATCAGGAGCGGGGCGCAAGGCCGCCCTGCCCAACCTTGCCTCAGCCCAGGCACAACTTGCCGGGCCGGAGCAACGCAGTCCACGCCAGCGCAGGGCTGGCGTGTTCGTCCGATTCCACAGCTGCCACGAGGAGACGGCATGAGTGCCGGAGATGCCGCAAGCGTTCTGATTCAGATTCGCACGACGGCGGTGGATATTGCCGTCCTGTTTGCTGACATTGTGCCCGCCGAGCGTGTGGAAGGCCTGTCGAACCTGCTGCTGGCGTGCATTGACAAGACTGCGCTGTCGTCGCACGACCGGCGCATGATGTTGCTGGGCGCGCTGGCCGTGCTGGGCCAGGAGGAGTTTGGCATGGCCCCGGTATGGAATGCACAGCGGCAGCTGCCTGGCTTTTGAATCCGCCTGCTGGCCGCATCAGGCCGGTCAGTGCATGCAGACGCCGTCCACAAGCCCTGCAAGCCGATCGCGCACCGGTCGGGCCGCGCCATCCACCGTCGGGGGCGCCGAGGGGCTATGGGCCGCTCTTGTCCGGGGGAGCCGAGGGATCGTCCAAGCTCTCCTGAAACATGGTCCCATGGGGATATGCTGCATCGCTCCTTTGGGTGCCGAACAGGCGGCTGTCCAGGTCCCGGTGTTGCAGCGCCCCCGGTTCGGTGCCGGAAGGGTAGCCTGGGGACTCGCGCGCCATGGGGTGCGGCCCGTCCACTGGCAGGCCCGGCTCGCGCCAGTCCTCCACATAGATCGCTTCGGACGCCTCCAGCACAGCGACCGCCATGGCACATGCGGCGTCACTGAGGACGTCGACAGCGATCACATGCCGGAAGGGGACGGCATCCGCCGCAGCATCGGGAGGGCCGCGGCTGTTCAGCGCCTGGGCAAACCAGGCCGCGAGATATTTGCGGACGCTGCGTCCGGATGGCGGCGGGCCCGCGACGGGGGCGGCGTCCCCGGGAGGACCGACCAGACACATAGTGCTGGGATCGTAGCCCGCTGACACCAGACTGTCGAGCACGTGCTGCGCAGCAGGGAGATCATTGAAGACAGCTTTGAGATGGTGGCGCATGGTGTACCTCCGCGGTGGATGAATCGGCATGGGAGGCGGTGGCGACGGAGCCAGTCAGGTGATGGGCTGCCCCAACCCGGCGCGCTTCCCTGTACATGGTGAAGTGCGGGGCTGGCGTTCAACGGACGCCCACCGGGTTGTCTTCAACAGGAGGGCTCGAGGACAGCCATTCTCCACCACCGACCATACAGCATCGCGGGCGCCCTGGCGCACGTTTGCGCACCTTTGCGCCCGTGTGAGACCGTGTGCGCCCGTGCGCCGGAGCGGCGCCGCGTCGCGCTGCTCCGCGCCGGCACCGGGCGGCCC
>NZ_SPVF01000183.1 GCF_004614185.1 Zemynaea arenosa | reverse complement strand
GGCGCAGCCGGTGCGGTGGCCTGCGTGGTGCGCTCGGCGGCCGGCGTGCGCTCCGCGACAGGAGCTGCTGCGGAAGATGGGCCAGATTCCCCAGCGGCTGCGGCCGCGGCGGCAGCGGCCTTGGCTGCCGCTTTTGCGACGCGGGCCGGCTGCTTGCGCGCGCGCTTGGGACGCTCGCCACCCGTATCGGCCGGTGACGCCGCAGCGCTGGACGCCTCGTCCACCACCGCATCGCTTTCCTGGCGGCCGCCTTGTGCTGCGCCGGACAACGGCTCCGCGGACTCCGCATCTGCGCGGCCGGTATCCCACCACGCGCCTTGCGTCTGCGGGGCCACATCTTCCACCGTCTCGCCAGCGCCAGCAAACGCCTCGCCAGTCTCCGGCGCAGCGCTCACCTGATCGTGCTCGCCGCGCCCACGGCGGCCACCCCGGCCACGCCCGCCGCGTTCGCGGCCACGGGCGTCACCGCGTGCATCCGTGCCAGCGGCATCGTCGCCCGGCTCCACGCTTTGGGTGTCGGTGTCCTGCGCCACCATCACATCCTGCTGCGGGGCCACCGCACTGCTGCGGTACACATACGCGCCCGATTTCTCGTCCCGCCCGAACTCCAGCAGCCCGCGCGCCTTGGCCTCTTCAATCAGATTGCCGAAGCTGCGGAACCCGTAATAGGTCTCGTTGAAGTCCGGCTTGCGGCGCTTGAGCGTGTCCTTGAGCAGCGAGGCCCAGATCTTGCCGCTGTCGCCGCGCTCCGCAATGAGCGCCTCGAACGTTTCGACCACCAGCTCGATGGCCTCCGTCTTGCGCGCCTCCTGCTCTTCGCGCTTGCGATTCTGCTCGTCCGACCGGTCCGAGGAACGCTTGGGCTGCTGCTGCGGCTGGGCCGCGCGGCGTGCCTGCTTCTGGCGTTCGCGTTCACGCGCCAGGTCATCGTAGAAAATGAATTCGTCGCAGTTCGCGATCAGCAGGTCCGACGACGACTGCTTCACTCCAACCCCGATCACCGTCTTCGCGTTCTCGCGCAGCTTGGAAACCAGCGGCGAAAAGTCCGAGTCGCCCGAAATGATCACGAAAGTGTTCACGTGCGACTTGGTGTAGCAGAGGTCCAGCGCGTCCACCACCATGCGGATGTCCGCCGAGTTCTTGCCCGACTGGCGCACATGCGGAATCTCGATCATCTCGAAGTTCGCCTCGTGCATGGTCGCCTTGAAGCTCTTGTAGCGCTCCCAGTCGCAATAGGCCTTCTTGACCACGATGCTGCCCTTGAGCAGAAGGCGTTCGAGCACCGGCTTGATATCGAATTTGTCGTAATTGGCGTCGCGCACGCCGAGTGCGACGTTTTCGAAGTCGCAGAAGACGGCCATGCTCAGGCTGTCGTGGGAAAAGGCCATGGTGGGAATTGGTATGTTGCCAAAAGCCGCGATTATACCCACAGGTTGGGAAGCAGCTCGTTTGCATAGCCCGAGACGAACGGACGGCGCGTGCCGTCGGGCTGGAACACGTGGCGCTCCACGCGGCCGATGTTGGCTCCGTACACGTGGATGCTGACCGAGACCGCATCGGCGAGCAGGTTGGACACGCGATGCACATCGCCGACATTGGGCGAGACCAGGTCGACCTGTCCGGGGCGCAGTTCGTGGCGCCCCGCGGGCTGGCCGTGGGCGTCGAACTCCTCGCACAGTTCGGCCCCGCGCAGGATGCCGACCATGCCCCACACGGTGTGGTCGTGGACCGGCGTGGTCTGGCCCGGGCCCCAGACGAAGCTCACCACTGAAAAGCGTTCGAGCGGATCGCAGTGCAGGAGGTACTGCTGGTAATGGTCCGGATGCGGCTGCGCGTAGGCGTCGGGGAGCCAGTCGTCGTGGCGCACCAGGTCCGCGAGCAGCGGGCGGCCATCGCGGAAGATGCGCGCTTCGTCCGCGCCATCGTCGAGCAGGCGGGTGACGCTTTGAATGAAGCCGCGCAGGCGGGCGAGCTGGGTCATGGAGCCTCCTGTCGGCACGATACCACAGGGCCGCGGGCCACGGACCTTGACGGCGAGGGGCGCGCGGTGCGAGACTCGGGTCATCTCATCCACCCTCAGTACGGAGGCCACCATGAACTATAGCTCCAAAACCGCACGGCTTGATACCGCCGCCCGGCCGGCCGCCCGCCGCGCGGCAGAGCTCAAACAGCTCCAGATGGTGGCGATAGGGACGCTGACGGGGGGCCTGCTGATGGCCTTCGCGATTCTGCTGATGCGCTGATGCGCATCGGGTTTCTGCAGCCCTCGCAGTAGTTCCCCTCACCTCCGGCGGACCACGCGTCCGCTGTCACCGAGCCTGACCTCTTCCGCGCCGCTGGCGCGTCCGGCCTTCCGCTCTCCCGACCCGCATCGGCGCTGCCGACGCGGACCGCGCGCGCTCGCGCGCACCTGAACGGATACCGACACCATCATGACTCACATCGACTTCCCGGCGCTGCAGGCGATCGGGTTTCAACAGCATTTTGCGGCTGCGCTGGCGGCCGCACCACAAGAGTACTTCCCCGCGCGCGTGACCGCCGTGCAGCGCGACTGGCTGACGCTCGACGACGGCGCGCATGCATATGAAGCACGTCCGGGGCATCAATTGGCCGCTGCGCCCGTGGTCGGCGACTGGGTGCTGGCCGAACGCGATGGCCGGGGCGAGGTCTGGATCGCACAGGTGCTGGAACCGGTGAACCGCCTCGCGCGGCGCACCATGTCCGGCCGGCAGGCGCTGGCCAGCAATGTCGACACCGCGCTGCTGGTCATGGGCCTGGACAACGACCTCAACCCGCGGCGCATGGAGCGCTACATCGCCGTCGTGCGCGCGTGCGAAGTCGATCCGGTAATGGTGCTGACCAAGGCCGACATCGGCGCAGATGCGGAAGACAAGGCCGCGCAGCTGCGCGCCCGCATCCCGACCGGCGTGCCGCTGCTGATGCTGCATCCGGCCGAGCAGAACGACGATGGCGTGCTCGCGCCCTGGCTGCGGCGCGGGCAAACGCTGGTGCTGCTTGGGTCATCAGGCGTCGGCAAGTCCACGCTGACGAACGCCTTGACTGGCAGCGTCCAGGCGACGGGCGGCACCCGCCATGGCGACGACCGCGGACGGCACACCACCACGGCGCGCTCGCTGCACCGCTGCCCGGGTGGCGCCTGCATCATCGACACCCCAGGATTGCGCGCCTGGCAGCCGGACGGTGACAAAGACGACATTGCCGCGAGCTTCGACGACATCGCCGCGTTGGCGGAGGGCTGCCAGTTCCGCGACTGCACCCACGCCACGGAGCCCGGCTGCGCGGTGCGTGGCGTGGTCGACGCAGACCGCCTGCGCAACTACGCCAAGCTGCTGCGCGAAGCCCGCCGCGCCGACGCCACTCCGCTCGACCGCATCGCCGAACGCGCCCGCTGGAAGACCCTCAACAAGTCCGCCCGCCAGCGCTCCCGCGCCAAGCGCTCCTAGCCCCGCCACCGGGGTCAGGCACCTGTGGATAACCTTGGGGTCAGACCCCTCCTCTGTAAGGCAGGCCTGACCCCAATTTTGTTCAGTTGTGACATGGAGCCTGCGGCCATGCGGGTTTCATCTATCTGAGTCCGTTGGTGAAATGTGAAATTTTGGGTTTGTTCAAGATGTGGGGTCAGGCAGCGTCTATGGGAGGCAGGCCTGACCCCAGTTTGAGGTGCGTCAAGCGGGGGGCGGGGCGCACGTTTGAGGGGGATCAGGGCAGGCGGCGCTCGGTGCGGGCGCGGTCGATGTAGCGGTCGACGTCCTCTTGCAGCAGCAGGCCGCGGTCACGCAGGTCGCGGGCACTCGCGGCGATGGCTTTGGCGTAGTCGAGACGCGAGGCGTAGCGCTGGGACAGGGGGCGGCGTGGGTCCCCGGCTGTCGTTTGCGCGGGCAGCGGGAGGGTCAGGCCGTTCAGGCCACACAGTTCGCCCTCGGCGAACAAGGCGCGGCGGACGTTCCAGCCGGTATGCGTCGCCAGCGGGACGGCGACGTCGGGCAGGCGCACGCCGGCGATGTCGTGGCCGTCCTCGTCCACCATCGGGACCAGCACGCGGTAGCGCTTCGCGGGGTCGGCGCGCCATGGCACGGCGCTGTAGTCGACCACCGCCAGGCCGTTCACCACCTGGGGGAAGTCGACCGGGTTCGGGCGCACCACCGGGAAGCCGACGGCGTCCTGCGTCGGTGCGGCCAGGCGCACATCTTTCAAAGTCGGGTAGGCGGTCGGCGGCGGTGCGCTGCCTTCCCGCACCCACGCGACCAAGTCGTCCACCAGTGCACGCACCAGCGGCGCCTGTTGCGCGGTGTTGCTGGGGTATTTGCAGATGCCGACCGTGGGCTCTTTCGCGTACACGTGCTGGGTCGACGACATCAGGTAGGCCCGCACCTCGGGCGGCAACGCTACGTCCTTGCCGGCGCCATCGGTCACCACCAGCGACGCGCGGCCCTGCCAGAATTCGGTGCTGCTATCCACGTGCATCAGCCGCGGACAGGTCGCCGTCTGCTGGCAGCGCGCGAAGATGCCGTCGGTGCGTCCGGTCAGCGGGTCGCGCGTGACGGCGTAGGTGAACGGGAACTGGTCGCCCGGCGTGAGCGTCTCGTTGTGCTGCGTTGAGTTGCGCCCGGGGAGCGCGAAGCGGTAGTTGGTGTAGCTCTTCTTGCCGCCGGCGATCAGCGGCATGGCGCCGTCGAACACGCGGCCGCCCGCCGGGTTGGCGTTGAAACCGTACCAGATGAAGTCCCGCAGTACGCGGCCGGACTGCGACACGCCCACCGCCAGCGACACGGACGGCTTGATGTCGGCCAGCGGGTTCCCAGCGCCAGCCCCGGATTTCAGCCATGTGCTCACATCCCGCAAGGCGGCAAAGCCCAGCCCCATCACCTTGGGGTCGCGCGCCTGGTAGCGGAATTCATAGATGGCGCCGGCGTCGTAGCCGCGCGGGCGCGTGATCTCGATGGAGGTCGGAGTCAGCCAGCGCCACGCCGTCACTTCCTCGGCCGGCGCGCCGGCACGTGCACGTACGGTCAAATGGCCTTCCGCCTCGCCAGACACGGCGGGATACGTCAGCGCCAGCGTCGACACGGGCTTCACATCGTCGAACACCTTCTCTTCGACCGACCAGCTGGTGATCGGCTGGCCGCCGTCCCGCGCCACCGGCAGCTCCGTGCCGACGGTGCGGCCATCGCGCGCCAGCGCGATATCGCCCTGCCACCCGATCCACACCATCGAGTACCCACGCCGCATGGTGTAGCCCACACCGTCCGCTCCCGCATGATCGAGCTGGCCCTGGCCCTCATTGACCATGTAGTTGAATAGCTTGTTGCCGCGGTTCGGCACATCGACCAGCATGACCTGCGACGCGCGCGCGCCATCGCGCGGGCGCAGCACCACCACGTCGGTCTTGAAGTGCACCCACCCGTCCGGCCCCGTGGCCTTGTCGATGTCCGTGATGATGCGGTTGGCCGGGTGCGCCGGGTTCACCCGCACATGCGCGACGCCGACCACGGTCTCGTACTGCCCCACGTCCTCGAAGCGCTTGCCGTCGAAGGCCGTGCTGCGGCTGAGGACTTCGAACTGTTCGATCTCCGCCGCGGGCCGGTCGGCGGAAGGGGCCATGGCGCAGGAGGCCAGCGCCAGCAGCCCGAGGGCGCCAGCGGTCGTACGCATCAGCTTCAACGTGCAGACTCCGTGAGGTCAAGCGTGGCGGCATCGCGGGCGCCGCCAAAATATTTGTCGAGGCAGGCCGCGAACAATGCATCGTCGGGCGCCGCCAGAGAGAACAACGTCATCGATGAATGAAACTTGAGGTCATCGGGGGAACCGAAGATGGCATGCGCGCTGCGGCCCTCGACTGCGAGCACGGCCTGCGCGCACTCGCGCAGGCGCGCGCCGAGCACCGGATGGGCAACGTAAGCACAAGCCTCGGCCAGCGACCCGAGCGCATAGAATTGCGCAGTCGCGCTGCGCCCCAGCCCCGCGATCTGCGGGAACACGAACCACATCCAGTGCGTGCGCTTGTGCCCCGCGCGCAGCTCGGCCAGCGCGGTGGCGTACACCGGAGCCTGGGCGGCGACGAAGCGGTCGAGGTCAAAGTGATCATCGGGCATGGCGCCATCGTACAATGATTGGCGTGCGCAGTCTTCAAATGCGCTTTCGTGCCACCGTCCCATGCAACCCGAACACCTCGAACTGCTCCTCACCCGCCAGATGCCCTACGGCCGATACCAGGGCCGCGTCATCGCCGATTTGCCCGGCGATTATCTCGGCTGGTTTGCGCGTGAAGGCTTCCCGCGCGGGGAGATCGGCCAGCTGCTGGAGCTCATGTACGAGATCGATCACAACAACCTGCGCTCGCTGCTCGATCCGCTGCGGGCCCGCCTGCGCCGCTGATCACTCACGGAGCGATCGCAGCTCCACGCTCGGCCAGCAGCACCTTCAGGATACTGCGATGGCAGCGGTCCTCATTCTCGCAGTAGCAGCCGACCGAGAACTGGCCGGTATGCGACAGCGCGGCCAGCGTGTCCAGCACGCGGCTGGCGTCCGGCGCGGCCATCTCGTGGCGGTAGCCCTTTTCGAATGCGGCCCACTCCTTGTCCGTTTGCGCGTGCAGGCCGCGCGCGACCAGTTCGGGCGATGGCGACAGCATGGGCAACCAGACATCGTAGTAGTCCAGCCGGCCGAAGTCCTCCTTGCGCACCCCGCGCGGCGGACGGCGCACGGTGCCGATCCGCGTCCCTTCGTCATCAGAGCGGGGCGAACCAAGCCGCACGATCCGTACGCTCATGCGTCACCCGCGCGCACGCTGCCCGGCAGGACTTCGAAATCCTCCGTACGAGGAATCGCCCGCAGCACCTCCATCAGCGCGGGCGGCGGCGCAGCGAGCTTGCGCGCGGCGAGATCGAACCACCCAGCAGTGGACGTGACGCGCGCCGCCAGCACGCCCTCGCGGTAGATCTCATTCCGGATGCGCATGCGCGTACCGTCCTCGGACAAGCCCGAAAGCTCCATCCGCACCGCCAGCGCATCGAGCAGGCGGCACTCGCGGAAGTACTCGACTTCGTCCTTCATCACCACAGGCCCGAGCCGCAAGCGCGAGAACTCGGCCATCGGGAAGCCATGGTCGGCGAAAAACATGAAGCGGATATCGGCCGCCTTGTCCATGTAGGCGGTGTTACGCATGTGCGCATTGAAGTCCATGTCGCCCCAGCCGGCGACCATCGTGCGTTCGTACATCGTGTCCTCCGTCGCGCTGTCGAAAGCTCGACTTTACACCGGCCGGACGCGGTCTTCCGCCGGACCGTCAGGCCGCCAGGGACAGCCGCCGCCCCTCGGACAGCAGCGCCGCATACTCGGACGCGGGCAGCGCGGGGCTGAACAGCCAGCCCTGGAGCTGGTCGCATCCCAGCTCGCGCAGGAAGGCCATCTGCTCGGGCGTCTCCACCCCTTCGGCCACGATCTCCTGGCGCAGCTGCTGCGCCATGGTGACGATGGCGCGCGCGATGGCGCAGTCGTTCTCCTCGTGCGGCAGGCCGACCACGAAGGCGCGGTCGATCTTGAGGGTCGAGATGGGGAATTTCTTGAGGTAGGCGAGCGACGAATAGCCGGTGCCGAAATCGTCCAGCGCCAGCGCGAGGCCCATCGCCACCAGCTCGTTCATAATGCCGATGACGTTGTCCGTCCCGCGCACCAGCAGGCTCTCGGTGATCTCCAGCGAAATCTGCTCCGGCAGCACGCGGTGGCGGTCCAGCACCTCCAGCACGCGCGAAGGCAGCTTGCGATCGAACTGGCGGGCAGACAGGTTGACCGCCACCGGCGGCACCGTCAGCCCGGCGTTGCGCCATGCGGCGACCTGGCGGCAGGCTTCGTCCAGCACCCAGCCGCCGATGTCGTAGATCAGGCCCGTTTCCTCGGCCACGGGGATGAACAGGCCCGGCGAAATCATGCCGCGCTCCGGATGACGCCAGCGGATCAGCGCCTCGGCGCCGACGATGCGGCCCGACCGCAGGCTGACCTTGGGCTGGTAGTGCAGCTCCAGCTGCCCTTCGCGCAGCGCGGTGCGCAGTTCGGACTCGACCCGCATCTGCTCCTTGGCCCGCTGGTCCATCTCGGCGCGGTAGAACAGGAAGCCGCTGCTCGTCCCTTGCGCGGCCTTGGCCATCGCCACGTCGGCAAAGCGCATCAGGGACGGCATGTCCATGCTGTCCTCGGGGTAGACGGCGATGCCGATATTGGCTGAGACCTGCAGACTGTGTTCGCCGACCGGAATCGGCGCACCCAGCGCGGCCAGCAGCTTTTGCGCCACGATGCCCGCGTGTTCGCGCTTGCCGATGTCCGGCAGCGCCACCGCGAACTTGCTGCCGTCGATACGCGCGAGGATGTCGGCGTCGCGCAGGCCGTGGCGGAACAGGCGGCCGATTTCACAAATCAGGTCGCCCGCGGTCTCGTGGCCGAAGGTGTCGCTGATGGTGCCGATGCGGTTGATCTCCACCACCATCAGCGCGCCGTATTCCTCGTTGCGGCGCGCCTCGGCGAGCCGCTGGTTCATCAGGTGATTGAGCAGGCTGCGGTTGGGCAGGCCGGTGAGCGCGTCGTAGTTGGCCATGCGCTGCATGCGCGCCTCGGCGTCCTTGTGCACGCTGATGTCGGAGAAGATCGAGAAAGTGTGCGTGATCCTGCCGTCGCCGTCGCGCACCACGGAGATGGTGACGGACTGCGGGAACAGCTCTCCGTTCTTGCGCTTGCCCACGATCTCGCCGCGCCACGGTCCGGCCCCCTGCATGGCGGCGCGCACGCGGGCACGGAATTCGGCGTCGTGCACGCCGGAGCGCAGCAGGTCGGGCGTGCGGCCGATCGCCTCGGCGGGCGAGTAGCCGGTGATGCGCGTGAAGGCGCTGTTGATGGAGACGATGCGCTCTTCGGCATCGGTGATCAGCACCCCCTGGTCGCTGTCTTCGATGATGCGCGCGTGCAGGCGCAGCTTGTCCTCGGACGTCAGGTGTTCGGCCACCGGGGACAGGTGCACCAGCATGCCGGAAGGGTCGCCCGCGTCGTCGCGCAGGATCGACACCGACAGGCGCACCCAGATCACTTCCCCGTTCTTTTTGCGGCGGCGGACTTCGATCAGGCCTTCGCCGCCTTCCAGGAACAGCTCCGCGATGTCGCCATTGTCGTCGTCTTCGGCGTACAGGAACAGCACGTGCTGGCCGACTGCCTCCGCGCGCGTGTAGCCGAACAGCGCCTCGGCGCCCGCGTTCCAGCCAGTGAGATAGCCCGCGGTATCGAGCACGATGACGGGTTCCTGCGATTCGTCGAACGCGCCCACCGACGGTCCTGGCGCCACCGGCGTGAGCTTGGCGAGATGCGCTTCCAGCGCGCGCAGCTTCTCGGTCAGCGCCGGCGAGTCCGCACGCGCACCGAGTTCGCGCGCCTCGCGCACGAGCTGCAGGCAGTGCGCGAGGTCCTGGTCACGCATGGCCGCCCTGCGATTCGCGCACCGTGTCGAGCATCCAGCGCGTGGCGTCGACGACGGCGGCGTTGAAGTCTTCATGGCTGACCTGGAGCGAGGCGAGCAAAGCGGAGGTTGCGTCGAAACGGCCCTGCTCCGCGGCCTCGATGGCCTGCAGCAGTGCGCCCAGCTCTCCTTCGCCGCGCAGCAGCGCGCCCTGCACCGCATCGCCGATGGCCAGGGGGGCCAGCACGTCGGACAGCGGCATCCCAAACAGCACGCCAAGCAGAGAGAACATGCCGGTCATGAAACCCTGCTCCTGCGCCGTCTTGTCCAGGCCCGCGGCGCGGGCCAGCAGCTCGATGGCGCGCGCACGCTTGGCCACGCGCGCGAGCAGCATGGCGCTGCGCGGGTCGCCCTGCTTGGCGGCGAACAGCATCAGATTGAGCCAGCGGCGCAGCTGCGAGCGGCCCAGGATCAGGATCGCCTGCGAGAAGCTGGTGATGCGGCGTGACAGGCCCATGCCGAGCGAGTTCACGAGCCGCAGCAGGTGATACGACAGCGTGGGGTCCTGGCGCAGCAGGGCTTCGATTTCGTGGGTGTCCGCGTCGTTGGCGACCAGTTGGACCAGCTGCAGCGCGAGGGCGCGCGACGCCGCCTGCGGGCCGGTGGCCTTGGGCGGCGCGGCCATGTACCAGGTGCCGGCCACGTAGCGGGTCCCCGCGGGCAGGCGCTCACGGTCCAGGCGTTCGTTCTCATGGACGATGGCGCCGGGGGCGGCGGGCTGCAAGCCGGCGGTCGTGAGCAGCGCGGCGACCGATGGATCGACGTCCGGGCGGAAGAAAGCCGGTGAGGCCACCGCGAGCTCCTTCAGCGCGTCGCTGCCGGCCACCGGCGCCAGGCCAGCGGCAGTAACGTCCGCGTCGATATTGAACAGGAGCGCCGCCGGTTTGCCGTGCTGGTCTGCGAGAACCTGGAAATATACCAGCGGCGCCGGAGGGGAAGAAGTCATCATTGCGGGGCGAAACGTTAAGTCAGGCTATGTTACTCTGAAAATATTCTCCTGCGCCAACATTCCGGCCTGCCGAGTGTGCTTCTGGCGCGACTACAGGCCCGGCAGCGTCGGGCACAGGCGCTCGAACAGGCCCTCCGCCAGTGCCCGCTGGCGCCACCAGGCCAGGCCGGCGCCCTCCTCGCCCGTGCGCCACGCGGCCCAGAACGTCTCCGGCGGGCGCGGCTCTTCCACCTGTTTTTCGACCAGTTCACCTCTGGCGATGGCCGCCCGTGCCGTCGGGCCTGGCAAATAGCCAAAGCCGAAGGCGGCGCGCTGCATCTCATACTTGAGTTGCATTGTTGGCACGGTCAGGGTGTCCTGGCCCAGCAGCAGCCCCACGGTGCGCGGCGCGCCGCGGCGGGCGGAGTCCGCCACGGCGACGGCGCGATGGGCTTGCAGGTGCTGGCTCGTCAGCGGCCCCTCGACGGCGGCCAGCGGATGGCGCGGCGAGACGGCGAACACAAAGTCCAGTTCGCCGATCGGCCGGGCCGCGTAGCCGCCGCCTGCCGGGCCGTCGCCCGCCACGCCGATCAGGAGGTCGCAGCGGCGGTCCAGCAGCGCTTCCCACGGTCCGCTGAGGGTCTCGTTGAGCAGCCTAAGCCGGGTTTGCGGGGCGGCGGCGTAGAACTCCGTCATCTCCGGCGCCAAGGCGGTGGCGGCGAACATGGAATCCAGGCAGAGGGTGAGCTCGGTCTCCCAACCGCTTTGGACGCGCTTGACGCGGTATTCGAGCTCTTCCGCCGCCCGCAGCAGGGTCCGCCCCTCCTTGAGCAGCTCGCGCCCGGCCGGGGTCAGCTCGACCCGCGTGCCGTTGCGCAGGAAGAGTTCGACCCGCAGATCGTCCTCCAGCTTGTTCACGACATAGGAAATGGTGGACGGCACCTTGTGCAGCTCCTGCCCGGCCTTGGCAAAGGAGCCGCGCCGGTCGATGGCGTCCATGATCTGCAGCGCTTCGAGACTGAGCTTGAGCATTCGAAAAATTCGATCAGAGAGTTCGAAAAATTCCGTTATGTCTACCGGAAGTGCTTGATTATACTGGCGTCCATCAGTTCGAATAAATCGATCTAGATCACAACAATACCCCGGAGGATACCATGCTTCAGATTCGCAAAAGTGCAGAACGCGGCGACGCCAACCACGGCTGGCTGCAATCGAAACACTCGTTTTCGTTTGCAGATTATTACGATCCCCAGCACACCGGCTTCGGCCCGCTGCTGGTGATCAACGAAGACCGCGTGGCCCCGGCGATGGGCTTCGGCACCCACGGCCACCGCGACATGGAAATCATTTCCTACGTTCTCGATGGCGCCCTGGAGCACAAGGACAGCATGGGCACAGGTTCCGTCCTGCATTATGGCGACGTGCAGCGCATGTCGGCCGGCAGTGGCGTGCGGCATAGCGAATTCAACGGTTCCAAGGCCGAGCCGGTGCATTTTCTGCAGATCTGGATCGCGCCCAACGTGAAGGGCATTGCGCCCAGCTACGAGGAAAAGCACTTCGCCACCGACACCAAGCTCGGCCAGCTGCGCCTAATCGCCTCGCCGGACGGTGCCCAAGGCTCCGTCACCATCCATCAGGACGCCCGCGTCTACGCCAGCATCCTCAACACCGGCGACACGCTGACCCAGCCGCTGGCCACGGGCCGCCTGGGCTATGTGCACCTGATCCGCGGCACGGCCGAGGTCAATGGCGTGCGCCTGAGCGGCGGTGACGCCCTCAAGCTGCTGGCCGAACCGCAGGTCACCATCGCCAACGCCGAGGCAGCCGAGCTGCTGTTTTTCGACCTCCCCAGCCAGTAAGCGCGCCTGAAGCTCCCTTAATCTAGAGGGAGCGCTCCGGCGGGCCGGCCGGATTTCCGCTAAACTTTCGCCTTCAGCCAGCAAGAAAAGCAGAGATAACGCCATGCCCGCCGTACCCGACGACATCCTCGACTACACCACCTCGTGCGCCCTGCCCACGCCCTGGGCCCAGTTCACGCTGCACGCGTTCGTCGAGCATGCGACCGGCAAGGAGCACCTGGCGATGGTCCTCGGCGACATCTCCAACGGTGAGCCGGTGCTGGCCCGCGTCCACTCCGAATGCCTCACCGGGGACGTGCTGTTCTCCCAGCGCTGCGACTGCGGCGCTCAGCTGGAGGGCGCGCTGCGCCGCATCGCCGCCGAAGGCCGCGGCGTGCTGCTCTACCTGCGCCAGGAAGGCCGCGGTATTGGGCTGGTCAACAAGATCCGCGCCTACCGCCTGCAGGAAGCGGGGGCGGACACCGTCGAGGCCAACCTGCAGCTGGGCTTCCACGCGGACCAGCGCAACTATGGCCTGGTCAAGCCGATGCTCGAACACTTCAAGGTCCGGGCTTTGCGCCTGATGACCAACAACCCGCGCAAGATCGACGCGCTGGAAAAGCTGGGCTTCAGCGTCACCGAGCGCGTGCCGCTGATCGTCAACCGTAATGCCTTCAACACCGGCTACCTGGACACCAAGGCCGCCAAGCTGGGCCACATGATGACGCCCGTCGAGGAAGCGGTCGCGGAAGACGGCGAACTGTAACGCCCTCAAAATCGGTTATGCTGGCGGCGAGTCCATACATACCGCCACGTCACCGCCACTGATGAAATTCGCTTCGACCGCAGCCCTGTGGGCCTGCCTTGCGGTGGGCGCGCACGCTGCTCCCGCCGCGGCGCCCGCGCAAGCGCCCCGCCCCGCCGCTGCCTCCGCC
>NZ_SPVF01000080.1 GCF_004614185.1 Zemynaea arenosa | reverse complement strand
GCGGGCGACACAGGCCAGCCAGCGGCACCGGCGCGCCGGCCGCGCCGCCGCATTGCCATCTCCCAGCTCGGCGAGCGCGATCGGCGCCGCGTGCTGCGCCACCTGCTGGCGCTGGAGGACCACGACCGCCTGCTGCGCTTCGGTTCCCGCCTGCCGGACGAGCAAATCGAAGCCTACGTCAACCGCATCGACTTCAAGCGCGACACTGTGTACGGCGTGTTCAACCGCGTGTTCAAGCTGGTCGCAATGGCGCACCTCGCGTTCGCGCCCAAGGAGCAGGTGGGGGGCCAGTTCGACACCGAGAAGCCGATGATCGCCGAATTCGGGGTCTCGGTGCTGAAGCAGGCGCGCGGCTACGGGATCGGCTCCAAGCTGTTCGAGCGCGCGGCCATGCACTGCCGGAACCACGACGTGGACGTGCTCTACATGCACTACCTCACGTCCAACAAGGCCATGGTGCACATCGCGAAAAAGGCCGGGATGGAAGTCCAGCGCGAGTACGGCGAGGCCGACGCCTACCTCAAGCTGCTCCCCGCCAGCCCGGGCAGCGTGCTGCAGGAGGCGCTGGAGGAGCAGTACGCCATGTTCGACTACACCCTCAAGGCCAACGCCCGCGCCGCCGCCAAGCTGTTCGGCGTCCGCAAGAAGTAGCGCCTATTTCTGCTCCAGGTAGTCGGTCAGCATGTGCTCGGGCTGGCTCTGGCGCGACAGATTCTTGTCGTACTGAAGCGGCGTCCGCACCGGCGCCACCAGCTCCGCACCACCAGCGGGCCCCAGGATCAGCAGCGGCAGCGGCTTCCCGTCCACAGTCGCAACATACTGCGTGCCCGCGGGGACGGCATCGCCCCTGGCTTTCAGCACGCGCTGGTCGAGGGGATGGTCGACGCCATTGATCTGGACCAGCACTTCGCGAGCGTTCGGCGGGCCGATCCGCGTGATGAAGACTTCGACCCCGTCCGCCCCTTGATAGGCCTTCACATAGCGCGCCACTTCCGGCCGCCCCCGCTCGGCGGTCGCCTGGGTGGCGAGAGCCAGGCCAATGATCAGCAACACAAACTGTTTGCGCATGTTCGCACTCCTTCGGCGTTTGATCTGCCGCAATTCTGGCTGACCGGGCTCAGCCGTGGTTTGTTGCAGATCAAAGGCCGTTTGGCGCAAATCAATCGTGCGCGCTTGGCAGGCCAGGGCGGGCAGGCCGAACATGGAAGGCTCCTGATGAGCCGACCATGAAGACCGCGTTCAAATTCCTGAAGACGCTGCTGATCGATCCGGTGCGCGGCAACGTGGCGCTGGCGCTGTTTTTGATCGGGATTACGCTGATCGTGCTGGCGTCACTGGACATCGGCTGGCCGGCCAGGCTGGCGGCGATCCTGCAGACCATCGGGACCACGCTGTTGGGCGGCGGCGTGTTTGCGGTCATCATGAAATCGGCCCAGTTCTCGGACCTGTTCCAGCAGCGGATTGCGGACGTGATCTACGACCCGGCCCGCATCGAGGACGCCCAGCAGCTGCCGCAGAAATGGCGGCTGCTGACCAATGCCATCCTCAAGCAGGTGCTGCCGTCCACCTACGACACCGCGGCCGCCGCAATCGAGCAGCGTTACTTCACGCGCGAGCTCGACTACCACTTCGAGAACTACGAAGCCACCTACGACATCGCGATCGACCCGAAGACAGGAACTGCCACCGTCACCAGCACTCTGCGTGCGCAGTTGATGATTTCCCCGAACAAGAAAACACCGTGCTTCGAGCAAACGATACGCTCTGACTCACCTTCCCGGCTGACGTCTCTGATCATCAACGACAGCCCGGTGGCGGTGTCGGACGACGCGTTCAAAGATGAAGATGGCTGGAGGGTGCTACGCGTTCAGCTCGCGACGTATGCCGTCGGGCACAGCTACGTGAAACTGGAACGTACCTTTCTGACGGCTCAGAGCAAAAAGGAGCCGTTCGTATCGGCCACGGTCACGCGCTTCACGAAAGGGGCTGTGATCCGGGTGAAGATCAGCGACGGCTACGAAGTGCGGATGTTGAGCATCGGTTTCGACGACTATGTGAGGAGCGACGCTCCAGATGGGCAAGGCTTCACCCGCTGGACACTTGCGCCCGCGGAAGGTTTGCTATTGCCGGGCCAAGGTTATACACTGGTCTTCGTCCCTACCAACTGAAGGAGCTGCATCATGCGCAACTCTGAAGAACGTAACTCCGAAGAGCTCATCTAGTCACACCAGCGGCAGCGCCGTCGTATCCTTGATGCGCGTGAGCGCGAAGCTCGACTTCACATCCGCCACCGCCGGGTGCGTCAGCAAGGTCTTCATCATGAAGCGCGAAAAGTGCTCCATGTCCTCCACGTGCACCCGCAGCAGGTAGTCCATCTCCCCCGTCATCGCATAGCAGGCCACCACCTCCGGCCAGCCATCGACCGCCTTGGCGAACGCCGCATGCGGCGACGAGGCCAGCCCGCCCTCGCTGTGTTTTTCCAGCCGCACGTTCACGTAGGCCAGCAGCCCGAGGCCGATCTGGGCCGGGTCCAGCAGGGCGACGTACTGCCGGATCACCCCCGCTTCTTCCAGCCGTTTGATGCGCCGGAGGCAGGGCGAGGGGGATAGACTGACCTTGTCGGCAATGTCCTGGTTGGACAGCCGGCCGTCCTGCTGGAGGATGGCGAGGATCTTGCGGTCTGTTTTATCGAGAGTAATCTTTGGCATCAAATTGCTCGCACGGCGTGGTGTCAGCAATATTATTGCCCAAATCGCGCTCCGACGGGCAGCTTTTGCAATTTAATATCCACCCCGCGCCGCTATACTTTCTCGCATAAAAACATTGGAGGAAGAGATGCAATTTACGCCCTGGGACAACCCGATGGGGACCGATGGTTTCGAATTCGTGGAATTCGCCGCACCGGACCCGAAAGCGCTCGGCCAGCAGTTCGAACAGATGGGCTTCACCGCCATCGCGCGCCACCGCCACAAGGATGTGACGCTGTACCGCCAGGGCGAGATCAATTTCCTCATCAACGCCGAGCAGGACTCGTTCGCGCAGCGCTTTGCGCGCCGCCACGGCCCGTCGGTGTGCGCCATCGGCATCCGCGTGCAGGACGCCGCCAAGGCCTACAAGATGGCGCTGGAAAAGGGCGCCTGGGGCTTCGACTCCAATGCCGGCCCGATGGAGCTGAACATCCCCGCCATCAAGGGCGTGGGCGATTCGCTGATGTACCTGGTCGACCGCTGGCGCGGCAAGGACGGCGCCACCCCCGGCACCATTGGCGACATCTCGATCTACGACGCGGACTTCGTCGCCATCCCCGGCGCGGACCCGAACCCGGTCGGCGCGGGCCTCACCTACATCGACCACATCACCAACAACGTGCACCGCGGCCGCATGAAGGAACTGGCCGCGTTCTACGAGGACGTGTTCGGCTTCCGCGAGATCCGCTACTTCGACATCCACGGCAAGCACACGGGCCTCAAGTCCAAGGCCATGACCTCGCCCTGCGGGAAGATCCGCATCCCGATCAACGAGTCCTCGGACGACAAGTCGCAAATCGCCGAGTACCTCGACCAGTACAACGGCGAAGGCTACCAGCACATCGCCATGGGCACGGACGACGTCTACACCACCGTGGAGATGCTGAAGAAGCAGGGCATCCCGTTCCAGGACACCATCGAGACCTACTACGAGCTGGTGGACCGCCGCCTGCCGGGCCACGGCGAACGCCTGGACGACCTGAAGCGCCTGCGCATCCTGATCGATGGCTCGTCCGACGGCGAGAAGCGCGAGCTGCTGCTGCAGATCTTCACGCAGAACATGATCGGCCCGATCTTCTACGAGATCATCCAGCGCAAGGGCGACCAGGGCTTCGGCGAAGGTAACTTCCGCGCCCTGTTCGAATCGATCGAACTGGATCAGATCCGCCGCGGCGTCCTGAAGACCGACGAGACCCCGGCCTAAGCACCCAGCCTCAAGCACCAAGCACGACACGCGCCAGCGCGCCGCCCCCGCCTCTCATCGGCGGGTGCGGCGCCGCCGTTTTTGCGTCGTGAGTGCGCATCAGAATCAACGGAGACACCGAAATGAACGCACCCCTGGACCGCAGCCAGCTCGCGCAGCCGCAGGACAAACCCACCGTCAGCCTGGACGACAAGTGGACGCTCGAACGCGGCAAGGCCTTCATGACCGGCACCCAGGCGCTGGTGCGCCTGCCCATGCTGCAGCGTGAGCGCGACCTGCGCGCGGGCCTGAACACGGCCGGCTACATCACCGGCTACCGCGGCTCCCCGGTCACCAGCATCGACATGACGGCGCTGAAGGCGAAGAAGCACCTGGAAGCGCACCACGTCAAGTTCCACCCCGGGATGAACGAGGACCTCGCGGCCACCGCGGTGTGGGGCACGCAGCAGACCAACATGTTCCCGGGTGCGAAGTACGATGGTGTCTTCGGCATGTGGTACGGGAAGGGGCCGGGCGTGGACCGCTGCGGCGACGTCTTCAAGCACGCCAACGCGGCGGGCACCAGCCCGCACGGCGGCGTGCTCGTACTCGCCGGTGACGACCACGCGGCCAAGTCCTCGTCCACCGCGCACCAGTCGGACCATATCCTGACCGCCTGCGGCATCCCGGTGCTGTACCCGTCCTCGGTGCAGGAATACCTGGACTACGGCCTGCACGCCTGGGCCATGAGCCGCTACACCGGGCTGTGGGTGGCGATGAAGTGCGTGACCGACGTGATCGAATCCGGCGCTGTGGTGGACTTCGACCCGGACCGCGTGCAGACCGTCATCCCGACCGACTTCGAGCTGCCGGCCGATGGCCTGAACATCCGCTGGCCGGACGCGGTGCTGGACCAGGAAGTGCGCATGAACACCTACAAGTGGTACGCCGCGCTGGCGTACGTGCGCGCCAACAAGCTGAATCAGATCATCTGGGACAGCCCGACGCCGAAGATCGGCATCATCACCGCCGGCAAATCCTATCTCGACACGCGCCAGGCCCTCGCGGACCTGGGCATCGACGAGCAGGCAGCCAAGGACATCGGCCTGCGCCTGTACAAGATCGGCATGACCTGGCCTTTGGAAGCCGAGGGCGTGCAGAACTTCGCCCGCGGCCTCGATGAGATCCTGGTGGTGGAAGAAAAGCGCCAGGTGCTGGAATACGCGTTGAAGGAAGAGCTGTACAACCTGCCGGACGGCGAGCGCCCGCGCGTGGTCGGCAAGTTCGACGACACCGGCGAGTGGCACATCGATCCGCGCCGCGGCCACGGCGACTGGCTGCTGCCCGCCACCTACGAGCTGTCGCCCGCGCAGATCGCGCGCGCCATCGCCAGCCGCATCCACCACTACTGCGCCGGCCACCCGGTCGAGCAGCGCGTGCAGGAGCGCATCGCCTACCTGGAAGCGAAGGAAGCGGTCCTCAAGACCATCAACGCCAAGCCCGATCCGCAGAAGGACCGGACCCCGTTCTTCTGCTCCGGCTGCCCGCACAACACCTCGACCAAGGTGCCGGAGGGCTCGCGCGCGCTGGCAGGCATCGGCTGCCACTACATGGTGCAGTGGATGGACCGCGAGACCTCGACCTTCACCCACATGGGCGCGGAAGGCGTCAACTGGGTCGGCCATGCGCCGTTCACCACCGAGAAGCACGTGTTCGTGAACCTGGGCGATGGCACCTATTTCCACTCCGGTGCGCTGGCGATCCGCGCGTCGGTGGCGGCCAAGGTCAACATCACCTACAAGATCCTCTACAACGATGCGGTGGCCATGACCGGCGGCCAGAACGTGGACGGTCCGCTGGACCCGGCCATGATTTCGCGCCAGATCGCAGCGGAAGGCGTGCGGCCGATCGTGGTGGTGACCGACGACCCCTCCAAGTACCCGGACGATTATCCGTGGGCGGAAGGCGTGACCGTGCGCCACCGCGCGGAACTGATGGACGTGCAGCGCGAACTGCGCGAGATGCCGGGCGTCTCGGCCATGATCTATGACCAGACCTGCGCCTCTGAAAAGCGCCGCCGCCGCAAGAAGGGTGAGTTCCCCGACCCGGTCAAGCGCGCCGTCATCAACGAGGCGGTGTGCGAAGGCTGCGGCGACTGCTCGGTGCAGTCGAACTGCCTGTCCGTGGAGCCGCTGGAAACGGAGCTGGGGCGCAAGCGCCAGATCAACCAGTCGTCCTGCAACAAGGACTACTCGTGCGTGAACGGATTCTGCCCGTCCTTCGTGACGGTGGAAGGCGCGCAGCTCAAGAAGCCGAAGAAGGCCGCGGCCTCCGGCGACGCGGGCGTGGCGCTGCCGGCACCGGCGCTGCCGTCGACGCAAGAGCCGTTCGGCATCCTGGTCACCGGCATCGGCGGCACCGGCGTGGTCACCATCGGCCAGATCCTCGCCGTGGCCGCGCATATCGAGAACAAGGGCGCGCTGGTGCTGGACATGACCGGCCTGGCGCAAAAGGGCGGGGCGGTGATGTCGCACGTGCGCATCGCGGACAAGCAGGAGTCGCTGTACTCGACCCGCGTGGGCACCGGCAATGCGGACCTGGTGATCGGCTGCGACCAGATCGTGACCGCCAGCCGCGACGCGCTGTCGCGCATGGGCGAGGGCCGCACCTGGGCCGCCATCAACTCCACCGGCGCCACCACCGCGGCCTTCGTCAAGAACCCGGACTGGCAGTTCCCGGGCGAGTCGTCGAAAGGCGCCATCGTGCAGGCCTGCGGCACCGGCAATGTGGACTTCGTGGATGCGGGCCACATCGCCACGACGCTGATGGGCGACGCCATCGCCACCAATATGTTCATGCTCGGCTACGCATTCCAGAAGGGCCATGTGCCGCTGTCGGAAGCGTCGCTCATGCAGGCAATCGAATTGAACGGTGTGTCGATCGCCTTCAACAAATCGGCCTTCATGTGGGGCCGTCGCGCCGCGCACGACCCGGCTTCGGTGACCAAGCTGGTGACCCCGGCCAAGGTCATTGAATTCAAGCGCAGCGAAAAGCTGGACGACGTGGTGGCGCGCCGCGTGGACCTGCTGACCGCCTACCAGAACGCAGGCTACGCGGCCCAGTACAAGGCCTTCGTGGACGAAGTGCGTGCGGCGGAGGCGAAGCTGGGCCAGGGCACGCGCTTGACCGAGGCCGTGGCCCGCTACTTCTACAAGCTGATGGCCTACAAGGACGAGTACGAGGTCGCGCGCCTGTACACCAGCGGCGCGTTCGGCGAGAAGATCGCGGGCATGTTCGAGCAGGGCTACACGCTCAAGTTCCACTTGGCGCCGCCGCTGCTGGCCAAGAAGAATAAGGACGGCCACCTGCAGAAGAAGGAGTACGGTCCGTGGGTGATGACGGCTTTCCGCGTGCTGGCCAAGCTGAAAGGCCTGCGCGGCACGCCGCTGGACGTCTTTGGCTATACGGAGGAACGCCGCATGGAGCGGGCACTGATCAAGCAGTACCGCGCCACCGTGGCCGGGCTGCTGCCTTGGCTTACGGCGGAGAACCTCGGTACCGCCGTGGCCATCGCCAGCATTCCGGAAGAGATCCGCGGCTATGGGCACATCAAGGAGCGGCACCTGGCCACAGCCAAGCGCAAGGAGGCGGGACTGGTGGCTGCGTTCTCGAAACCGGCGACGGAACGCGCGGCCTGATGCCCGCTGCGTGAGCGATGCGGCCGCCCGGCCGCATCGTGTTCCTTGTTATCGCAGCAGGGCCACGATCACCATGATCAGCCCGGCCAGCGACACACCCCACACCAGCGTGCGCACCACCGGGATGCCCAGCGCATAAAGCGGTACGTAGACCACGCGTGCCACCAGGTACATCCAGCAGCCCCACGAGGTCAGATCGCCCAGGCGGTCGCCGATATGCGCCGCCAGCACGGCGGCGGCGAACAGGGGCAGCGTTTCATAGAGGTTGGCCTGGGCGCGCTGCAGGCGGGCCGTGACAGGACGGGGCGGCGGAGCCGGTTCGTCGCGGGCACTCAGGTTGTACTGCGTGCCCGTTTCCTGGTTGCGGAAGGCGGCAGCCAGCAGGATCTGCACGATCGCCAGCACCAGCGTCCATCCCAGCAGCTTCAGTTCCATGGTCATGCCGTCTCTCCTCGATGATGGGGTGCGCCAAGCATACCCCAGCCGGGCCGCGGCCCGCACCAGCCATCAATCGAAGAGCAGGGAACGGTGGGTGGCCACGCCTGCCAGCGCGCCATCGCCCAGTGCCAGCGGCACGCTGTGCATCATGCGCGCCGCGTCCCCGCAGGCGAACACGCCGGGCACCGTGGTGGCCTTGAGCGCGTCGGTGCGGATGATGGCGCCCATCGGCGTGTCCTCGAATTCGCAGCCCAGCTGCTCGGGCAGCGGGCTGGCGATGCGGATGCGGGTGGCGGCGAACAGGCCGTCGAAGTCCAGCGTGCGGCCATCGGCCATCTCCACCGTCGCGATGCCGGAAATGCGGTCCACCGCGCCGGTGACGATGGCGACGCCGCGCTCGGCCAGCGCCACGGTCTGCTCCACGCTGGGCACGAAGGTGTCGTTGGTGAGCAGAGTGACCTGGCCCCAATCCGGCAGCATGAGCGCATGGTGCATGGACAGCTCGCCGTTGGCCAGCACGCCGATGCGGCCTTGCTGCAGCTCGAAGCCGTGGCAGTAGGGGCAGTGGAACACGCTGCGGCCCCACCGTTCGCGCAGGCCCTCCACCGGCGGCAACTCGTCCACCACGCCCAAGGCCAGCACCAGGCGGCGCGCGCGCAATTCGTGGCCCGCGTCGGTCCGCAGCAGGAAGTTGTCATGCGAGCCGGTGGCGTAGACGGCGCTGGCGTCCAGCCACTGCACGTCCGGGTAGGCCAGCAGCTGCGCCTTGCCCTCGGCCGCGATGGCGCCGGGCTCCATGCCGTCCCGCCCCAGCAGGCCGTGCGAGGCGGAGGCGAAGCGGTTGCGGCGCTGGCCGGCGTCGATGACGAGGATGCGCTGGCGCGCACGCGCCAGCAGCATCGCCGCCTGCAAACCTGCATAGCTGCCGCCGACGATGATGGCGTCGAAGGGCCGGTCGGGGTTGGGTGTCGGGTCAATGCTCATGGCGCCTCCCATGTGTGTGGTGGTGCTGCTTGTGATGTTTGAAGCGGCGCGTGAAGTCGCGTGCCAGGTCAGCCAGCGTGACCTCGCCCAGCCGCGCGACCAGCAGCGCCTCCGCCTCGCGGAAGGCTTCGTCCAGCGCCGCGTTGACGGCCTGTTCGACCAGGCAGGCCGGGTTCTCGCTGCGGTGGTCGAGTGCCAGGACCGAAGGCGCGCCCACGGCCTCGTACACGTCCCGCAGCGTGACGGCGGCGAGGTCGCAGGCGATGGTCCAGCCGCCGCCATGGCCTTTTTCGGACGCCACGTAGCCGCGCTCGCGCATCCCGGCCAGCGTGCGGCGCACCACCACCGGGTTGGTATCGAGATAGCCCGCCAGTTCATCGGAGGTGAGCGGACGCCCGGCATCGGCCATGTGCAGCAGCACGTGCAGGACAGACGAAAGTTTGCTGTCGCGTTTCATGTAACTTATGATAGTACATGATCCGTCATGACGCAAACGGCGCTGCAAACGAAATATGCGGCGGGCATATAATCGCCGGGTTATCGTCCCCTTGAAAGCCCGTCCCGATGATCCGTTCCGCCCTCGCGCTGGCCCTGCTGGCCGCGCTGCCGCTGTCACAGGCCGCTCCCGCTCCCGCTGGACTCACCACGATCTCCGAACAATCCGGCTTTGTGCGCACCGGCCGCTATGACGAAGTTCTGCGCCTGTGCGCCGCCTTCCAGAAGGCGTACCCGAAGGAGGTGAAGTGCACCCAGTTCGGCACCTCGCCCGAAGGCCGGCCGATGATGCTGATGATCGTGACCAAGAGCGGCACCTTCACCCCGCAGGCGGCGAAGCAGAAGAAGCTCCCGGTCACGCTGATCCAGGGCGGCATCCACGCCGGTGAGATCGACGGCAAGGACGCGGGCTTCCTGGCCGTGCGCGAAATCCTGGAGGGCAAGCAGGCCAAGGGCGCGCTGGACAAGCAGGTGCTCCTGTTCGTCCCGGTCTTCAACGTGGACGGCCACGAGAACTTCGCCAAGTGGAACCGCCCCAACCAGCGCGGCCCCGAGGAAATGGGCTGGCGCACCACGGGCCAGAACTTCAATCTCAATCGCGACTACGTGAAGGCCGATGCACCCGAGATGGCGGCGATGCTCACGCTGGTGAACGCCTGGGACCCGATCGCCTACGTCGACCTGCACGTGACCGACGGCGCCAAGTTCCAGCCTGACGTCGCGATCCAGGTCGAACCCGTGGTCTCTGGCGATGAGGGCCTGCGCCAGCCGGGCCTGGCCTTGCGCACCAATGTGATCGAGGACGTGACCAAGCTGGGTGCCATGCCCAAGTCCTTCTACCCGTCCTTCGTGGAGAGCGACAATCCGCTGTCCGGCTTTGTCGACACCCCGTCCGAGCCGCGCTTCTCGACCGGCTACTTCACGCTCCGCAACCGCATGGCGATGCTGGTCGAGACCCACTCGTGGAAGGATTACCCGACCCGCGTGAAGATCACGCATGACACCTTCCTCTCGGTGCTGAACCAGGTCGCGGCCCACGGCACCGAATGGATGGCGGTGGCACAAGCGGCCGACCAGCGGGCGGCACGCCTGGCGGGCCAGCCGGTGGCGCTGTCGTACAAGGCCACCGACAAGACCCGCATGATCGACTTCGAGGGCTACGCCTTCACGCGCACCCCGTCCGAAGTCTCGGGCGCGCTGATGACGCACTACGACGAGAACACCAAGCAGAACTGGCACGTGCCGCTGCGCGACGAGGTCGTGCCCGACCTGCAGGTGACTGCGCCCGCCGCCGGCTACATCGTCCCCGCCGCCTTCGCGCAGATGGTGGCGCAGAAGCTGGCCCTGCACGGCGTCAGCTATCGCACCCTGGACCACGACATCGCCGCGCTGGATGTGGATACCTTCCGCGCCACCAAGGTGGATTTCGCCAAATCCTCCTTCGAAGGCCACCACCGCGTGACCCTGGCCGGCGCCTGGAACAAGGAAGCGCGCCCGGTCGGTAAGGGCGCGCTGTTCGTGCCGATCGCGCAGCCCAGGGCGCGCCTGGCCATGACATTGCTGGAACCGCAGGCCGGCGATTCGCTCGCGGCCTGGGGCTTCTTCAACAATGCCTGGGAACACAAGGAATATATGGAAGAATACGTGGCGGAAGAGGTGGCGCGCCAGCAGATGGCGACCGACCCTGCGCTGGCCGCGGAGTTCAAGCAGAAGCTGGAAAGCGATCCGGCCTTCGCCAAGAACCCGCGCGCGCGCCTCGACTTCTTCGCCCGCCGCCACAGCTCGTGGGACGAGCGGTTCAACCTGTACCCGGTGCTGCGCGCGAACGTGGCGCCCTGACGCCTAACCAAGGAGAGGACATGACCTGCAACCCTGCCGAACACGCGCTGTGTGACCTGATCACCGCCGTGAGCGAGCAGGATCTGGTGGGGAATGTCTTCGCGCACCTGATCGACCCCACCGACCGCGGAGACGTCACCGCAGCGGTGGACGCCCTCGCCATGCTGGATGTCGGCCAGGTCGCCAGCGACGAGCGGCGCTGGCATGTGGCGCTGCTGCGGCTGAACGTGACCTCGGTGATCCTGCCGCGCTGGTGGCCGCAGGACGATCCGGGCCACATCGTGTACCGCGAATTCCTCATCGGCGACCGTGTCCAGCGCGTCGCCATCCGCGCGGGCACCCGCTGACGCCCTTCGGCGAGCCCCTGCGCCCAATTCTCACACATTCTCACTTCCCCATTTGGGGAATTGTTCCGACTCGGCAATTCACATAGTCTCGCACCAGCCGCGCATCACGAACAAACAATCACACGCGCAGGCCGGGACCCTGAAAGCTGGGTAAGAGAGAGAAAAATCGATACGGAAAAGCCGGCGGTGCGCTTGCGTGCCGCCCGCTGCGCTTCCCCGCGTGTGCGGAGAAGTGTGGCGGCTTGGCCGTAGCCGGTACCGGTCATGCTGTGGTTGAGCTGTTCGAGCGTATGTCTAACTCGCGTATCGAAAGCTCCTGCCATGACCCATCCGCCCCGCATCCCGCCCCGTAACACGATCGCGCTCGCCGTCGCCCTGGCTGTCAGCGGCTGCGGTGGCGGGGGTGGAGGTTCGTCGCCTGCCCCGGTCACGCCCCCACCACCGCCGCCCCCATCCACGACCATCAGCGGCGTGGTGGCCGACGGCTATATTGGCGGCGCCACCGTCTATGTGGACCAGAATAACAACAGTGTGCGCGATGCGAGCGAACCCTCGGCCACGACCAATGCCAGTGGCCAGTTCACCCTGACGGCGAACCTGACGGTGGCCCAGCTGAACGGGCAACGGTTGCGCGTCACGGGCGGCACGGACAGCTCCACCGGCGGCCCGTTCACGCACCAGATGAGCGTTGTGATCGAGGATGCAGCCAGCAAGCCGTTCAGCGCGATCTCGCCGCTGAATACCCTGGTGGATGGCATGCTGGCCTCGGGCGCGGCCACCAGCCTGGCACAGGCGCGCGCGAACCTGGTCAAGGTGCTTGGCCTGTCCTCGGCGGCGGTGCTCGACGCGGATCCCATCACGCAGGCGGTCACGGAAAAGAGCCTGATGCAGAAGATGGTCGCCCTGCAGAAGGCGATGGAAGTACTGGCCAGCGCCGACAAGGCGCCCGCCGAGAGCGGTCTCGGTGCCGCCATGAACCGCGCCGCGATGGCGGTGGGCGCCGAAATGGCACGCCTGTCCGGAACCTTGAACGCGGCCAGCCCGCTGCCCTCGGCCGCGAGCATGATCTCCGGGGCCGTGGTCAACCAGAGCAGCTTCCTGTCCAACAAGGCCGGTGCGCCCGGTGCCGCAACCCTGGCGGCCGACGTGGCAAACCTCACCGAGGCGACGGTCGCGGTGTCCATGGTCCAGTTGCTGCAAGCGGCCCCCAATGCGGCCGGTACCGGTTTGCAAGCTGCCCTGGTGACCTATGTGGACAGCCGCCTGAAAGTGATCGAGGTGCTGCAGGACAGCGCCGTCGGCAAGGCCGCGCAGATCACCAGCGGCACGCCTGTGCGCCTGGACACCGTGGCGCGCGAATCGGGCAGCAGCCCGGCGCTGATTGCGCTGGTGGGCGCGACCAGCGCGCTGACTCAGGTGCCGACCGCCAGTGCGGCGCTCGACCCGGCACTCGCGAACGTCCAGGCGGCGGTCAGCCAGCTCCCGACCAATCTGCCGACGCAGGCGCCGACCCAGGCGCCAACGCAAGCCCCCACCCAGGCGCCGACGCAAGCGCCGACCCAGGCTCCGACCCAGGCTCCGACCCAGGCACCGACGCAAGCGCCGACCCAGGCCCCGAC
>NZ_SPVF01000031.1 GCF_004614185.1 Zemynaea arenosa | reverse complement strand
GCCTCCTCGGCTCAAGCCACCACCGCCCCCACCAAGTGACCGGACCCACAGGACGCGCCAACACCTGGAGCATCGGCCCGCTGGCGATCTCGGTGCCGGTGTTCGACGCAGGCCGCCGCCGCGCCGGCGTGGACGCGGCGCGCGCGCAGTACGAATCGGCCGCCGTGGCCTACCGTGCCACCGTCCGCAATGCCGTGCGCGAGGTCGAGGAAGCGCTGGTGAACCTGCAGTCCACCGCCGCCCGCGCCGCCGACGCCCAGACCGCGCTGGAAGGCTTCCGCATCAACTTCACGGCGGTGGAAGACCGCTACAAGAACGGGCTGGCCAGCCTGTTCGAGCTGGAAGATGCGCGCCGCACGCGCCTGGCCGCCGAGAACGCGGTCGTCGCCTTGCAGCGCGAGCGCAGCGCGGCCTGGGTCGCCCTGTACCGCGCGGCCGGCGGTGGCTTCACGCCGCCCGCCACCACGCTCGCCTCCTCGGCTCAAGCCACCACCGCCCCCACCAAGTGACCGGACCCACAGGACGTTAACAATGAAAATCGTGAAACCTCAACTCGCCCTCTCCCCCGCCGCCAAGGCGATCGCCGGCCTGCTGGCCGTCAGCGCGGTCCTGGTCATGCTGATGCCGACGCGCGCCGTCAGCGCGGACGACAAGAAGGCCGCCGCACCCAAGCCCGCGCTGACCGTGACCACCACGCGACCGTCCACCACCACCCTGCCCGTCACGCTGACCGCCAACGGCAACGTCGCCGCCTGGCAGGAAGCCTCGATCGGCAGCGAATCGACCGGCCTGCGCATGACCGAAGTGCGGGTCAACGTGGGCGACGTGGTCAACAAAGGCCAGGTGCTGGCCGTGTTCCAGTCCGACACCGTGGCCGCCGACGTGGCGCAGGCGAAGGCGGCGCTGCAGGAAGCGCAGGCCGCCGCCGCCGAGGCCTCGGCCAACGCGGCCCGGGCGCGCTCGATTCAGGCCTCCGGCGCGCTGTCTGCCGCGCAGATCAGCCAGTACCTGACGGCCGAAGCCACCGCCAACGCGCGCATCGCGCAGGCCAAGGCCACGCTCTCGGCGCAGCAGCTGCGCCTCAAGTACACGCAGGTGACGGCGCCCGACAGCGGCGTGATCTCGGCCCGCAGCGCCACCGTCGGCGCGGTGGTCAACCCGGGCACGGAGCTGTTCCGCATGATCCGCCAGGGCCGCCTGGAATGGCGCGCCGAAGTCACGGCGGCGGACCTGGTGCGCATCAAGGCCGGCACCGCGGCCGTGGTGAAGGCCGCCAACGGCAGCGAAGCGCGCGGCAAGGTGCGCATGATCGCGCCCACCATCGACCCGCAGACGCGCACCGCGCTGGTCTACGTGGACCTGCCGCCATCGACCGGCATGAACGCCGCCTTCAAGGCCGGGATGTTCGCCAGCGGCCAGTTCGAACTGGGTACCTCGTCCGCGCTCACCGTGCCGCAGCAGTCGGTGGCGGTGCGCGACGGCTTCCCCTATGTGTTCCGCGTGAACGCCGATTCGCGCGTCAGCCAGCTGAAGGTGCAGACCGGGCGCCGCCTCGGCGACCGCATCGAGGTGCTGTCCGGCCTGACGCCGGACACCGCCATCGTGGTCGGCGGCGCGGGCTTCCTCAACGACGGGGACCTGGTGCGCAATGTGCCCGCCACCGCCCCGGCGCCGGCGCCGCGCACGGCGGCCCGCTGAGCGCAAGGAGACGCATATGAACTTTTCCGCGCTATCCATCCGCAACCCGATCCCGGCGATCATGCTGTTCGTGCTGCTGTCGCTGGCGGGCCTGCTGGCCTACAAGCACAACGCGGTGCAGGACTTCCCCGATATCGAGCTGCCCTTCGTGACCGTGACCGCGGTGCTGGACGGGGCCGCCCCGGCCCAGCTGGAGACCGAGGTCGCCCGCAAGATCGAGGACTCGGTCGCCACGCTGCAGGGTGTGAAGAACATCTACACCAATGTGCGCGATGGCTCGGCCAACATCACGGTCGAATTCATCCTCGAGAAGAACCTGTCGGACGCCGTCAACGAAGTGCGCGACGCCGTCTCGCAGGTGCGCGCCGACCTCCCGGCCGAGATGCGCGACCCGGTGGTGAGCAAGGCCTCCACCGCCGGCCGCGTGGTCCTGACGTTCGCCGCCGCCCCCGCCGCAGGCCCGGACGGCAAGCCGCGCGTGGACGCGCCCGACCTGTCCTGGTACGTGGACAACACCGTGACCAAGAAGCTGCTGACGGTGCCCGGCCTCGGCAAGGTCGGCCGCGTGGGCGGCGTGTTCCGCGAAGTGCGGGTGGAACTGGACGACCAGCGCATGGCCGCCCTGAAGGTTTCCGCCGCCGACGTCTCGCACCAGCTGCGCCAGGTGCAGCGCGAGACCCCGGGCGGGCGTGGCGACGTCTCCGGCGCCGAACAGTCGGTGCGCACCATCGCCACCGTCCATTCGGCCCAGGAGCTGGCGGCCATGGATATTCCGCTGCCGGACGGGCGCCGCGTGCGGCTCGACGAGGTGGCCAAGGTCACCGACACCGTGGCCGAGCCGCGCGCCATCGCGCTGCAGGACGGCCGTCCGGTGGTCGGCTTTGAGATCTTCCGCACCCGCGGCGCATCGGAACTGGACGTGGCCAATGGCGCCCGCGCCGCGGTCAAGGAACTGCAGGCCGAGCACCCGGAAGTGGTGTTTACCGAAGTGATCGACAATGCCTCGCCGGTGAAGGAGAACTTCGACGGCTCCATGGAACTGCTGTACGAAGGCGCGCTGCTGGCGGTGCTGGTGGTGTGGCTGTTCCTGCGCGACTGGCGCGCCACGCTGGTGGCGGCGGCCGCGTTGCCGCTCTCGGTGATCCCGGCATTCCTCGGCCAGTACTGGTTCGGCTACACCCTCAACACCGTGACCTTGCTGTCGCTGGCCCTGGTGGTGGGCGTGCTGGTGGACGACGCCATCGTGGAGATCGAAAACATCGAACGCCACCTCCGCATGGGCAAGTCGCCGATGAAGGCGGCGCTGGAAGCGGCCGACGAAATCGGCATGGCGGTGATCGCAACCACCTTCGCGCTGGTGGCGGTGTTCCTGCCGACGGCGTTCATGGGCGGCATCCCCGGCAAGTTCTTCAAGCAGTTCGGCTGGACGGCGGTGCTGGCGGTGCTGGCGTCCCTGGTGGTGGCGCGCCTGCTCACGCCGATGATGGCGGCCTACTTCCTGAAACCGGCCAAGCATCACGAGCGGCCGGACGGCTGGGTCATGACGCGCTACATGCGCACCATGAAGTGGTGCCTCAACCACCGCCTCGCCACGGTGGCGCTGTCGATCCTGTTCTTCATCGGCTCGATGTCGCTCACGCCGCTGCTGCCGACCGGCTTCGTGCCTCCCGCGGACCGGGGCCAGACCATGGTCAACATCGAACTGGCGCCGGGCTCCACGCTGGCCGAAACCCGCGCCGTGGAAGCGCGCGTGCGCCAGGCCACGGCCCAGGTGCCGGGCGTGAAGCATATCTTCAGCTCCATCGGCGGCGGCTCCAGCGGCGACATCTTCGCGCCCGGCGCGGCGGCCGAGGCGCGGCGTGCCGTGCTGACCGTGACCACCACGCACCGCAACGACCGCGACGAACCTATGGCCGTGCTGGAGCAGCACATCCGCGAGAAGCTGGACCAGATTCCCGGCGCCCGCTACACGGTGGGCGCGCAGGACAACGGCGTCAAGATGCAGCTGGTGCTGCGCAGCGAGGACCCGGTGGCGCTGACCAATGCGGCCCGCAGCGTCGAGCGCGAGCTGCGCACGCTGAAGGGCATCGGCAACGTGAGTTCCAGCGCCTCGCTGGTGCGCCCGGAGATCATCGTGCGCCCGGACTTCGCGCGCGCAGCCGACATGGGCGTGACCGCGACGGCGATCGGCGAGACCGTGCGCATCGCCACCGCCGGCGACTACGACCAGGCGCTGACCAAGATGAACCTGGCCGACCGTCAGATTCCGATCCGCGTCAAGCTGCCGGACGCGGTGCGCGCCGACCTGGACGCCATCGGCCGCCTCACGGTGCCGGGCAAGAACGGGCCGGTGATGCTGTCCACCGTGGCCAATATCTCGATGGAGTCCGGCCCGGCGCAGATCGACCGCCTGAACCGCAGCCGCAATGTCACGCTGGACGTGGAGCTGAACGGCCGCTCGCTGGGCGAGGTGAATGAAGAGGCGCGCGCCCTGCCCGCCCTCAAGAACCTGCCGCCGGGCGTGAGGATCGCCGAACAGGGCGACGCGCAGGAGATGGCCAACCTGTTCGCCAGCTTCGGCATTGCGATGCTGATCGGGGTGCTGTGCATCTACGGCGTGCTGGTACTGCTGTTCCACGATTTCATGCAGCCGATCGCGCTGCTGGTGGCGCTGCCGCTGTCGGTCGGGGGCGCGGTGGTCGCACTGCTGATCACGAACAATGCGCTGTCGATGCCGTCGATGATCGGCTTGATCATGCTGATGGGGATCGTGACCAAGAACTCGATCCTGCTGGTGGACTACGCGATCCTGGCGCGCGAGGCGGGCATGAGCCGCTTCGATGCGCTGGTGGACGCCTGCCACAAGCGCAGCCGCCCGATCATCATGACCACCATCGCGATGGGCGCGGGCATGATGCCGCTGGCGCTGGGCCTGGGCGCGGACCCGAGCTTCCGCTCGCCGATGGCGATCACCGTGATCGGGGGCCTGATCACATCGACGCTTCTCAGCCTGCTGGTGGTGCCCGCCGTATTCACCTACGTGGACGACTTCGAGCACTGGTTCAAGAGCAAGGTGCGGAAGAACCGCAAGCACCACGAGGTGCATGCGGAACCGGTCGTAGAAAAATGATGAGAGCCGGACGGCAGGCGCGCCGTCCGGTGATGGGAGAGACCTGCGGACGGAGGGCCGTCCACAGGCACAGCCTTACACGAGGGGCGGGTCGGTCTCGCGCGCGTAGGCGCGGTGGCTGGCCAGCGCCTCCTTGAAGGCCGCGAGCGCGGCGTCCAGGTCTTCGGGGTCAGTGCCGATCAGGCCCGGATCGTCCGAACCGTCCGGCAGCTGCGGCGGAATCTCCGCCTTCTGCAGCAGCAGCGCGCCAGCGCCGACCACCATGATCGGCTTGCAGTGGCGGTACTGCAGCTGCACGAACTCCTTGGCATGCGCGTCGCGCGCCAGCGCCTGCACGGCCTCCTCGCCATCCGGCACGATCAGGGCATCCCACAGCACGGCCGGTCCGGCCTCCATCGAGATTTCGACGTCCAGCTCCTGCCCGTCGAAGCCCGTCACCTTGCCAAGCATGCTGCCGACCAGGCGCGGAACGGCGCCGTCGGCGAGCAGCGACTGGTACATCGAACGCACCGCGCCCGCGTCCACGCCGTGGCCGACCAGGATCGCGACCTTGCGGGTGCGGATGCCGGTTTCGCCGGGGCGGACCAGCAGCGACAGCGCCGGCGACGGCTCGTACTCGGGGATGGGCGTGTCCAGCGCCAGCGGCAGCGGCTTCGGCACTTCCATGCCGAGGCCCGTGGCGACGAAGTTGGCGAGGTCCAGGTCCACATTGGCCAGCAGCGCCAGCACGCGGCGGCGCACCGCCGACACGGTGCAGCGCGACAGCTCGAAGCGGAAGGCCATGGCGATATGGCGCTGCTCGACCGGGGTCTGGCTCTGCAGGAACAGGCGGGCCTGACCGTAGTGTTCCGCGAAGAGTTCCGGCTTGCCGCGCACCTTGTCCTCGGCCACCGGTTGCGGGAACGAGGTGAAGCCGCGCGTGCCGTTCTGCGCCGGCGAGCCACCCGCCAGCGAATTTGGCTCATAGTTCACGCGGCCCCGGTTGATGGCCTGGCGGTGGAAGCCGTCGCGCTGGTTATTCTGGATCTGCACGATCGGGGAATTGATCGGGATCTCGTGGAAGTTGGGGCCCCCGAGGCGCGTGAGCTGGGTATCCACGTACGAATGGATGCGGCCCTGCATCAGCGGGTCGTTGGTGAAGTCGATGCCCGGGACGAGATGCGCGGTGCAGAAGGCCACCTGCTCGGTCTCGGCGAAGAAGTTATCCGGGTTGCGGTCCAGGACCATGCGGCCCAGCGGCGTAATCGGCACCAGCTCCTCGGGCACGATCTTGGTCGGGTCCAGGATGTCGAAGGCGAAGGATGCGGCCTGCTCCTCGGTAATCAACTGCACGCCCAGTTCCCACTCGGGGAACTCGCCCGCCTCGATGGCTTCCCACAGGTCGCGCCGGTGGAAGTCCGGGTCGGCGCCGGAGATGCGCACCGCCTCGTCCCACACCAGCGAGTGCGTGCCCTGCTTGGGGTTCCAGTGGAATTTGCAGAACACCGACTGGCCCTGCTCGTTCACCAGGCGGAAGGTGTGCACGCCGAAACCCTGCATGGTGCGGTAGCTGCGCGGGATGGCGCGGTCGGACATCACCCACATCAGCATATGTGCCGACTCGGGCATCAGCGAGACGAAGTCCCAGAAGGTGTCGTGCGCCGACGAAGCCTGCGGCATCTGGTGGTGCGGCTCGGGTTTCAGCGCGTGGACCAGGTCCGGGAACTTGATCGCGTCCTGGATGAAGAACACGGGGATGTTATTGCCGACCAGGTCGAAGTTGCCTTCGTCCGTATAGAACTTGACGGCGAAGCCGCGCACGTCGCGCGCGGTGTCGGTCGAGCCGCGCTCGCCAGCCACGGTGGAGAAGCGCACGAACACCGGGGTGCGCTTGCCGGCCGCGGAGAACAGCGCCGCGCGGGTGATGGCCGAATGGTCCTTGTAGCTTTCGAAGTAGCCATGCGCCGCCGAGCCGCGCGCATGCACCACGCGCTCGGGAATGCGCTCGTGGTCGAAGTGGGTGATTTTTTCGCGGAAGATGAAGTCTTCCATCAGCGACGGGCCGCGCAGGCCCGCCTTCAGGGTGTTCTGGTTGTCGGCGACCGGCACGCCCTGGCTGGTGGTCAGCGGCATGCCGCTGCCATCGGCGCGCGCGCGGTCCAGCGGCAGCACGCCGGCGTTGGCGCCGATCAGGGGCTGGCCGTCGCCGGTCTTGGCCGAGGCGATGGTCTCGGTGCTGGTGCTGCCCGTGGCCAGGATACTGGACGGGGTGGCCGTGGCGCCTGGCTGCGGTGTGCGCGCGGCGGCGCCATGTTCACCGCTCTTGTTCGGGTTGAAGGGCATGGCCTCGGCCAGGTCCATGCCGGACACCTGCTTCTCCAGCAACTGCGCGGCGATCTGGCTGGGCGAGCCCAGGCTCTCGGGCGGCGCGGCATCCGAAGGGCCGGAGACCGTGGACATGATCGACCCGGCGCCATCGACCGCGCCGCGCGCCTTGCCTTTGGCCGCCTTGGCCGCGGGCTTTTTCTGCTTGCTCATGAAAGACCTCGTGTAGGGATGTCGGGACACGCGGCACCGCGCGGTGCGGGCGTGAAAGCGCCTCGGGCATGGAGACCCGATGCGGAGGAAAAGAACACGGGCGGCGCAATGCCGCCTCCAGCAAGGCTGGAAGCGGCATCACGCACAGCGCTGCTTAGTCGCGGCGCGAGCTGAAGATCTTGGCCAGCATCCAGCCGGCCACGAAGGCACCGGCCACGGCGGTGGCGGGCTTCATGCGGATGTAGTCACGGCCGCTGTCCAGGTACTCGCCGTAGGCGTCCTTCAGCTGCGCGCTGCGGTCGCCCATCGACTGGCCCACGCCCGACAGACGGCTGGACAGCGCGTCCACGCCTGCATGGGCCTTCTCGGCCAGGCGGTCGACCAGCGGTGCGGCCGATTGCGCGGCCTGGTCGATGCTGCGGTGGAGGGTTTCCTTGCCCTGCTCAATGCGCTGGTCCATGTTGCCGCCCATCGAATGGCTCTGGCTCTCGCCCATCGAACCCGAGGTGGAGCGGCCGACATTGCCTTGCGACGAGCTCATGCTGCCGCCCGTGGCGCCCGAGGAACCGCTGGAGCCGGCGCTGCCGTGCAGATTGCCGGTGTCACCCAGGTTGCCGGTGCTGGCGCTGCTGCCGCGCGAGCCCAGCGACGAGCTGCCGCCACCGGCCGAGCTGGAAGCGGACGAGCCCATGCTGCCGCTGCTGCCCGAGGACCCGGCGCCGGTGGTGCTGCCGGAGGCGTGCAGGCCCGAGCTGGTCGAGCTCGAACCCGATGCGCTGCTGCCTTGCGAGGACGAGCCCGGCTGCGAGCTCTGCTTGCCTGCCGACGATTGCGAATCCTTACCCATGCTGGCTCCTTCACGACCCAGGTCGCGACCACTTCCCTCGTTCGATTTTTGTGTATCCATGATTGAGTCCTCGTTTGATGTATGAAAACTGTGCGGGGGACGCCGTTACCGTTTTGCTGCGTCGGAGTCACAACATATAACGATGGACAGTCGAGGACAGTGCGATGACTAACAGAGCCGATGAGCGGGCGTGGGGCTGTGTGGACGGGAGGAAAAAAATGCCCCGGCGCGAACGGCCGGGGCGAAGTACATCTCGGGGGTGTTGCGAGGGGCCGTGCTGCGGCTTACTTGCGGATCAGGCCGCGCAGCACGTCGAACGCGCTCGGGGTGGCGGCCTTGATCAGGCTGTCGGTGGCGCTCTGCGGCTTCTGCTCGGCGGGGGGCTGGCCGTTCTGGCCGCGCTCGGCGCCTTCGCCCTGCTGGGCGGCGGCCATGGCGGCGGCCATGTCACCCATGCCCGGCATCAGGCTGGCGACCGACTTGGTGCGCACCTTCACGTCCCACTGCGGCTCCCAGGTGATCTTCGGATCCTTGGGGCGGGGCGGGTAAGCCATGTTCAGTTCGTCACCGTAGGCGATGATGCGGGTCATCGCGGTGGCGCTGATCGCCTCCTTCGGTGCGGCGCACTCGGTGGCCTTGCCCGGCAGCAGGACTTTTTCCTTCAGCCATTTGTCGACCGCGCCGTCCGGCTGGTAGTTCAGCAGGCCCATGCCCATGTCCGGCAGCTCGGACGAGGTCCAGTAGACCATCTCCATCTCGTCCTTCTCGGCGTTGCGCATGCCCATGCTGGCCACGAACCAGGCCTTGGCCTGTTCGATCGGCTGCCAGGAGAAGTTGACGCTGGTGGCCGCATCGGCACGCTTGGCGACGATGGCGGGCATCAGGTCGTGCGCCTTGTCGATGTTGAAGCGGAAGCCCTCGACCACGCCCTCGCCTGCGAAGCTGTGCTCGCCGGCCATGCTGGCGCCTTCGGGCAGCAGGCGGTCGTCGTTCTTGTTCGGCCACACCGGGCGGCCCGGCTGCGGCGGCGGGACCTGGAAGGTCTGGCCCCGGTTCTGGAAGAACTTGCTCATCTGGGCCGGATCCATCTTGGCCATGTCCAGCACCAGCGGCTGGCCCTTGCGCACTTCGGTGCCGCAGCCCCAGTAGAGGTACATCTTCCCTTTCGGCATCTGCATGTCGCCGCCACTGCCCTGATACGAGACGGCTCCGCCGCCGGACGGCTTTTCCAGCTCGGGCGCTTCCAGCTTTACGTTCGGCGAGAGCTTGCTGCCGGTCGGCACGGACTGGGTCGCGTGCATCATCTTCGGATTGTTGCGGGTCATCAGGGTGACGTCCATCCAGCGGCCGGTCGAGGCGCCCTGGGTCTGGCCAAAGGTGTTGCCCCCGGTCTTGGCCCCGCCGCCACCGAACAGGCCGCCAAACATCCCGCCGCCGCCGCCCATCGCAGGCATGCCGCCGGAGAAGGTGGCGAGGTCGATGTAGGCCTGGCTGACAGGCGGTTTGACTTTCTGGACGGGTTCAGCGGCCAGGGTCGAGGCGGCGGCGAAGGCGCCGGTCACGAGGACGGCGATGGACTTGAGGGTCGGCACGGGACTCTCCACGCGAGAATAGGGAAACTGGCATTCTAGTGGAGTATGTTCTTGCGGCAACGCCCCACCGAGGGGGGATGCGTGGCGGAGAAGCGGACAAAAAAAGACCCGGCCACCGCGACCGGGTCAAACAAAGCGCCAGGGTTAGCCGCCGAAGCGGCAGGAGAGGGTTGAGGAGATTACTTGCCCGCGACCTTCAGCTCGTTCTTCACCTTCTTCACGCCTTCGACGGCGGAAGCGAGCTGCAGGGCGCGGTCAGCGTCACCGGACGAGGCCACCGAACCGGCCAGGACAACTTCGCCCTGGGTCGACGAGACGGTCACGTCTTTCAGATCCGCCAGTGCGGCCTTGACCTTCGCGTTGAGAGCAGCGTCATCTGCGCTCGGTGCGGAAGCGGCGGGCTTGGCAGCGGGCTCGTTAGCGTAGACCACGCCGAAGGAGGCAGCGGTCAGGGCCAGCACAGCCAGCAGGCGGGGGTACTGAGAAGCTTTCATCGAGATCCTTTCAAGTGCAATCGGGTTAGGCAGTGACGCCAAGTGACGTACCGGCCTATCAGCAAGCGCCGTGCCAGCCCGGCCGAAGCCTTGAAAATCAAGCACTTGGCACAAACGCTAGAGAAAAGCACTGGGCGCCGGCCCATGGAGGTGTCGGGCTGCGGCGACAGGCCGCGCCCACGCGGCCGCAAGTGCTTGATTTGGAAGGGATCAGGCCTGTCGCTCGGGAGCGACAGCAGCTGGCGCGGGCGCATCGGCCCGGAACAGGCGGGCATCCAGCCCATAGCGTTGCAGCAGGCGGTAGAACTCGGTGCGGTTGCGTTCCGCGAGGCGCGCCGCGTCCGACACATTGCCGTCGGTGAGCTTGAGCAGCTGCACCAGGTAATTGCGCTCGAAGCGCTGCTTGGCCTCGGCGTAGCTCAGCACTTCCAGCGTCGGGACGCGCAGCGCGCGCTGCACCAGCGCCAGCGGCACCAGCGCCCCAGTGGCCAGCGCGCACACGTGTTCGACCACGTTGTGCAGCTGGCGCACGTTGCCCGGCCAGGTCGCCATGCGCAGCGCTTCCATCGCGTCCGGCGCAAAGCCCCGCACCTGCTTGCCCGCCTTGGCGCACAGGGTTCGCAGGAAGTGGTTGGCCAGCAGCGCGATGTCCTCGCGGCGCTGGGCCAGGGACGGCAGCGTGAGCGTGATCACGTTGAGTCGGTAGTACAGGTCCTCGCGGAACTGGCCCGCGTGCATGGCGCTGTCCAGGTCCCGGTGGGTGGCCGAGATGATGCGCACGTCGATGGGGCGCGACTGGTCCGAGCCCACCTGCCGCACCGTGCGTTCCTGCAGCACGCGCAGGAGCTTCACCTGCAGGACCAGCGGCATGTCGCCGATCTCGTCGAGGAACAGGGTGCCGCCATCGGCCATCTGCAGCAGGCCTTCGCGGCTCGCCACCGCGCCGGTGAAAGCCCCCTTCACGTGGCCGAACAGCTCCGACTCCAGCAGCTGCTCGGGAATCGCGCCGCAGTTCACCGCGATGAATGGCGCCTGGCCGCGCGGACTGGCCTTGTGCACCGCGTGCGCCAGCAGCTCCTTGCCGGTGCCGCTCTCGCCGCGGATCAGGACACTGGCGTCGGAGGCCGCCACCAGCTTCGCCTCCGCCAGCAGCGTGGCCATGGCCTGGCTGCGGCTCAGGATGTGCGCGCGCCAGGCGTGGTCGCGGTCCTGCTCCGCCGCGGCAGGGGGCGCGCCGCCCAGGGCCTTGGCCACGCGTTCCAGCAGGTCGCGCGCGTCGAACGGCTTGGTGAGGTAGGCCGCGGCGCCATGCGTGGTCGCTTCCACCGCATCGGGGATGGTGCCGTGCGCCGTCAGCAGGATCACGGGCAGCGCCGGGTACTGCGAGCGGATGTCCTGGAACAGGGACAGGCCATCGCGCTCCGGCAGGCGGATATCCGTGATGACCAGCTGCGGCAGCTCGATGGCCAGGCGCGCCAGCGCCGCTTCCGCGCTGCCGACGGCCGTCACCCGGTAGCCGCTGCCCTCCAGCCGCAGGGACAGGAGGCGCAGCATGTCCGCGTCGTCGTCGACCAGCAGGATGTGGTGGCTCATTTGCTGTCGCTCCGCTGGCTGGCGCGCGGCGCGCTGCGCGTGGGCAGGGTGCGTTCGATGTTTTTCAGGCCGTCCACCATCTCGGACAGCTGGTCGTTGCGGCGCTGGGTCTCGCGCATCTGCACCGAGAGCTTGTCGTTCTGGTCGTACAGGCGGCGCAGGTCCGCGCAGGTGGCGGCCAGCAGCTGCGCCAGGCCGCGCGTGTCCGCGTCCCCATGTGCCGCGGCCGACTGGAACACGGCCTGGGCCCGCGCCACCTCGCCGGCGCTGTCGCCGCGCATCAGCGCCAGCCCGTAGCGCATCTGGCCGTACACGCTGCGGTCCCCGCTGGCGCGGTTCTGTTCCGCCGAGATCTGGCTGTCGCTCATGCGACGCAGCTCCGCGTCGTAGGCCAGCAGCGCGGTCACGGGGTCGCGGTGCGGCGTGCCGCGGCTCTCGCGCGGTTCGCGGCTGTCATGGGTGCTGCTGCGCGTCTTGGCGGGTTTGTCGTCGCCGCCGAAGATGCTGGAAATGCCCGACATGCGCGGCATCGAGTCGCAGCCGGCCAGCGCCAGCGCGGCGGCGCCCAGCAGCAGCTTAGCGAGCGGTTTGGTGAGCGGGCGTCGCAGCCGCTGCGGGTTCAGGTGAATTTTCATAAGGCAGGGTCAATCTGAAGTGAGCCCCCTTCACGGACGGGAGCAGTTCCACCGAGCCGCCGTGCGCCCGCGCGTACTCGCGTACGATGGACAGGCCGATGCCATTGCCCTTGCGTGCGCCCGCGGGCTGGCGTTCGCCCTGGTAGAACGGTTGGAAGATCTTGGCCACATCGGCTTCGGCCACGCCGGCGCCGGAGTCGATGCAGTCCAGCGTGGCCTTGCCCTCGCGCTGCGAGAGACCGAGCCAGATGGTGGCGCCGCGGGGGCTGTAGCGGGCCGCGTTGGAAATCAGGTTGGCGATGGCCGCGGTGATCTTGTCCACGTCGACGCGCACCGGCGGCACGCTGCCGGTCAGCTCCGCATGCACGCCCGCCGCCTCCAGCTGGAGGCGCTGCTTGTCGAGCGCGCTCTTCACCAGCGTCGCCAGGTCCACTGGCTCGCGGTGCAGGTGCTGGGCGCCGAAGCTGGCCTCGTTGTAGCGCAGCAGGTCCTCGATCTGCGCCTGCAGCGCGCTGGTGTTCTGGCGCAGGATGCCGACGATCTCCTGCTGGCGCGGCGTGAGGTGGCCGGCGAGGCCATCGTCCAGCAGGGACACGCCTTCGCAGATCGCGGCCAGCGGCGTCTTGAGCTCGTGCGACACGTGGCGCAGGAAGCGCGCCTTGTCTTCCTCCAGCGCGGCGAGGCGGGTGCGCAGCCAGTCCAGCTGGCGGCCCACGTGGCTCAGGTCATGCGGGCCGTCGACGTCGATCTTCTGGTCGTACTTGTTGGCGCCGAGGCGGTCGATGGCGTCGCCGATGGCAGCCAGGGGGCGCGACATCCAGTAGCCGAAGCCCACCGCCAGCACGCCGGCCACCGCGAGCGAGGCCAGCACCTGCACGGTGAGGCGGCTGCGGCCCTGTTCCAGGTCGTCCAGCAGCTGGATGTTGCGGCGCTCGACCTCGTGCCGCACCTCGGTCGCGAGCTGGGCCTGCAAGTTGGGCATGGG
>NZ_SPVF01000215.1 GCF_004614185.1 Zemynaea arenosa | reverse complement strand
GTGCCGGGGTGCTGGCGGGCCGCGAGGATGCGGACGAGGCCGAAACCCTGCGTCTGTACGAAACGGCGGCCGGGGCGGGCGACCGCGATGCCCAGCTGGCGCTGGGTCTGCTGCTGGCGCGCATGCTGCCGGACGGCACCCGCAGCCCGGGCCGCGGGACGGCCAGTTTCAAGAAGGCGGTGCGCTGGCTGCAGCTGGCCGGGGAGCAGGGGCTGGCCGAGGCCTGGTTCGCGCTGGCGCGTATCTATATAAAGCCGGAGTTTTCGCAGCGGAATATCGCCGAGGCCCACACCTACCTGGAGCGCGCCGCCGAGATGGGGCACCGCGAGGCCCAGCTGGAGTGCGGCCTGTCCGCCTGGCGGGCGCGCCGTGAGCGCGAGGACAACGACGTGCGCGCGGTGTACTGGCTGATGAAGTCGTCCGCCCAGGGCTGCCCGACCGCCACCGAGTGGCTGCACCGGATCGCCCCGGCGGCGCCGGAGAACATGGTGGTGCCGGCCGCGCCGGATGGGATGCCGCCCCTGCTGGCGGCGCGCCTGGAGCTGGCCTCCGTATTCGGGCTGGCGCGGGCCGAGGCGCTGCTGATCGACGTGCGCAGCGCCGATTGCGGGCATTGCCTGCTGGTGGATATCCGCGCGCGCTTCGGGCGCAGCAAGCGGCGCATCATCCCGGTGCTGACCGACCGCCAGCGCGAGGTGCTGGACCGGGTGGGCAACCTGTTCGAGGAAGTGGATTGCGGGCCGCACGGGCCGGAAGGGAATTACCGGCAGCGGCTGTACCGCTTGCGGACGCTCGCGGCGCCGCGCATGGCGGCATAGGACGGGTCAGTCCACACCGGGGTCAGTCCCCGTGCGGGGACAGACCCCATGCGGAGGCCGGCCGCGCCAGGTCAGCCGCGCCAGGGCGAGCCACCGGGCGGCGGCCCCGCTTCAGATCTCGATCTCGCCTTCGAACACGGTCACGGCCGGCCCGGTCATCATGACCGGCTGGCCGGGCCCGGCCCAGGCGATCGACAGCTCACCGCCGCGCGCCTCCACGCGCACGGGCGAGTCCAGCAACCCGCGCCGGATCCCCGCGACCACCGCCGCGCACGACCCCGTCCCGCAGGCCAGCGTCTCGCCCGCGCCGCGCTCGTACACGCGCAGGCGGATGTGGTGCCGGTCCACGATCTGCATGAACCCCGCGTTCACGCGCGCCGGGAAGCGCGGATGGTGCTCGACCAGCGGCCCGGTGTCCAGCACAGGCGCCGTGTCCACATCCGCCACCACCTGCACCGCGTGCGGATTGCCCATCGAGACCACCGACACCAGCACCCGGCTGGTCCCGACATCGAGCGGCCACAGCACGTCATGCCCCTCCGGCACGCCATGCAGCCCGTCCGCCTGGAACGGCACCTGGGCCGGCTCCAGCACCGGCGCGCCCATGTCCACCGTGACCATGCCGTCGTCTTCCAGGCGCGGCGCGATGATGGCCTTCATGGTTTGCACGCGGATCGAGCGCTTGTCCGTCAGCCCCTTCTCGACCACGAACTTGACGAAGGCGCGCGAGCCGTTGCCGCACTGCTCGACCTCGCTGCCATCGCTGTTATAGATGCGGTAGCGGAAATCGACATCGGCGGCCTCCGGCTTGTGCACCACCAGGATCTGGTCCGCGCCGATGCCGAAGCGGCGGTCGGCCAGCCGCGCCCACTGCGCACGCGTGAAGTCGACGTCCTGGTGGATGGCGTCGATGACGATGAAGTCATTGCCCGCGCCGTGCATCTTGGTGAATTTCAGTTTCATGAGGAGGAGTATACGCTGGGCTCTCCCGCCGGGCGGGTCTTGAAGCGCTTGTGGGTCCAGAAGTACTCGGCCGGGTGCTCGCGCACGCGCTCTTCGATGAAGGCGTTCATGCGCCGCGCCGCCTCGACCATGTCCTCGCCCGGGTAGTTGTCCCAGGCCGGATAGAACTGCACGCGGTAGCCGCGGTAGCCGGGCAGGAAGCTGGCCACCACCGGGATCACCTGGGCGCCGGTGGCGGCGGCGATCCGGCCGGGCGCCGTCAGCGTCGCCGCCGGCACGCCGAAGAAGGGCACGAACTCCGCATCCTTGGCGCCGAAGTCCATGTCCGGCAACATGAAGTAGGGCAGGCCCTCGCGCATCGCGCGCAGGATTGGCTTCACGCCATCCTGGCGCGCGAACAGCTTGACCGGGCGGAAGCGCGAGCGGCCTTTGCGCAGGACTGCGTCGAAGCTCTTGTTCTTCTGTTCGCTGTAGATCGAGCACAGCGAGCTTTCCAGCATGACGGCGACGCCCGCCACGTCGAGGCAGACGAAATGCGGACACAGGATGATGGTCGGCCCGGCCTGGATCGCGGCCAGCGGCACGCCGGGCTCTACCTGGATCAGCTGCTTGAGGCGCGACTCGGGCGCCCACCACAGGATGCCGCGCTCCAGCACGCTGCGCGCATAGGCCTGGAAATGCTGGCGCGCCAGCTGGCGCCGGGCCGCCTCGCTCAGCTCCGGCATACACAGCCGCAAATTGGTGAGCGTGATGTGGCGCCGCTTGCGTACCACCAGGAACAGCACCGCCCCGACCGCGTCGCCGAGCCGCCCCAGCAGCGGCAGCGGCAGCCAGTGCAGCAGCCACATCAGGCCAAGCAGCGCCCTCATGCAGATTGCTCCGGCCCGGCCACGCCTTCTGGCGACTTGTAGCGGTTGTAGCTCCAGAAATACTGCGCCGGGACCTTGGCGATCAGCTGTTCCATCGCGCGGTTGATGGCGCGCGCCTGCTCGGCCGGGGTACCGGACAGGTCGCCGTCGAATTCGAAGAAGCGGATCAGGAAGCCGCGTCCTTGCGGAAGCCGCTCGGCGTAGGTGAGGATGATCGGCGACTTGCCCAGCTGCGCCAGCTTGGCTGGCAGGGTCATCGTGTAGGCGGGCGCGCCGAAGAACTCGGCCCACACGCCTTCGCCTTCCTGCGGCACCTGGTCCGGCAGGATGCCGATCGGTTCGCCTTTCTTGAGCTTCTTGGCCAGCACCCGCACGCCGGACAGGTTGGCTGGCGCCAGCTCCATGTTGCCGCGGGCGCGCGCGCCTTCCACCAGCGGTTTGAGGGCCGCCTTGCGGGGCGGACGGTACATGACCGTCAGAGGCGTGTGCAGCGACACCTGCTGGGCCGTGATCTCGAAGCAGCCGAGGTGGGGCGTGAGAAACACGATCCCGTGGCCGCGGTCCAGCGCTGCCTGCACCAGCGCGTAGTTCTCCATCTCGGCCACCGCGTTGACCCGCTCCTGCGCCGCGCACCAGATGAAGGGCAGCTCGACGATGGCCTTGCCCGACTCGGCCACCGCCTCGTGCAGATGAGAGGAGAACCCGGCCCGCGCCAGGTTCGCGCGCAGGCGCCGCCGGTAGGACGGCGAGAGCCCGTACACCAGCCAGCCGAGCCCGCTGCCCAGGACGTGCAAGGCGGGCAAGGGCAGGGCGGAGAGCAGCCGAAAAAGGAAGACAAGCATGGAAAGACCGCGTTGTTCGAGTGGGTTGCTCGCACAAAATTTTGAAAAAGGAGCGTAAAATACCACGTGCAGTACACCGCTGAGTTAATAGACAACTTGCGAAGCGGGATATAAATGTCGCTAAAGCGTCGCAGGCGGACCCGCTGCTGCGACATGGTTTGAATTTTTAAACACAGCATCAGGAGCTTGCGATGTCCAACGAATTCCTCTTTACTTCCGAGTCCGTGTCGGAAGGCCATCCCGACAAGGTCGCGGACCAGATTTCCGATTCCATTCTTGACGCCATCCTGGAGCAGGATCCGCGTGCGCGCGTGGCCGCCGAGACCCTGTGCAACACCGGCCTGGTGGTCCTGGCGGGCGAAATCACGACCCACGCCAACGTCGACTACATCCAGGTCGCGCGCGAGACCATCAAGCGCATTGGCTACGACAACACCGACTACGGCATCGACTACAAGGGCTGCGCCGTGCTGGTGGCCTACGACAAGCAGTCGCCGGACATCGCCCAGGGCGTGGACGAAGGCGCCGGCCTGGACCTGGACCAGGGCGCGGGCGACCAGGGCCTGATGTTCGGCTATGCCTGCAACGAGACGCCCGAGCTGATGCCGGCCGCCATCTATTATTCGCACCGCCTGGTCGAGCGCCAGTCGCAGCTGCGCAAGGACGGCCGCCTGCCGTGGCTGCGTCCGGATGCCAAGTCGCAGGTCACGCTGCGCTACGTGAACGGGCAGCCGGAATCGGTGCACACCGTGGTGCTGTCGACCCAGCACGCGCCGGAGATCACGCACTCGCAGATCACCGAAGCGGTCATTGAAGAGATCATCAAGCCGGTGCTGCCGAAGGAATGGCTACGCGACACCAAGTTCCTGGTCAACCCGACCGGGCGTTTCGTGATTGGCGGGCCGCAGGGCGACTGCGGCCTGACTGGCCGCAAGATCATCGTCGACACCTACGGCGGCGCCGCGCCGCACGGCGGTGGCGCGTTCTCGGGCAAGGACCCGTCCAAGGTCGACCGTTCCGCGGCGTACGCGGCGCGCTACGTGGCGAAGAACATCGTCGCCGCCGGCCTGGCGCGCCAGTGCCAGGTGCAGGTCTCGTACGCGATCGGCGTGGCCCGCCCGATCAACATCACCGTGTACACCGAAGGCACGGGCGTGATCTCCGACGAGAAGATCGCCCAGCTGGTGATGGAGCACTTCGACCTGCGCCCGAAAGGCATCGTGCAGATGCTCGACCTGCTGCGTCCGATCTACGCCAAGACCGCCGCCTACGGCCACTTCGGCCGCGAAGAGCCCGAGTTCACCTGGGAGCGCACCGACAAGGCCCCCATCCTGCGCGCCGCCGCCGGCCTGTAACTCCCCTCCGAAGTATCAAAAGCCGACCCCGCGTCGGCTTTTTTTTCGACCACCCGTTCGCAAAGTATCACTTCCCGCCACCGGGGTCAGGCACCGCCTTCATAGACAAGCCCTGGCACCCGGGCATGATAAAAATCAAAACCAGGCCTGACCCCAAGGGGAACCGGTGCCTGACCCCGGTGTTGGATTTTGATACCGGGAGCGGGGCGTGATACCGGGGATTTTGGAAGGGCTGGGTGGGAGCGGCGGGCGCTTCGGTGTTACAATGGCGGTCCTTCCGAGGAGCGTTGCGACGGGCGCACAAGGCCCGCCAGGCTCGGAACCATCTTCAAACCGCGCTCACGTTACTTTTTTCTCATTGAAAGGAGGGCGTGATGAACGCCGTACTGAAAACTTCCCAGGATTACGTCATCGCTGACATCAACCTCGCCGCCTGGGGCGAGAAGGAAATCCGCATCGCCGAAACCGAAATGCCGGGCCTGATGGCGATCCGCGAGGAATACGCCGCCGCCCAGCCGCTGAAGGGCGCGCGCATCACCGGTTCCCTGCACATGACCATCCAGACCGCGGTCCTGATCCGCACCCTGGAAGCCCTCGGCGCCAAGGTGCGCTGGGCCTCGTGCAACATCTACTCGACCCAGGACCACGCCGCCGCCGCCATCGCCGCCGTCGGCACCCCGGTGTTCGCGGTCAAGGGCGAGACGCTGGAAGACTACTGGGAATACACCCACCGCATCTTCGAATGGCCGGCCGATGCCAGCGGCGCCGTCTACTCGAACATGATCCTGGACGACGGCGGCGACGCCACCCTGCTGCTGCACCTGGGCGCCCGCGCCGAGAAGGACGCGTCCATCCTCAACAACCCGGGCTCGGAAGAAGAGACCTTCCTGTTCGCGTCCATCAAGCAGCACCTGGCCGCCGACCCGGCCTGGTACTCCAAGCGCCTGCCGCACATCATGGGCGTGACCGAGGAAACCACCACCGGCGTGCACCGCCTGTACCAGATGCACAAGGACGGCAAGCTGGCCTTCCCGGCCATTAACGTCAACGACTCGGTCACCAAGTCCAAGTTCGACAACCTGTACGGCTGCCGCGAGTCGCTGGTGGACGGCATCAAGCGCGCGACCGACGTCATGATCGCCGGGAAGATCGCGGTCATCGCCGGCTACGGCGACGTGGGCAAGGGCTCCGCCCAGGCCATGCGCGCCCTGTCCGCGCAAGTGTGGGTCACCGAGATCGACCCGATCTGCGCCCTGCAGGCCGCGATGGAAGGCTACCGCGTGGTGACCATGGACTACGCCGCCGAACATGGCGACATCTTCGTCACCTGCACCGGCAACTACCACGTCATCACCGAGCAGCACATGGTGAAGATGAAGGATCAGGCCATCGTCTGCAATATCGGCCACTTCGACAACGAGATCGAAGTCGCCGCCCTGCGCAAGTACCAGTGGGAGAACATCAAGCCGCAGGTCGACCATGTGATCTTCCCGGACGGGAAGCGCATCATCCTGCTGGCCGAAGGCCGCCTGGTGAACCTGGGCTGCGGCACCGGCCACCCGTCCTACGTGATGAGCTCCTCCTTCGCCAACCAGACCATCGCGCAGATCGAGCTGTACACCAACACCAAGGCCTACCCGGTCGGCGTGTACACTCTGCCGAAGCACCTGGACGAGAAGGTCGCGCGCCTGCAGCTGAAAAAGCTCAACGCCCAGCTGACCACCCTGACCGAGGAACAGGCCAAGTACATCGGCGTGACCCAGGAAGGCCCGTTCAAGCCGGAGCACTACCGCTACTAATCTCGTGACCCCAATGGAGAGCGCATGCGCCTGATCATCCTCTGGTTCATCAACGCGGTGGCGCTGCTGGCGCTGCCCTACCTGATGCATTCGGTCACGGTGACCAGCCTCGGCGCGGCCCTGGTGGCCGCCCTGGTGCTGGGCCTCGTGAATACGCTGATCCGCCCCATCCTGGTGCTGCTGACACTGCCCGTGTCGGTGCTCACCCTGGGGCTGTTCATCCTCGTCATCAACGCGCTGCTGTTCTGGCTCGTGGCCGAGGTGGTGGAAGGCTTTCATGTCGCCGGCTTCTGGTCGGCGATGGGTGCGGCCATCCTCTACAGCGTGATCTCGTGGGCGCTCTCCACACTGCTCCTCAAAGATGACCGATCCTAATTTCAGCATCGAGTTCTTTCCGCCCAAGACAGCGGAAGGCGCCGACAAGCTGCGCATCGCGCGCGGCAAGCTGGCGGAACTCCGGCCCAAGTACTTCTCGGTGACCTACGGCGCCGGTGGCAGCACCCAGCAGGGGACGCTGGACACCGTGCTGGAGATTCTCGCCGAAGGCCATGCGGCCGCGCCCCACCTGTCCTGCGTAGGCGGCTCGAAAGAGTCGATCCGCGCGGTGCTGGAGCAGTTCAAATCGCACGGCATCCACCGCCTGGTGGCCCTGCGTGGCGACCTGCCGAGTGGCTACGGCGGCGCGGGCGAGTTCCGCTACGCGAACGAGCTGGTGGAATTCATCCGCGCCGAAACGGGCGACTGGTTCCACATCGAAGTCGCGGCCTATCCCGAAACGCATCCGCAAGCCCGCAGCCCGCAGGACGACCTGCAGGCCTTCGTGCGCAAGGTGCAGGCAGGGGCGAATGCCGCCATCACCCAGTACTTCTACAACGCGGACGCCTACTTCCAGTTCGTGGACGCGGCCCGCAAGGCCGGGGTGGACGTGCCCATCGTGGCCGGCATCATGCCGATCACGAACACCACGCAGCTGATGCGCTTCTCGGATATGTGCGGTGCCGAGATCCCGCGCTGGGTGCGCTTGAAGCTGGCCAGCTTCGGCGACGACTCGGCTTCCATCAAGGCCTTCGGCCTGGATGTGGTGACGCAGCTGTGCGAGCGCCTGCTCGCGGGCGGCGCGCCGGGCCTGCACTTCTACAGCATGAACCAGGCCGCGGCCACCACCGCGATCTGGAACCGCCTCGTCACGCCTCAGTAAGCACCAAGTCCAGCGCCACGTCATACGGGGCGCTGGCAAATTCCACCCGCCCGAATTCATACGCCACGCCCACCGTACGCGGGCGCGGCTGCGTTTCGAGCGTGCGGTCGTAATACCCGCCGCCATATCCGAGCCGGAAGCCCGCTGCATTGAAACCCAGGCAGGGAATCACGATGCCCGCCGGCTTCTCCATCAGCCGCAGCTGCGCCGGAATCACCATTCCCATCGCGTCCTTCACCATGTCCTCGCCAAAGCGCCACTCGGCGAACGACAGCGGCGCAGCCTTCTGCAGCACCACCGGCAGCGCCAGTTGCACACCCAGCCCCGCCAGCGCATCGCAGGCCACCGCCAGATCCGGCTCGCCCCTGATCGGCCAGTACACCGCCACCGACGGCACCTGCACGGTGTGCCACCACTCCACCAGCTTGTGGCAGATGCGTCCATCCCACTCCGCCTTCACCGCCGGGTCCAGCGCCGCGCGGCGCGAAGCCAACGCTTTCCTCAGCGCGGCCTTGTCGAGCGGGGCATCCTGCGGTGCGCCGGCTGGCAGGCCAGCGGGGGCGCATGGTATTCTTGGGTCGCGGCTCATGTGAGTAAGGATGTGGTAAGTGAGTGCAAAAGTGAGAGTGGCAAGCCTGAGATTCCTGTCCCGTTGTCTGGCCGGTGCGCTGCTCGCGAGTGGAGGCCTGGCCGTGCAGGCGCAGGTGCCTCCGCCGCCGGTCCCGCAGGGTACCATCGCCGACCAGCAGCGCGTCAATGACGAGATCTTCCTCCAGCTGCGCGATGCGGCGCGGGCGGACGATCCGCTGCGTGCGACCGAGCTGGCCGCGCGCCTGCCCAGCTACGAGATTCCGTCCTACGTTGACTATTATCGGCTGAAACCGCGCCTGCGCGATGCGTCCGACGATGAGATCCGTGCGGTCCTGCAGCGCTGGGACGGCAGCGCCATCGCCGACCGCCTGCGCAACGACTGGCTGCTGCAGCTGGGCCGCAAGCGCGACTGGACCAACTTCGACCAGCAGTATCCCCTGTTCGTGCTGCAGGACGACACCCAGGTCAAGTGCTACTGGCTGCTGTCGCGCGCCGTGAAGGGCATCCGGGTCGCCGACGAGGCGCGCGCCCTGCTGGTCAACCCGACTTATTACGGCGAGGCCTGCGCTACCCTGATCGCCACCCTGTATCAGGCCAAGCAGTTCAACACCGACGACCTGCTCACGCAACTGCGCCTGGCGGGCGAATTCGACGCCACTGGCCCCGCGCGCCGCACGGCGCTGCTGCTGGGTGCCTCGGACACGCGCGCCGCGCAAGCGGTCGACCTGCCGGCCATCGCGATGGCCCGCGGCATTGGCAAGACGCGCGCCGAGCATGAGATCTATCTGGTCGCCATCGGCCGCATGGCGCGCACGAGCCTCAAGCTGGCGACGATCGCGCTGAAGAAAAACGAGCCCAAACTGACCGCACAGGAACGCGCGATCGGCTGGGCCGCCATCGCCCACCCAGCCTCCCTGCAAATGGCGCCGGAAGCCGCCGAGTACTGGCGCAAGGCCGCCGGCGCGCCGCTCAGCGCGGACCAGCTGCAATGGAAGACCCGCATCGCCCTCAAGCGCGGCGAGTGGAAGACCGTGGCCACCACCATCCAGGCCATGCCCGCGGCGCTGCGCAATGAGCCCACTTGGACCTACTGGCTGGCGCGCGCCCTGCAGGCCGAATTCGGCCACGACAATCCGGAAGCGCTGGCGCTGTACCGCAAGATCGCGGACCAGACCAACTTCTACGGCCAGCTCGCGATCGAGGAGCTGGGCCAGCCCATCACCCTGCCGCCGCAGGCCCGCACGCCCACGCCGGACGAACTGGCGGCCATGGCGCGCAACCCGGGCTTCCAGCGCTCGCTCAAGTTCTTCGCCCTGCGGCTGCGCTTCGAAGGCACGCGCGAGTGGAACTGGGAACTGCGCAAGATGAACGAGCGCGAACTGCTGGCCGCCGGCGAGTACGCGCGCCAGAACCAGGTGCTGGACCGCATGGTCTACACCGCCGAAAAAACGAAGAGCGAAGTCGATTACAGCCAGCGCTTCCCGTCCCCGCACGAGGACATCCTGGCGCCCACGACCCAGGCCTTGGGACTGGACCTGGCCTGGGTGTATGGGCTGATCCGCCAGGAGTCCCGCTTCGTCAGCGATGCGCGCTCCAGCGTCGGCGCCTCGGGCCTGATGCAGGTGATGCCGTCCACCGGCAAGTACGTGGCCGGGAAAATCGGCCTGGAAGACTACGGCCACGACAAGCTGGGTGAGCTCAAGACCAACCTGGTGCTCGGCTCGAACTACCTCGACATGATCTACGAGAAGTTCAACCGCTCCGAGGTGCTGGCCACCGCCGCGTACAATGCAGGGCCGGGACGCATCAACGGCTGGCGCGACAAGATGGACCGCTCGATGGAAGGCGCGGTGTTCGCCGAGACCATCCCCTTCCCGGAGACGCGCAACTACGTCAAGAACGTGCTGGCCAACACCACCAACTATGCGGCGCTGTTCGAGAAGAAGCCGCAGTCGCTGAAGGCGCGGCTGGGGACCGTGACGCCGGCCGGAGCGCGCAGCGAATAAGAATCCTTCACGAGAACGGAGATAACAAGAACATGAAAGAGATGTCCGTCGTTGTATTCGGTGGCTCCGGTTTCATCGGCAGCCACCTGGTGGCGCACCTGGTGCAGCAGGGGCACCGCGTGCTCGTGCCGACCCGCCGCTACGAGAGCGCCAAGCACCTGATCATGCTGCCGGGCGTGGAGGTGGTCGAGGCCAACATCCACGATGACGCGGTGGTGCGGCAGCTGGTGCGCGGCAAGGCGGCTGCCATCAACCTGATCGGCATCCTGCACTCGCGCCGCGGCAGCCCGTATGGCGAGGACTTCAAGCGCGCCCACGTGGACATGCCCCGCCGGATCGTCACCGCCTGCGCGGCGGAAGGCGTGCCACGCTTCCTGCACATGAGCGCCCTGGGCGCGGCCATCGACGGCCCGTCCATGTACCAGCGCTCCAAGTACGACGGCGAAGTGGCTGCGCGCGCCGAACCCTCGGTGGCCGCGACCATCTTCCGTCCGTCCGTGGTGTTCGGCCCGGGCGACAAGTTCCTCACCGTGTTCGCGCGCGTGTCGCGCAAGATGCCGTTCCTGTGGCTGCCCGGCGCCTCGGTCGACTTCCAGCCGGTCTACGTATGCGACGTGGCGCGTGCTTTCGCCAACGCGCTGCAGGACCCGAAGACGAAGCACTGCGTGTTCGATTTCGGCGGCCCCTCGATCTACAGCCTGGGTGACATGGTGCGCCTCGCGGGCCGCTACGCGGGCTGCGAGCGGCGCGTGTACGAGATGCCGATGGGTCTGGGCCGGATGGTCGCGGGCTTCCTCGAACTCCTGCCCGGCAAGCCGCTCATGAGCCGCGATAACCTGGACTCGATGAAGCACGATAACGTGGTCGACCCGGCCATCCAGACCACCACCGCGGCGGCGCTGGGCATCCACCTCACCGCGCTGGAAGCGGTGGCACCGCATTACCTGGACCCGCAGCTGCGCTACGACAAGTTCCGTGCCAACGCCGGCCGCTGACGTACCCCTGACACCTGCCATGGAAACCACAGAACTCGATCCGATCCTGTCGCAGACCCTCAACGCGGCCAAGCGCGCCGGGCTCACGCTCGTCATCGGCAACAAGAACTATTCATCATGGTCGATGCGGCCATGGCTGGCCCTCACCGCCTTCAATATTCCCTTCACCGAAGTGAAGATCGCGCTGGACCAGCCGGACACACAGTCGCGCATCGCCGACTATTCCGCTGCCGGGCGGGTGCCGGTGCTGCTGGCGGGCGAGATGACGATCTGGGACAGCCTGGCCATCTGCGAGTACGTGGCCGAGCAGTTCCATGACAAGCACCTGTGGCCGCAGGATGTGGCCGCGCGCGCGCTGGCGCGCTCGGTGGTGGCCGAGATGCATTCTGGCTTCGAGGCGCTGCGCACGGCGATGCCGATGAACATCCGCGCCCGCTTCCATGGCAAGGGCCGTACGCCGCAGGCGCAGGCGGACATCGGCCGCATTTGCGAGATCTGGGAGGAATGCCTGGCGCGCTTCGGGCACCACCAGTTCCTGTTCGGCGACTTCTCGATCGCCGATGCGTTCTACGCGCCGGTCGTGATGCGCTTCCGCACCTATGGCGTGGCGCTGGCGCCCGCGCTGCAGGCCTACTGCGACCGCGTGCTCAATCACCCGGCCGTCGCGCGCTGGGTGGCCGAGGCCGAGGTGGAAAAAGAGACCATCCCGCGCGAGGACGAGCGGTACCGCGACTGAGGATCTCCAGGCAGCTCATGCAAACCTATGTCGTCGGCGGCGCGGTCCGCGATGCGCTCCTCGGCCTTCCGGTGAAGGACCGCGACTTCGTGGTCGTCGGCGCCACACCGGAAGAGATGGTGGCGCGCGGCTTCCGGCCCGTCGGCAAGGACTTCCCGGTGTTCCTGCACCCGGATACTCAGGAGGAGTATGCGCTGGCGCGCACCGAGCGCAAGACAGCGCCTGGCTACCACGGCTTCGTGTTCCATACCGCGCCCGATGTGACGCTGGAAGATGACCTGGTGCGGCGCGACCTGACCATCAATGCGATGGCGCAGGCGGAGGATGGGACCATCATCGATCCGCACGGCGGGCGGGCGGACGTGGCGAGCCGCGTGTTCCGGCACGTGTCCTCCGCCTTCGAGGAAGATCCAGTGCGCATCCTGCGCCTGGCGCGTTTTGCGGCGCGCTTTGGCGATTTCACGGTGGCGCCGGAGACCATGGCGCTGATGCGGCGCATGGTGGAAGCGGGCGAGGTCGACGCATTGGTGCCGGAGCGCGTGTGGCAGGAACTCGCGCGCGGGATGATGGAGGCCACGCCGTCGCGCATGTTCACGGTGCTGCGCGAGTGCGGCGCCCTGGCGCGGCTGATCCCGGAGCTGGACGCGCTGTGGGGCGTGCCGCAGCCGCCTGCGCATCACCCGGAAATCGACACCGGCGTGCACATGATGCTGATGGTCGACTACGCAGCGGAGCGCGGATTCGACCTGTGCGTGCGCTACGCAGCCCTGATGCACGACCTGGGCAAGGGCGTGACGCCGTCCGAGGAATGGCCGAAACACCACGGCCACGAAGGTCTGGGCCTCAAGCTGGTGGACCAGGTGAGCAAGCGCCTGAAGGTGCCCAACGACTGCCGCGATCTGGCGGTGATGACGGCGCGCGAACATGGCAACGTGACCCGCGCGGAGGTGCTGCGGGCGACGACCATCGTCAATCTGCTGGAGCGTTGCGACGCGTTTCGCAAGCCGCAGCGGTTCGAGCAGATGCTGCAGGCGGCCGAATGCGACTTCCGCGGGCGCGGCAACGCGAAGAACATGCAGGACTTCCGCACGCGGCCCTATCCGCAGTCCGCGCGGCTGCTGATGGCGCTGGGCGCGGCGCGCAGCATCAACGCGGGTGTGATCGCGGGCCGTTACAACGACCAGAAAGAAAAGATCCCCGAGGCGATCCGTAAGGAGCGCGTGGGAGCGGTCAAGCGCGCCCTGGGCGACAGCTCGCGTGAGGAAGAGGCGGCAGGCGATCCTGCGGCAGACGATCCTGCGGCGGGCGATCCCACAACGGTCGATCCCGCGCCGGGCGCCGCGGCGCCGTGAATGCGCGGATAATCGTGGCGTCGACCTGTCCCGGAGCCTCCCCATCGTGGTGACCAAGCTGTTCCAACGCGCGCTGCGCCGCCTCCTGCGGCGGGATGATGCGCAGCCTGCCGCCGCGGCTCCTGCAGCCGGCGCGTCGGAGGGCAGCGCAGGCGCCGCGGGCGTCACTGGCA
>NZ_SPVF01000173.1 GCF_004614185.1 Zemynaea arenosa | reverse complement strand
GGCCGGGCGGCCCTGAGCTGCGCATCGGCTATGCCCGCACGGTGCGCAAGCGCGAGCAGACCCGCTCGGCCATCCTGCGCGCGCTGCTGCCGCTGGAAGGCATCGCGACGCTGGCCACGGTCGGCCTGATCTGGTTCTCGGTGTCGAACGGCCTGCAGCCGCTGGCCCGCCTGCGCGCCCGACTGAACGCGCGCAGCGGCGATGATCTGTCGCCGATCGAGACCGGCGCGCTGCCCGCCGAGCTGATGCCGCTGGCCGCCGCCTTCAACGACCTGCTGGAGCGGGTGCGCGCCGGCGCCCAGGCCCAGCACGACTTCCTGGCCAACGTCGCGCACCAGCTGCGCACCCCGCTGGCGGGGCTCAAGCTGCAGCTGGAGTGGCTGGCCGAGCGCCATCCGGACGACGCGAAGAGCCAGCATTCGCTCAAACTGATGCTGTCCTCGGCCGAGCGCATGATCCGCCAGACCAACCAGCTGCTGGCCCTCGCGCGCGCCGAGCCGAGCCGCTTCGAGAAGACCCGGCTCGAGCCGCTCGACCTGGTGTCGCTGGTGGAGGAATCGGTGCAGTACTTCGTCGAGGAGGCCGCCCGCAAGGGCATCGACATCGGCTTCGACGTGTTGCCGACTCCGGTCTCGGGCGACCGCTTCCTGCTGCGCGACCTGGTCGAGAACCTGGTCGACAACGCCCTGCGCTACACGCCGCCGGGCGGCACTGTGACGGTCGGCTGCCGGCCGGACGGGCAGGGCGGCGGCGTGTTCACGGTCGAGGACACCGGCCCCGGCATCCCGCGCGACATGCGCGAGCGGGTCTTCAGCCGCCATGTGCGGCTGGACAGCAAGACCCACGGCAGCGGCCTGGGCCTGGCCATCGTGCGCGACATCGCGCGCGCCCACCACGCCAGCGTCGAGGTCGGCGAACGGCGCGGCGGCGGCGCCGTGTTCACGGTGTATTTCCCCGGCTGAGGTTCAGGTGCCCGGCGGGCGCAGGAAGGTGGCGAAGGCGATCCGCTGGAAGCGCTCGAGCGGCTCCGCAGTGCGCTCCACCTTCATGCGCAGGATGGCGCCTTCCCATGACGCCAGCAGGAACTCCGCCAGGTCGGCCGGAGCGAACGTGGTCTCGATCTCCCCTGCGGCCTGTGCGGCCGCGATGCAGGCGGCAAACCGGTCGCGCCACTCGCGGAACAGGCCGGCCAGTTGCGTGCGCAGCCGTTCGCTGGCCGGGGCCGCCTCGAGGCTGAAGTCGCCGATCAGGCAGCCGCGCCGGAACTCGTCCGCGGCCAGCTGTCCGGTGATCAGGTCCAGGTAGCGCCGCAGCCGTTCGCGCGGGGCCAGGCTGGTATCGTCCAGGGCGCGCGCCACCAGGTCCTGGGTGTGGGCGAAGTAGCGCTCGAGCACCTCGCCCGCGAACGCCTCCTTCGAGCGGAAGTGATTGGTATAGGAGCCTTGCGGCACCCCGGCGGCGGCGACCACGTCGCGCACGCTGGCGGCCGCATAGCCCTTCTGGAGCATGACGCGCAGCCCGGCGTCCAGGATGTCTTCGCGCAGTGATTTCTTGGCCATGCTGAAAATAATACGTGCGTACGTAGTCAACGTCAAATGGTCTTGACATCCAATACGGTCGTACGTATTGTTAACGCTCCGATCACTTTTTTACCTGATGGAGACACGTATGACCTCTGTTCCGCCGAGCTCTTGCCCCGTCCTCGATTCCCACCTGGCCTACCGCACGGCGGGCGATCCTGCCCGGCCCACGGCCCTGTTCCTGCACGGGAATCCCACCTCATCCTTCACCTGGCGCGAGATCCTGCCGCATGTCGCGCCTGTGGCGCATTGCGTCGCTCCCGACCTGATCGGGTTCGGCGCCTCCGGCAAGCCCGCCATCGGCTACCGCTTCCTGGACCACGTGCGCTACCTGGAGGCCTTTCTTGCCGCCCTGCACCTGGAGCGCTTCTTCGTGGTGGCCCAGGACTGGGGCACGGCGCTCGCCTTCCACCTCGCGGCGCGGCGGCCGGACGCGATCCTGGGCCTGGCCTTCATGGAGTTCATCCGGCCCATGGCCAGCTGGGATGACTTTCATCCGCGGCCCGAGGTGCGAGCCCTGTTCCAGCAGTTCCGCACCCCCGGCTCAGGCGAGCAGCTGGTGCTGGAGCAGAACGTGTTCGTCGAGCGGATCCTGCCCGGGTCGGTGGTGCGCGGCCTGAGCGGCGCGGAACTGGCGGCCTACCGCCGGCCCTTCCCGGACCCGGCGTCGCGCCGCCCCATCCTGGCCCTGCCGCGCGAGCTGCCGATCGCGGGTGTCCCCGCCGACATGTGGGAGCTGGTGAGCGCCAACGACCGTGCCCTGCGCGCGTCCACCTATCCCAAGCTGCTGTTCTCGGCCGACCCGGGTGTGCTGACGCCTCCCGCCGTGGCCGCGGAGTACAGCACGGTGCTGCACAACTGCCGCCACGTGGTCCTCGGGGAGGGCCGCCACTACCTGCAGGAGGACCACCCGCAGCGGATCGGCGAGGAGATCGCCCGCTGGATCGGGGCGCTGGCCTGAGCCTGCGTCAGGGCGCCAGGACCTGGCGGTACAGCGCGTCCGTGATGCGCTCCTGGAAGCGGGCGTTGGACGAGTAGCAGCCGGGACATGTGTCCGGGTCGGCACCGACGCCGCTGCTCACCCAGATCAGGCCGTCCCTGCGCGCGCGGTCGAACACGAACAGCGCGTTCAGACCCCAGGCCCAGCCGAGGTGGCCCACGCCGGTGAAGCCGCCGCCCGCGACCAGCCGGTCGCCACAAGCGCGCCCGCCGGCGCTGCCGCTCACGTCGAGGAAATGCTGGTTGCCCAGGCCCCAGGCGTGGTGCAGGCCGCGGAAGGTGTCGCTGTCGCCGGTGCCGTTGCGGCCGTTGAACGTCCACTGGCGGCTGAACATCAGGTCCACGGTGGCCGGCTGCAAAAGCTGGAGCTCTCCGTCGCGCCCGCCGTTCATCAGCATGAGCATGATGCGCGCCAGCTCGGCGGCCGAGATGCGCAGGCCGCCCTGCGGGCCGAACAGGGTGCCGTTGGTGCCGGGCACATAGTCATCCAGGCCCGGCGGCGCCGCGGGCGGGGCGGCACCGAAGTCGTCGATCTGTGCGATCCACGGCCCCTGGGGATCCCAGCGTTCCGCGCCATCCTTCTCGCGGCGGCGGTACAAGGTGGCGACATCGTCCAGGCGCGCGGGTGCGAAGTCCCCCAGGTAGAACCCGGCTTTCAGCCCCAGCGGATCGAACACCAGCCGCCGCATCAGCCGGTCGAAGCGCTTGCCGGTGGCCGCCTCCAGCACGGTGGCGAGCACGCCCCAGCTGACGTTGGCGTACGCGAACCAGCTGCCCGGCTCCTGCGGCGCCCAGATCGCGCCCGTACCAAAGTGGTGCCCGCCCGGCAGCAGCACGGCGCGCAGGTCGACCTCCGGCCCCCAGCGCAAGCCCGCGGCGTCACACAGCGACGACCGGTGGGTGAGCAGCATCCGCAGCGTCAGCGGCCGGTCCGGAAAGCGCGGATGCCGTAGCGAATAGCCCAGGTAGCGCCCCAGGTCCGCATCCAGGTCGAGCACGCCCTGCTCGATCAGTGTCATGACTCCCAGCGTGCTGACCAGCTTGGAGATCGAGGCGATACGGAACATCGTCTCCCCATCCAGCCGAATCGGGTACGCTTTCGGCGTGGTGGAGGAGGGCAGCCGCTTGTACCCGAATGCGTGCTGATAGACCACCGCGCCGTCCCGGATCGCCACCGCCGCCAGGCCCGCCAGCGGCAGCGCCGGATCGTCGACGATCGCCTGCAGTTCGCGCGTCAGGCCGTCCATTCCCATGCCATCTCCATACCGGTCGTTAACACCATTGTAATTGCCGGGCAAAAAAACCCGCCATTGTCAGGGTTTTGTCAGCCTTTCCTCAGGGAAATGCAAGCTTCGGCGCTTATGATTTCCCATACGAAATTCCACCTGACATGAGAGAGACGTCCGCATGAGCCGCAAGAGCCAAGGTTTCACCCTGATGGAAGTGCTGATCACCGTGGTCATCATCGGCATCCTGAGCGCGATTGCTTTGCCGGCCTACACCAGCTATGTGACGCGCGGCCGCCTGACCGAGGCCTTCACGGCCCTGTCGGCCGCCCAGCCGCAGGCCGAGCAGTACTGGGCCAGCAACCGCACCTACGAGGACTTCAACCGCGTGCCGTCCGACACCGCCAACTTCACCTTCGCCCTGTCGAACGACACCGCCAGCACTTACACGATCACCGCGACCGGCGTGAACAAGATGGACGGCTTCGTCTACACCATCAACCAGGCCGGCGTACGCGCCACCACCGGGGCGCCGACCGGCTGGGCCACCAGCACCTCGTGCTGGGTCGACCGCAAGGACGGATCGTGCGTGCAATAAGCATCCCCCAGGCGCGCGGCCGCGCGGCCGGGTTCACCCTGATCGAGATCCTGATCGCGCTGGCGATCTTCGGGATCCTGCTGGCTGTCGGCATTCCGATGATGGGCAACTGGCTGACCAGCACCAAGGCCGCCGGCGCCACCGAGTTCTATGCCGAGGGCTTCCGCCTGGCACGGGCCCAGGCCGTCACCCACAATGCGGCCAGCCGCATCACCCTGACCGAAAACAGCACCAGCGGCCAGTACGACTGGCAGGTGGACATCTGCTTCCCGACGCCTTCCGAGCCCTGCAACGACAGCGACGGCACCTGGTCCACCGCGACCACCGTGGCCACCGGCGACCCGGAGGGCGCGGCCGGGTTCAAGTCGGTGGTGCGTTCGGCCGCCACCCTGCCCAAGACCGACGTGCTGCAGCCCACTCTGCGTCCGGCCGGGGCCACCACCGTGTACTTCACCCCGGTCGGCTGGGTCGATACCAGCGTGCCCGCGCGCCTGACCCTCCTCGAACTGGCGCCCTCGTTCGCCCACGCCGGGGAATTCCCGAGCACCGCCGTCGCCATCACCCTGGCCGGCATGGCCGCCAAGTGCGACCCCACCCGCGCCTTGCCCGATTCCCGCGCCTGCCCATGAGCTCCCTCCGCCCATCCCTGCCTGCCCGCCGCCAGCACGGCGTGGCCCTCGTCGAAGCCCTGGTCGCGATCCTGCTGCTGGGCATCGGCCTGGTCGGCGCGGTCGCCATGCAGGCCCGCTCCTACCAGGCCCTGGCCGACGCCGGTTCGCGCGCCGAAGCCACCATCGCCATCGAACGGCTGGTCGGCACCATGAGCACCGACCAGGCCAACCTGGCCAGCTATGCCATGGCCGCGGGGGCCGCCGAGGCCCCCGAGCGCCTGGCGGCCTGGTACACCGACACCCAGGCGGCGATTCCCGGGGCGGCGGTGGAAGTCGCCGTCGACTCGGTCGCCAGCACCACGCGCACCGTGGTCACCGTCACCATCGCCTGGCGCCGCCAGGGCGTGCGCAGCCCGGCCAGCGTGAGCTGCCCGACCAGCGGTGCGCTGCCGGCCGCCTGCGACCGCCAGGCCGAAACCATCTACCTGTCGCAATCCGTATGAGGCCCGCCATGCGCCCCGTCCCGCTCACGCGCCCCGCGCCAGGCTTCTCGCTGATCGAGCTGATGGTCAGCATCCTGATCGGCATGATTGCGCTGATCTTCGCCACCCGGATGGTCACCGGCACCGACGAGGCGCGCCAGTCCGCGCTGGGCGGTTCCGACCAGATGCAGAACGGCATGCTGGCGATGTTCTCGATCAGTAATGACGCGGCCCAGGCCGGGTGGGGCCTGAACGACCCGCTGCTGGTCGGCTGCGACACCGTCATGTCCGACACCGGCCACTATGCGCTGCCGGAGGTCGCCCGCGGCACCGGCACCGTGCACCCGCTGGCCGCCGCCATCATCGAGAACAACGGCACGCGCCCGGACCGCATCACCCTGCTGGCCGGCAGCTCGATGTCCGGCACCGGCACCATGCGCATCATCGCCAACTACAGCACCGGCACGCGCATCGACGTCGACCGCGTGCCCTACGGCTTCAACCAGGGCGACGTGATCGTGGCGGCCCCGGAAACCGCCGGTGCGGCCCAGTGCGCGCTGGCCCAGATTTCCAACGACACCAGCGCCCTGGCACCACCGCCCGCGGACCAGTACGTGAACATCGCCAGCGGCACCAGCTTCCGCTTCAACAGCGGGGCGCTGGGCGCGGCCTATTCCGGCAGCCAGGCGCGCCTGTTCAACCTCGGCCCGGCCGGTGGCCTGGCCTTCCACACATGGTCGGTCGCCAACGGCTTGCTCCAGTTGCGTTCGACCGACCTGGCCGGCGCCTCGGCCGCGCCGTCCACGGTGGTGGACAACGTCGTCTCCATCAAGGCCCAGTACGGCTTCGACACCCGCCTGGGCGCCGCCTTCCAGCCGCAGACCGGCCTGACGGTGCAGCGCTGGTCCAACACCATGATCGATGCCGACGGCGACACCGTGGTCGGCAGCGCCGGCGACTACCAGCACGTGGCGGCCCTGCGCATCGCCGTGGTGGCGCGCAGCCGCGCGCCGGAGAAGCCCGCCGCGGATGGCACCTGCAGCGCCACCAGTACCAAACCGCACATCTTTGCCACCGACGCGCCGGACGGCGTGACCGCGGTGCCGGTCGACGTCGATGTCGACGTCACTGGCGACACCCTGAGCTGGAAGTGCTACCGCTACCGCGTCTTCGAGACCATCGTCCCGCTGCGCAATGCCGCCTGGAGGCCGACCGCATGAAGCCCGTTTTCGCCCGCCGCCTGCAGCGCGGCATCGCCTTGCCGGTCATGCTGATCCTGCTGGCCGTGATGCTGGTCGGAACCGTGTACCTGTTCAAGTCCAGCCATTCGAGCACGCTGACGGCCGCCAACCTGGCCTACGAATCGGCGCAGTCGAAGGCGGTCGACTTCGGCCTGCACACAGCCTTCGAATGGCTGAGCGGCCAGGCCAAGACCGACAAGTCCGCGCTCGAGCACAACATCGCCGCCCAGGGCTACCAGGCCACCCTCGACACCAGCCAGACCGTGCGCTCCAGCGGCTTCTGGAACGGTTCGGTGACCGTGACCGACGCGGCCGGTAACGAGATCGAGTACGTGGTGCACCGCATGTGCGCGGTGACCGGGGCCTACGACTCCGGCACCAACCGCTGCGTGCAGACCTCGGCCAATACCTCGACCCTGAACAACGCCGTGGCGCTGGGCGACAGCCTGGCCTCCGACACCCCGAGTTTCGCCGGCAGCCCGCAGCTGCATTACGTGATCACGGCGCGCATGTCCAGCGCGCGCGGCAGCAACGTGGTCAACCAGCTGGTCGTGATGATCGGCGCCTGATTGAGGTACTCCCCATGAATTCCAGGATCTCCACCCTCATCCTCGCCCTGACGGCCCTGCTGGCCGGAGTCTCGCAGGCCGCCACCACGAACATAGCCCAGGTGCCGCTCCTGAACATCTCCGGCACCGGCAGCGTGAAGCCGAACATCATGCTGCTGTTCGATAACTCCGGCTCGATGGCGCGCCTGTACACGCCTGACCACATCGGCCTGTCCGGCAACTCGAAAAGCTGCCGGGTGCGCGACGTGTCCTACGGGTCGTATGCCGCCTGCACCAACGGCATGCCGCCGTTCAATGCGCCGGACTTCAACCGCCAGTACTACAACCCGGCCATCACCTACACGCCGCCGGTGTACTACGACGGCAGCTCCTATCCGAACATGGACAGCGCGGCCACCACCACGTGGACCAAGGTCCCCACCGACAAGTTCGGGAAGGACAGCATCAACATGCTGAACAACTCCGAGAGCCTGACCGACCTCACCCGGTTCCCGGACAAGCAATGGTGCAAGCCGAACACCACCGACTGCAAGACCAACGACGTCACCTACACCTATCCCAACAACGATTACTACTCGCAGAGCGCGACCACCAGCGCGCCGTACTACTACAAGATCAACGTGGTCGAGTACTGCACGGACGTGAACATGCGCTCGTGCAAAGTGGTGAGCGTGGGCGCGCCGGCCCCGGACGGCTACCCGATTCCGGCCAAGGTCCGCTGGTGCAATTCCTCGGCCCTGACGAACTGCCAGGCCAAGTACGCCCGCGGCAGCTATGAATATCCGCGTTTCGGCAACACCACCAATACCTACAACAGCTTTGGCACCATCACCATCGGCGCCTCGTCGTCCAGCGGGTCGATGTCGATCTCCAGCGTCTCGGTGCGCGAGAACGGCACCACGGACGTGGTGATCACCAATGGCGCGGTGACGGCGCCCAGCGGCACCACCGTGACCAGCAGCCAGAAGGCGCTGGCCGACGCGCTGGCCCAGTCCATCGTCGCCAAGACCGGCCTGACCAACCAGTACACCGCCTGCGTGCGCACCCCGGTCAACGGGGCCACGGACTGCGACTCGCTCGGCATCACCCTGTACGCCGACAACGTGGTGGCAGTGGTGCCCCTGTCCTGCGCGGCCGGCGCGGCCAAGAGCACCTGCCAGCTGGTGTTCGACAGCAGCCGCGAGAACTGGACCATTTCCGCCGTCACGCCCAGCGTGCAAACGGCCCCGGCCTATCCGCCGACCTCGATCATCAAGGTGTCCGGTTCGGCCTCCAACTCCAAGAACGCCGCCCCGTCGATCAGCAACATGACGGCCAATGGCAGCACGGCGATGTGGAGCAGCGCACTGTCCCTCGCCAAGGGCGCGAGCGCCGGCACGGTGGCCACCGCCATCGCGGGCAAGGCCCTGACCAGCACGGCGGGCAACAGCTATGCGGTCTACGCCGGTGGCAATGCGGTCTCCACGGCGTGCAAGGTCAACACCAGCAACACGGTCTGCGTGGTGGACAAGCGCACTGGCGCCACCGCCATCAGCCTGGCCATGGGCAGCGTGACCGATGGCGGCAGCCTGGGGTTCTCGATCACCAACTACCCGGCCACCGCCCCGGTCAATGACGCCATTCCGGTGACCACCCAGCCGATCGCGGCCGGTGCGCCGGTGTTCGTGCGCGTGGACATCCGCTCCGGCCGCACCTATCCGCGCGACCCGAACCGGACCGACTGCGCCAACGCCAGCGTCTGTACCTATGAAGAGGAGATGACCAACTTCGCCAACTGGTACGCCTACTACAAGACGCGCAACCAGATGATGAAGACGGCGGTCGGCCTGGCCTTCCGCCCGCTAGACGGCAACTACCGGGTCGGTATCGTCAACCTGTCCGACGGCGGCCTGCTGTCGCCGCCGGCCAGTTCCTTCAAGGTGCCGAAGGACTTCACCGGCACCAACCGCAGCAACTGGTACAGCTGGCTGTATGCCATGGACACCGGCGGCGGCACGCCCCTGCGTCCGGCCCTGGACAACGTCGGCAAGATGTACAAGAACATCGCGCCCTTCAATTACGCGGCGGGCAGCGAGGTGGTGGCCTATCCCTGCCAGCAGAACTTCACCTTCGTGACCACGGACGGCTACTGGAACGGCGGCGACGTGCTGGACGGGACCGACTCCCACGGCGACCCGCTGCCGACCAATATCAGCCAGAACATCGACAAGGCCGCCAATCCGGCCCTGTTCTGTACCCTGGAATCCGGCTGCGTCGACCCAGCGTCCCAGACCGAGCGCTCGCTGGCCGACATTGCCCTGTACTGGTACAACGGCGGTTCCAACACGCCCGGCGCCTCCCTGCGCGAAGGGCTGGAAGACCGCAGCAGCGCGGTCGGCGCGGTCCCGGCCGGTCCGGGCGAGAACACCCGCCTGCACATGAACACCTACACCCTGGGCCTGGGCGTGGACGGGGTCATGAACTATGAGCCGAACTACGACACCGCGCCCAAGCCCGGCGGCGACTTCTCCAATCTGATCAACCGCGTGGCCAGCGGCTGCCCGTGGAACAACAACGGCCCCTATGTGTGGCCGGACCCGGATTTCAGCAGCACCGACGCCAACCTGGGCGTGCCGTCGCGGGTGGACGACCTGTGGCACGCCGCCATCAACGGCCACGGCAAATACTTCAGCGCCGCCGACCCGACCGACGTGGTGGCCGGCCTGAACGCGGCCCTGAACAACATCAAGATCAAGCAGGGCGCGGCGGCCGCCGCGGCGACCTCCACGCCGAACATCTCGCAGCAGGACAACGACATCTTCTCGGACACCTTCACCACCGTGAAGTGGTACGGCGAACTGACCGACAAGAAGATCGACACCGTCACCGGCATCGTCGGCGACAGCGTCCTGTGGAGCACCACCACCACCCTGGGCACCAAGGTGGCGGCCGCCACCGACAGCCGCGTGATCAAGATGCGCAACGCGTCGGGCGGCGGGCTGAAGGACTTCAGCTACGACGCCATGAGCACGCTCGAGAAGTCCTGGTTCGACAACAAGTGCACCCTGTGGAGCCAGTGCACCATCCTGACGCCGACCGAAAAGACCAGCGCCAACAGCGGGGCCAACCTGGTGAACTGGCTGCGCGGCCAGCAGCAGTACGCCAACGACCGCGTGTTCCGCGCCTACACCACCACCTCGACCGAAAACGGCGACACCATTCCGATCGTGCTGGGCGACATCGCGTCGGCCAAGCCGGCCTACCTGCGCGAACCGCGCAAGGGCTATACCACCGCGGGCTACAGCCAGTTCAAGGTGGACAAGGCCAGCCGCGCCGCCACCGTGTTCACCGCCGCCAACGACGGCATGCTGCACGCCTTCCGCGCCAGCGACGGGGTCGAGCTGTGGGCCTACGTCCCGCGCATCACCATGCGCAAGCTTTACGCCCAGGCCAACACCAGCTACGGCACCAACCACCAGTTCACGGTGGACGGCTCGCCTGAACTGGGCGACGTCAAGATCGACGGGGTCTGGAAGACCGTGCTGGTGGCCGGCCTGAACGCGGGTGGGCGCGGCTACTACGCGCTGGACGTGACCGATCCGGCCAACCCGGTCTCGCTGTGGGAGATCTGCGCCGACCCGGCAGTGTGCGCCAGCGCGGACGAGCGCTACAAGGACATCGGCCTGTCGTTCGGCAACCCGCAGTTCGGGCTGTGGAAGGACGGCGCGGGTGTGGAGCACTGGGTGGTGATGTTCGCCTCCGGCTACAACAACGTGCCCGGCGTGGACGGCGTGAGCTACGGCGACGGCGGCGCCTACCTGTACGTCGTGGACGTCAAGACCGGCGCCATCCTGGACCGCCTGGCGGCCGGCAGCGCCAGCACGACCACGCCGCCGGGCCTGGCCAAGATCACGGCCATCACCGCCAACCCGAACACCGATCCCCTGATCACTTTCGTGTATGGCGGCGACAACCAGGGCCGCATGTGGCGCTTCGACTTCACCCGCCAGCCCACCACCGTGACCAAGATGGGCGACGCGGGCAGCGCCCAGCCGATCACCACCCGGCCGGAAGTGACCCAGTGCCAGGTCGACTACAAGGACGCCGACGGCAACGTCACCTCGTCGGTGGCACAGAAAGTCGTGCTGTTCGGGACCGGCCGCCTGCTGGACGTCCCTGACGTCGCCAACACCGACGTGCAGTCGGTCTACGCGCTGAAGGACACCGACACCACCATCACCGGCTGGCGCGCCAGTTCCACCATGGTGGAGCAGACCCTGACCCCGACCGTGACCGCGGGCGTGAGCGGCCCGCCGTGGAAGATCTCCAACAATCCAGTCGACCTGTCGACCAAGGCCGGCTGGTTCGTGGACCTGGACCAGAACACCGGCGAACGGGTCAACCTCGATCCGAAGGTGGTCAGCGGCACGCTGAACGTGGTGACCAACATCCCGTCCTCGTCCTCGGCCTGCCTGGTGGGCGGCACCAGCAACGTGTATGCGCTCAACGTCTGCACCGGCAGCTACCTGCAGTCGGACCAGATCGCGGGCAACGTGCTGTCCAACACCTCGGGCGCGGTGGGCTTCATCATCGTGCGCCTGCCGTCCGGCGCGCTGAAGATGATCACCACCACCGCCGACGGCAAGACCATCACCTCGGGCGTGACCGCGGCCAACGCGCTGCCGACCCGCCGCGTGGGCTGGCGCCGGGTGCGTAACTAAGCTGCACAAAAGCACCCGCGGGAGGTGCCGGGAACGGGAGCCGTACGGTATACTTGCCGGTTATGACTACCGATTCCAGCACCTCCACGGACGACCTCCCCGAGTCGTCCGGCTCGTCCAAACTGCCGGCCCAGATCGCGCGCGAAACCGCGCGGCGCCGCACCTTTGGCATCATCTCCCACCCTGACGCCGGCAAGACGACGCTGACCGAGAAGCTGCTGCTGTTCTCGGGCGCGATCCAGATGGCCGGCACCGTCAAGGCGCGCAAGAGCGCGCGCCACGCCACCTCCGACTGGATGGAGATCGAGAAGCAGCGCGGCATCTCGGTCGCGTCCTCGGTCATGCAGTTCGAGTTCCGCGAGCACGTCATCAACCTGCTCGACACTCCCGGCCACCAGGACTTCTCGGAAGACACCTACCGCGTGCTGACCGCGGTCGACTCGGCGCTGATGGTGATCGACGCGGCCAAGGGCGTGGAGACCCAGACCATCAAGCTGCTGGACGTGTGCCGCATGCGCCACACGCCCATCGTCACCTTCATGAACAAGATGGACCGCGAAACCCGCGATCCGCTCGAGCTGCTGGATGAAGTGGAATCGGTGCTGAAGATCCAGTGCGCCCCGGTGACCTGGCCGATCGGCATGGGCAAGAACTTCCGCGGCGTGTACCACCTGCTGCGCGACGAGGTGATGCTGTTCGCGGCGGGCTCGGAACGCGCCGACCAGGAATTCGAGATCATCAAGGGCATCGACAATCCGCGCCTGCAGGAGATGTTCCCGCTCGAGATGGACCAGCTGCGCATGGAAGTGGAGCTGGTGCACGGCGCCTCCCATCCGTTCGACCTGGAGCAGTTCCTGGCGGGCGTGCAGACCCCGGTGTTCTTCGGCTCGGCCATCAACAACTTCGGCGTGCGCGAGATCCTGTCCGCGCTGGTCGACTGGGCGCCCGCGCCCAAGGGCCGCGACGCCACCGTGCGGGTGGTGGAGCCGACCGAACCCAAGTTCTCCGGCTTCGTCTTCAAGATCCAGGCCAACATGGATCCGGCGCACCGCGACCGCATCGCCTTCCTGCGCGTGTGCTCCGGACGGTTCGAGCGCGGGATGAAGATCAAGCACCTGCGCCTGGGGCGCGAGGTCAAGATCTCGTCGGTGGTGACCTTCATGGCGTCCTCGCGCGAACAGGTGGAGGAGGCGTATGCGGGCGACATCATCGGCCTGCCCAACCACGGCAACATGCAGATCGGCGACAGCTTCTCGGAAGGCGAGCTGCTGACCTTCACCGGCATTCCGTTCTTCGCGCCCGAGCTGTTCCGCGTGGTCCGGATCCGCAATCCGCTCAAGATCAAGCAGCTGCACAAGGGCTTGCAGCAGCTGGGCGAGGAGGGCGCGGTGCAGGTGTTCAAGCCGGTGCTCGGCTCGGACCTGATCCTGGGTGCGGTCGGCGTGCTGCAGTTCGAGGTGGTGGCGAGCCGCCTGATGAACGAGTACGGCGTCGACGCGATCTTCGAGACCGCGAGCATCAGCAGCGCGCGCTGGGTGTCGAGCGACGACAAGAAGGCGCTGGCCGACTTCGAGAACCAGCTGGGGCACAACGTGGCGCATGACGCGGCCGGGAACCTCGCGTATCTCGCCACCTCGTCCGTCAACCTGCGCCTGACCGAGGAGCGCTGGCCCAAGCTGACATTCCACGCCACCCGCGAGCACGCGGCGAAGCTCGACTGATCCCGTCGCGCGCCGCCAGGTTGGACTGGCCCGCGGGCGCGCGCCGCGCCC
>NZ_SPVF01000227.1 GCF_004614185.1 Zemynaea arenosa | reverse complement strand
GCTCGGACCGGTGTGGCTGCGGCGGACCATGCCGGCGCCACGGGCCACGGCGGACGCCAGCGGCCACTGGCGAACCGCTGGCGCGGGCGCCTGCGCGGCGAACTCGCGCTGTACGACGCGAACCATCAGATCCTGGCCGCCATCGGCCGCCCGCTGCCGCCCCTGAGCCGCCTGCAAACCTACAGCGGCCCAATGATCAACGCCACCGGCGTCTACGCCATCCACCTGAGCGACGGCCGCTGGCTACTGGTGCGGCGCGGCCCGCTGCCGCAGCAGATGTCGGCCGCCATCATCGTCCTGCTGCTGCTCACCGCCGTGGTGGTGGCGATTGGCGCCTACCCGGTCGTGCGCCGCATCACCGGCCGCCTGGAACGGCTGCAGGACCGCGTGCAGGCCTGGGGCCGCGGCGATCTCTCCACCCGCGTGGCCGTCGAAGGCACGGACGAAGTGGCGCGCCTGGCCACCAGCTTCAACGAATCGGCGGCCCGCATCGACGCCCTGATGCGCGCCCAGAAGTCCCTGCTCGCCAACGCCTCGCACGAGCTGCGCTCCCCGCTGGCCCGCATCCGCATGGCGGTGGAACTGGTGGGCGACGGCGCCCCCGTCGCCATCCGCGATGAGCTCAAACAGAACATCGCGGAGCTGGACCAGCTGATCGACGAGGTCCTGCTGGCCAGCCGTCTCGATGCCACGCCGGAGCAGGCGGGTGTGGACGAAGCCGTCGACTTCTCCGGCCTGGCCGCCGAGGAAGCCGCGCGCGTCAACGCGCATGCGGACCTGCAAACGGTCACCGTGCGCGGCGATGCGCGCCTGCTGCGCCGCCTGGTCCGCAACCTGCTGGAAAACGGCCAGCGCTACGGCGGCAGCGATCCGCTGCACGTCACGCTGGCGGTGCTCGATAGCGAAGTGCAGCTGGACGTGTGCGACCGCGGGCCCGGTGTGCCCGAGGCGGAGCGCGAACGCATCTTCGAACCCTTCTACCGGGCGACGGGGGCCTCCGAGACGTCGGGGGGCGTGGGCCTCGGATTGGCGCTGGTTCGCCAGATTGCCCAGCGCCATCACGGCCGCGCCGTATGCCTGCCGCGCGAGGGCGGCGGCACTTGCTTCCGCGTCACACTCCCACGTATCTAGCCAGGCAATTTGGTGTCATTTGTAAGAACTTGCATCCGCACTGCGCGCGGCAATCGTGCGTGGCTATATTGGTCCTATCAAGCAAGCTCATCAAACGACAACTGAACCGGGAGAATTCCATCATGAAACGTACCCTGACGATTGCCCTTCTTGCCGCCAGCGCGGCAGCCTTGACCCCGAGCGTCTTCGCCCAGACCTACAGCGAGACCGTGCGCACCGCGCCGCCCGCACCGCGCCAGGAAACGGTGCCGAAGCTGGTCGACCATCACTTCTGGTCCCCGGGCTACTGGAAGTGGGATGGCCATCAGTACCAATGGGTGCCGGGCCATCTGGAACAGGCGCGACCGGGCTACGCCTGGACCCAGCCGCAATGGCAGCGCTATCAGGGCGGCTGGCGCCTGCGCGAAGGGGGCTGGCATCCGACGGCGGCGGTGAATAGCCCCCGCGACAACCACGCCAAGCCGGCAACCCCGGCAACCCCGGCCACCCCGGCTACTCCGGCTACTCCGGCCAAGCCGGCGACGCCCGCCACCCCGGCTGCCCATGACGATCACCCCAAAGCGGGCGGCAAGAATGGCGGCACCGGTGGCCAGCACCGCACGCCCAAGGACCGCGACCACGACGGCGTGCCGGACCGCCGCGACTCGGCGCCCGATAATCCGCAGGTCAAGTAATCCGGCCGCGCGCCGCCGGCCACCAGCCGCCTCATGGCGGCTTTTTTGCGCGCGTTGTAGTCAGGTGGGCTTGGACACCATCAGATAGAACACGATCACCAGCGCGAAGAACGCCGGAATCCCCAGCGCCACCCAGGTCCTCAGGTAACGCCAGTACAGCGGCGGCAGGTCCGTGTTGTCGCGCACCGCGGCCTGCGCCAGGTCGCGCAGGCGGATCTGCAGCCACACCACAGGCGCCCAGCAGAAGAATGCCACCACGTACAGGATCAGCGACCACACGATCCAGCGGCTGCTCATCGGATAGCCCGCAAGATGGATCAGCCAGAATCCGGTGAGCGGCTGCAGGATGCCGGTGGTTCCGGTGAACAGCCAATCGCCCCGCACCACCCATTTGTTCACCACCGCGATGGCGCGGATATCGCGCGCGCGGTCCAGCGTCAGGAACAGCATGTAGAACGCCGTGCCGATCCCGGTGCCAAACAAAATGGTGGAGGACAGGATGTGCAGGGTCTTGACGATCAGGTATTCCACTCACGTCTCCTTCGGATTGCGCTCGACCTGGTACAGCAGCCAGATGGCCGCCAGCATCGGCAGGTTCTTGGTCAGCGGCCCGTACGGATGCACCAGGAATTCCGGCAGGCGGAGCGCGATGACCACGGTGTAGAAGCCGATCAGCAGCAGCTGCGCAAGCCACAGCCAGCGCCGGCGCTTGAGCAGCAGAATGCCGAGGCCAAAGCACAGGTCCAGCGCCGAGGCGCCGTACAACATCAGTGGCCGCAGCTCCTGTGGAATGCCGGTGCGGGCCAGCAGTTCGTAGCTGTCCGCCACCGGATACAGGCCGGCGGACACGGTCGCCGTGGCGATCCACACGAGGGCGATCGACCAGCGCAGCACCGGCAGCAGCCAGTCCATCTGCGCCTGCACCCGCTCCGCCGCCGGGTCGGTGACAAAGCTGCCGATCGCACGCGGCGCATGGCCGAGCAGGCGCGCGGTGAGCGCGGGGTCGGCCACGTTGTCGCGATTGAGCATGCTGAGAGCATCAGGGTCCAGCAAGCTGCCGGGCACCAGCTGCGCCATCCCCGCCGCGCTACGGGTGAGGAAGTCCGGCAGCGGCAACACCCATAGTTTGCCGAGCCCCAGCGCGCGCCGCAGCGTGCGCAGGTAGTCGGTGAAGGACACGACCTCGGGTCCGGCCAGCCGCACGATGCGCGCGTACGAGTCAGGCCGCGCGCGCGGCGCCGTTTCTGCGGCGGGCACGCGGCGCACCAGCGCGCAGAGGGCGGCCACCACGTCGTCCACATGCACCGGCTGCACGCGCTGCGGCGCGCTCCCGAAACGCACGCCAAGCGGCAGGGTCGCCAGCATCTTGAAGAAGCGCGCGCTCGCGCCGCCGCGGCCATAGATCAGCGAGGGCTGCACGATGAAGCTCGCCACGGGCAGCGTGGCGAGGTAGTCGTCCGCTGCCTTCTTCGACAGGTGGTAGGGAGTGGTGGCCGCGTCGTCGGCCCCCAGCGCGGAGAGCTGGATCACCAGTTGCACGCTGTCCGACTCGGCGCAGGCTGCGAACAGGGCGCGCGGTGCCTCGGTGTGGATGGCCGCGAAGGTCTGCCTGCCACTCTCGCGAAAGATGCCCACGGTGTTGATCACTGCATCGATGCCCTGCAGGCGGCCCAGCCACACGGCCTTGCCGGTGTCGCTCGAAAAATCGGCCTGCACATAGCGCAGGCGCGGCTCGCCACTCGCGCGGGGCGTGCGCACGGCGCAGACGAGATGGTGGCCATCGTCCAGCAGGGCGCGCAGCAGGCGCGCGCCGACGAAACCACTCGCTCCAGTCAAGAGTATGCGCATCGATCCGGCCAGTCCGTTCGCGAAGAATGTCAGGCCGAGTTTACCGGCAAACCCGGCCCCGGTGCGTCCGGCAGGCAGGCGCCAGCCCAGCGGCGTTCTTGGTATCGTGGCTCCATCCCATCCCACCCATCCAGGAGTCGAACATGCAAGGAAACGGAACCGACTGGGGCACGTCGATCAAGCGCGGACTGGTGTCCGGCACCACGGCCAGCGTGGCCTCCACTGCGGCGCTGGCGGCGCTGGGCAAGCGTGACAGCGGCAGCGCAGTGGCACCGGTGAATGCGGTCAGCCACTGGTTCTTCGGCGACAAGGCGGCACGCCAGGAACGGCCCACCAAAAAGTACACGCTGACCGGCTACGCCATCCACCATGCCAGCGCGGTATTCTGGGCGGTGCTGTTCGAGCGCGTGTTCGGCAAGCTGCTGGACTCGCGCCAGGCCAGGTCGGTGCTGCCCGCCGCCGCCGCCACCACCGCGGTGGCCTGCTTCACCGACTACAAGCTCACGCCCGAGCGCTTCCAGCCCGGTTTCGAAAAGCGCCTGACCACGCCCTCGGTGGCCGCGGTGTACGTGGCCTTCGGCCTGGGCCTGGCCGCGGCGGCGCTGCTGCTGCGCCATGACGACTGAGGTCCCCGCTTTCATCTGGGCGCTGCTGGCCCACGCGGCCATCGGCGGAACGGACGTCATCCTCAATCACGAGATGATCGCCCGGCTGCCGCGCCAGCCGAATGCGGGCGCCGAGCAGCGCTGCCACGCCATGCGCGAGGCGCTGTTCGCGCTGATCTTCCCGGCCCTGGCGTGGTGGGAGTGGCATGGCGCCTGGCTCGCCGTGATCGTGCTGCTGTTCGCGCTGGAGATCTGGGTCTCCACCATCGACACCATCATCGAATGGGAGACCCGCCGCCTGCCGTGGACCGAGCGGGTCGAGCACGTGGCGCTCTTCATCAACTACGGGATCATCGGGGCGCTGCTGGGCGTGCGCGCGCTCGACTGGGCCCATGCGCCGGCGGAGCTGGTGCGGGTCGACTACGGCTGGGCAAGCTGGGTGCTGACCGCGCTGGCGGTGGTGTCCCTGGCCTGGGCCATCCGCGACACCCGCAACGTCATGCAGCGCGGGCGCGTGCGCCCCGCATAAACGAAAAAAGCCGCACCCGGCAAAGGGTGCGGCTTGCAGCGGGACAGCGCAGGCTTAGAACGCGTAGCTGGCGCGGCCGTACACGTAGCGGCCACCGCGGCCGAACGGCGAGTAGTTGGACCACACCGGGCCGCCATTGGTGTTCAGCGCCGGCGGGAACGGGTCGGAGTACTGGTCGAACAGGTTCTCGGCACCGATCGCCAGCGTCAGGCTCTTGTTGAACTTGTAGCGGCCTTCCAGGTCGACCAGGGTCTTGGCGGACATCGGCCAGTCCAGCGCCGCCGACGTGCCCGGCGACAGCGTCTTGCCGTAGCGGGTGGCGCGCAGGGTCGCGCCCCAGGCGTCCTTGGTCCAGTTGGCGTTGGCCGAGAACTTGTTCTTCGGCTGCGCTTCCTCGAAGATCAGCACGTTCTGGCGCGCGAACAGCACCGGCGCCGGGTTCAGGGCCGACAGCTGGTTGGTGGTCGGGACCTTGGTGACCTTGATGTCCGAGAAGTTGGCCGCCAGCGTCAGGTCCAGCTTGCCGGCATTGTCCAGCGCGAACGGCCAGTTGCCGACGATGTCCACACCCTGGGCGCGGGTGTCCACGCCATTGATAAAGAAGCGGGCGCCGCCGATGCCCTGGAAGCCCTGCTGCTGCAGGAAGGCGATCACGTTGGACTGCTGCAGCGTCTCGGACAGCACGATGCGGTTCTTGACGTTGATGCGGTAGGCGTCGATGGTCAGGCTGCCCTTGCCGACGCGGGCCACCGCGCCCAGCGAGATGTTGACCGACTTCTCGGCCTCCAGGTCCTTGGCGCCGAGCGCGCGGGCCACCGGATCGTTCGGCTTGAAGGTGGTGATCTCGAACGGCACGCCATTGATGAAGTTGGTCGAGGTGGCCGTGAACCCCTGCTGCTGCGGCGACGGCGCGCGGAAACCGTTCTGCACCGAGCCGCGCAGGCCGAAGTTCGGGGTGAAGTCGTAACGCGCGGCCAGCTTGCCGGACAGGTTGCTGCCGAAGTCGGTGTAGTGCTCGGCGCGCAGGGCGAACGAGGCCAGCAGCTGCTTGGTCACGTTCGCTTCAAAGTCCGCGAACAGGCCGATGGCGCTGCGGTAGAGATTGGTCTCGTTGGCCGGACGGTAGCCGGGGAAGCCCTGCGAGCCCGAACCGAGCGGTGCACCCGCCGCCGACAGCACGCCGCCGTTGCGCCAGGAATCCGGCTCGCCGGCGAACAGGTTGTAGCGCTCGCGGCGCGCCTCGGCGCCGAGCGACACGTTCAGCGGGCTGGACAGGCTGGCCATCGGGTAGGCGCGGGTCGCGGTCAGGTTGGCCACGGCCTGGCCGTACTGGAAGCCGCCGGCGTAGAAGCTGGTCTTGGATGCGGTGCCGAGCGAGGCGTTGACGGTGTTGATGACGTTGAAGGCCATCTTGTTGGTGCCGAAGCCCAGCGAGGCATCCAGGTCCCAGTCGCCCATCGTCCAGCTGACGCCGCCGGTGGCCGAGTAGTCGTCCACCACCGGTGCGATCAGCGGGATGAAGCCGTCCGGCCAGATGGCCAGCACGTTGCCGGCGTTGTTGGGGGCGCGGAAGTTGGCGGCCGACTGCGAATCGCGGCGCTGGTAGCTGGCCCAGCCGTAGGCCTTGGCGCCGCCTTCCAGGTTCATGCCGGCATTGGCGAAGAAGGTCGACTGCTGCATCTCCGGTTCGCCGTACCAGGTGTCGAAGCGGTTGATGGTGTTTTCGCGCGGATCGAACGCGGTGCCGACCTTCGGATACAGCGAGCGCATGTCGTAGCCGCTGCGCTCGGTGTGCGCCTGGTCCTTGTACTCGGCGGCCAGGGTCAGGAAGCCGTTCTCGCCCAGCGGCAGGCCTTTCCACAGGCTGAAGGTGCCGGTCTGGCCGTCGCGGCGGCTGCGTTCCTTCTGCGGGGTCCAGGTGGCGCCGGCCGGCGGGGCGGCGGTGTCGAACGCATAGTTGGTGACGCGCAGGCCGTAGGAGCCGGTCACTTCGCCACCGCTGCGGTCGGTGCGCAGGCGGACGTTGATCACGCCGGCGATCGCGTCCGAGCCGTACTGGGCGGCCGCGCCGTCACGCAGCACCTCGATGCTCTTCACGATCGAGGACGGGATGGTGTTCAGGTCGACGGCGGCCGAACCGCGGCCCACGCTGCCGTTCACATTGACCAGCGAGGCCGAGTGGCGGCGCTTGGAGTTGACCAGCACCAGGGTCTGGTCCGGGCCCATGCCGCGCAGGGTGGCGGGACGGATGGTGTCGGTGCCGTCCGTCAGGCCGGGGCGCGGGAAGTTCAGCGACGGCAGGGCCACGGACAGGGACTGGTTCAGTTCAGTATTGCCGACGTTGTGCAAGGTATCGGCGGAGATCACGTCGACCGGGGCTGCGGTATCGAGCACGGTGCGGTTGGGGACCCGGGTACCGGTCACGACGACGGTGTTGTCATCGGTGGGAGGCGTTGCCTGGGCCAGCGCGGAGCCGGCGAACAGCGAGGTGATGGTCAGGGCAAGGAGTTGTTTTCTTGGATTCGGTTTTGTGTGCATAGTTTCCCCAATAACTGAAGTGACTTGGTCTGTTTGTTCTTGATACTTCTGAAACCATGTTGGTGGCTCCAGTTGGGCTTGTCAATTTTTTAGGCGCGACTGTGGTGTGCGGTGCAACACATGGCACCACCTCTGTAAGTTCACTGTAAGGTTCAGCGCCGTCCGAGCACGCGCTTGGCCAGCTCGACGACGGCCAGCACCACGGCGCCGACGACCAGCCCGGCGCCGATGTCCGCCGCCGGGCCGACCAGCGCGTGGGCCGGGCCGGCGCTCGCGGCCCAGGCCTCGACCGTGTGGTGCGCGGCCGGGAGGCCATGCAGGACGATGCTGCCGCCGACCATGAACATGGCGACGGTGCCCAGTACTGACAGGAGCTTCATCAGCCTGGGCGCGGCGGCCAGCAGCAGGCCGCCGATCGCCTGCACGGCGCCACCGCGTTTCTTGCTCAGGTACAGCCCCAGATCGTCGATCTTGACGATCCCGGCCACGATGCCGTACACGCCCACCGTCATCAGCAGCGCCACCGCCACCAGCACCGCCACCTGCTGCATGAATGGCTGGCCCGCCACCGTGCCCAGCGCGATCACGATGATCTCGGCGGACAGGATGAAGTCGGTGCGGACGGCGCCGCGGATCTTGTCGTCTTCCACCGCCACCAGGTCCACCTTGGGATCGGCATTGGCTTCCACCAGCTCGCGGTGGTGCTGGGCGTCTTCCTCCTTGCCGTGCAGCAGGCGGTGCGCCACCTTTTCCACGCCCTCGAAGCACAGGTAGGCGCCGCCCAGCATGAGCAGCGGCTGGATCGCGACCGGCAGCACCGCGCTGATGGCCAGCGCGGCCGGCACCAGGATGGCCTTGTTCTTGAGTGAACCCACGGCCACCGCCCACACCACCGGCAGCTCGCGGTCGGCCGTGACGCCCGCCACCTGCTGGGCGTTCAGCGCCAGATCGTCGCCGAGCACGCCCGCGGTCTTCTTGGCGGCCACCTTGCTCATCACGGCAACATCGTCGAGCACGGTGGCGATGTCATCGATCAGGGCGAGCAGGCTGGCGGCGGGCATGTTGTACTCCAGATAAGGAAAGCCACAGTGTAACGCGCCTGCCGCCTGTCCGGCGCCGCTGCAGTCTGTCGCAGCGGCGCGTCGGCCAGGGGCGAATTTTGCAGTTCGCTCCCCAAAATCTGCATCTCGATATGCACCGAACGGAGGGTTTTTAACCGTTCAATCCCCAAAAACTGCATCTCGTCGCTTTTGCGAATTGTCATGTTGATCCGCTACGTATAGTTCGCTCACCTCTCCTGCGGTACAGCAGTGGAGACAAAAACGAACAAAACGACATGACCAGATTGCTGCCTTTGTGTGCCAGCCTCATGCTGGTGGCCAGCCCCGCTTTTGCCGGTTTCCAGGCGCACCGCATCGGTGCGCCTGAGACCGTCAAACTCGACGGTGTTCTCGATGAAGCCGCCTGGCAGAAAGCCCCGGCGCGCGACACGTTCTACGAGAACGAACCCCAGGACCGCGTGCCGTCCAAATGGAAAACCGAAGTCCGCCTGATGTACGACAGCAAATACCTGTATGTCGGCATCAAGGCCTACGATCCGGATCCGTCCCAGATCCGCGCCCCCTTCTTCCGCCGCGACGGCATCAGCGGCGACCAGGATTTCATCGGCCTGTTCCTCGACCCGGCCGGCGCCAAGAAGGCCGCCCAGATCCTGTATTTCAATGCCCGCGGCTCGTTCGCCGACGGCACCAACACCAACGCCGACGGCGAGGATTACGCCTTCGACTATGACGTGGACGTGGTCACCGGCCGGTTCGACGGCGGCTGGAGCGCCGAGGTCCGCATTCCGTTCAGCTCGGTCGCCTACGACGCCAGCAATCCGAACTGGAACCTGCTGGTGTTCCGCAACGTGGTGCGCGACCAGCGCTACAAGAACTTCTCGGCCCCGGTCACCAAGTCGACCAATTGCCTGATGTGCTTTGGGGAACCGATCGAAGGCCTGCGCGACCTGCCGAGCGGCTTGAACTGGACCGCTACCCCACAGCTCGTGATGCGCAAGGGCCGCGACCGCTACGAGGACCGCCCCAATCGCAGCTACAGCGGCCACGACCTGTCGCTCGACGTCAAGGTGCGCCCGGACTCGGCCACCACCATCGACGCCACCATCAACCCGGACTTCTCGCAGATCGAACTGGATGCGCCCCAGCTGTCCGGCAATACGCGTTTTGCGCTGTATGTGCCGGAGAAGCGCCCCTTCTTCCTGGAAGGGAACGATATCCTGCAGACGCCCTTCCGCGCCATCTACACCCGTTCGATCACCGATCCGAACTGGGGTGCGCGCGTGACCCGGCGCGACGGCAACACCGACGTCACGGTGCTGACCACGCGCGACGCCGGCGGCGGCCTGGTGCTGATTCCGAAGTCGTACAACACCGATTACGCGCAGCAGGATTTCTCGTCGCAGGCCACCATCGCCCGCGCCGTCTACAAGGGCGAGAGCCTGACCCTGGGCGGACTGGTGTCCGACCGCACCCTGACCGACAGCCGCGGCTACAACCGCGTGCTGGGCACCGACTTCCGCTGGCAGCGCAGCGACACCGAGCGCCTGTCCGGCCAGCTGCTGCTGTCCGCCACCACCGCCCAGCCGGACGAGCACGGCTCGCTGCGCCAGGGGCCGAAGACCGCCGGCCACGCCGCCACCGTCATCTACAACAACGAGAACGACCACTACGCCGTGTTCGGCGCGCTGGAAGACGTGAGCGCCGGCTTCCGCGACGACAATGGCTTCCTTTCGCAAGCCGGCGAACGCATGTGGGCGACCGAGCTGACCAAGAAGTTCGGCAAGACCGGCATGTGGAACGACATGAACTTCTACTTCCACGCCGAGCGCAAGTTCGACACCCACGGCGACGTGATCTACAACGACTACACGCCCGGCCTGTGGATGAAGGGCCCGCACGACCTGCAGGTGAACCTGCGCGTGCGCCCGTGGAACGCGACCCGCATCGCCGAGGGCGGCGAGCTGTTCCGCCAGCGCACGGTGTGGGCCGAGGTCGACGCCTCGCCGGGCCGCATCTTCTCGCGCGTCTCGATGGAGCTGGAACTGGGCGACGAGATCGAATACGCCAGCGCGCGGCGTGGCAAGGGCGGCTTCGTGTCGCTGTCCGGCACCGTGCGCCCGCACGACCGGCTGGAATTTGCGCCGTCCTGGTCCGCCACCTGGGTCAACGGCCGCAGCGGCGAAGAGGACGGCCACCGCCTGTACACCGAGCAGGCCTTCCAGCTCAACGGCATCTATCACTTCAGCCCGCGCGACAACCTGCGCATGATCGTGCAGAAGTCGCGGACCACCCGCAACCCGGGGTACTACCTGTTCCCCGTTGCGGCGCGCAGCACCGGCACCACCGCCTCGTTCGTCTACGGGCACACGGCGGGTCTGGGCACTGCGGCCTACGTCGGACTCACGCTGTCCGATGACGAAACGCCGGGCTACGACCCGCGGCACCGCCAGGACGAACTGTTCGTGAAACTGTCCTGGCAGATTTGAACACCGAATTCCAGCTCCACCGAACCGATCAACGCAGCCGACATCACGAGGTAAGCCATGAACCCGATGAACACCCTGAACGCCGACAAGATCTATCCCGCCGCGCCCGTGCGCCCGGTGCGCGCCGTCAAGCGCAAGACCCGCATCACCATTTACCTGGACGACGAAGTGCTGGAGCAGTTCCGCAACGACGCCCAGCAGACCGGCAAGGGCTACCAGACCCTGATCAACGCCGCCCTGCGCAGCCGTCTGCTGGCCCAGCGCGAGCCGGCGAGTTCAGCTTCCTGAACGCCCGCAGTTGACGGCGGTCCGCGGCCCCGCATCGTGGCGATCCAGTCACGGCGGGGCTTCCTTGCGTGCGGCCTCCGGAAAAACTATTACATTGGGAAAATTTTATGCTAATCTTCCCGCTCTTTTAACCCCGGAGGAATGTATGAAAAAAGGCGAACTGGTTGCAGAATTTGCGAAGCGCACCGAACTGTCGGGCGCAGCTGCCAACGGCGCTGTGAACACCCTGATCGAGATCATCACCGAGCGCCTCAAGAAAGGCGACACGGTGGGCATCACCGGTTTCGGTACGTTCTCGGTGGCCAAGCGCGCTGCTCGCAAAGGCCGCAACCCCTCGACCGGCGAAGCCATCAAGATCGCAGCTTCCAAGTCGCCGAAATTCGCGGCTGGCGCGACCCTGAAGGCCGCTGTCAATCCGAAGAAGAAGTAATCTTCCTTCGCCCGCCTGCCGGCGTCGTTCGCGCGCCGGCGGTGCGGTGGGCCCCACCCACCGCCTCCGCTGTCTTCCCCTCGCTGTACAATGCGGCTTCCCTGAACCCGCTTCCGTTGTGTCCCCATGAGCTTCACCACCTGGATCGGCTTTGTCGTCGCCGCGATCGTGATCGCCCTCTCGCCCGGCTCGGGGGCCGTGCTGTCGATGTCGCACGGGCTGGCCTATGGCGTGAAGAAGGCGTCCGGCACGGTGCTCGGGCTGCAGCTTGGCCTGCTGACGGTGCTGGCCATCGCCGGCGCGGGCGTGGGCACGCTGCTGCTGGCCTCCGAAGTCGCGTTCTCGATCGTCAAGACGGTCGGCGCGCTGTACCTGATCTACCTGGGCCTGATGCAGTGGCGTTCGCGCGCTGCCGCCACCGAGGGCGGGCCCCGCATCGACGCGGACCACGTGCCCTCCCTGCGCAAGCGCGTGCTGACCGGGTTCCTGACCAATGCCACCAACCCCAAGGGCATCATTTTCATGGTCGCGGTGCTGCCGCAGTTCATCGCCAAGGACGCGCCGCTGCTGCCGCAGCTGGCCATCCTCGGCGTCACCATGATGTGCATCGACACCGTGGTCATGCACGGCTATGCCCTGCTGGCCTCCTCGATGCAGCGCTTCTTCCGCAATCCGCGCGCGGTGAAGGCGCAAAACCGCTTCTTTGGCGGCGTGCTGATGCTGGTCGGCGGCGCCCTCTTCTTCGTCAAGCGCGGCGGCGCCCACGCGGCCTGACGTATCCGACTGCCGCAATCTGCAACCCTTTGTAATTGCCGTTGTCGGCCTTGCAGGGGCGCGGTGTAATCGGCTCGAATCCCCGAGGAGAACCGTGATGACTGCCCCCGTCCGTACCCGTCTGCTGGCCCTGGCGTTTGCGCTGGCCTTCTCTACCGCTGCCGCCGCCCAGGAGGCGCCGGGCGTGGCGGGGCGCGTCTCGCTCACGCAGGGACAGGTCACGCTGTCCGGCGCGCTGCCGGAGGCGGTGTCTGCGAGCGTCAACTGGCCGGTCACGGCGGGCATGGTGCTGACCACCGCGCCCGGGGCGCGGACCGAATTCCAGGTCGGGTCGACCTCGGTGCGGCTCGATGGCGACAGCTCGCTGGAAGTGACCGCGCTGGATGACGACACGGTGCGCCTGCAGCTGTTCTACGGCAGCGCCTACGTGCGCGTGCGCAGCCGCGAAGTCGCGGCCGGGTTCGAGCTGATCACGCCGACCGCGCGCGTGCGGTTGGACGAGCCGGGGCGCCTGCGCGTGGATGCGGAGCGGGTGGCGGCGACCACGGTGCTTAATGTGTTCGAAGGGACCGGTGTGCTCGATGCGCCGGGGTCCTCGTTCACCGTGCGGGCCGGGCGCCGCGCGCAGCTGAGCGGCGAGGATGTGCGCACCTCGCTGGCGACCCGCGATGGTTTCGATGACTGGTCCGCGCAGCGCGATGCACGCGAGGACCGTGCGGCCACCGCGTATGTGCCGCCGGAGATGACCGGCTACGCGGACCTGAACGACTACGGCACCTGGCAGGACAGCGCCGACTACGGGCCGCTGTGGATGCCGCGCAGCGTGCCGGTCGGCTGGGTGCCGTACCGCGACGGCAACTGGACCTGGCTGGATCCGTGGGGCTGGACCTGGATCGATAACTCGCCTTGGGGCTATGCGCCCTTCCACTACGGGCGCTGGGTGCAGGTGCGCGGGCGCTGGTGCTGGGCACCCGGGCGGCACAGCGGGCGTCCGGCGTGGGCGCCGGCGCTGGTGGGCTGGGTCGGTGGCGTCAACTGGGTCGTGAATTTCCGCGACCGTGACCGGCGGCCCGCGCAAGGCTGGTATCCGCTCGGCCCGCGCGACCGCTTCGTGCCGTCGTACCGCGCTCGCGAGCGGCATCTGCATGACCTGAATGGCGGCGTGCCCGGTGGCGGCCGCGATGGCCGCGGTGGACCCGATAAGCGCGCGGACCGAAACGGGCAGAATGGCCCGCGTGAAGGCGATCTGGGACGCCGCGATTTCCGGCCGCCCGGCCTGACCGTGGTGCCGCAAGCTCGCTTCGCCCACCACGGTATGGTGCGCGTGGCGGACGCCGAGAAAGCCGGCCCGGAAGCCATCCTGCACAACGCCCAGCCTGCGCCGCCCCCGCGCCCCGCCGGACAAACCTGGCAGCGCGGCCACCAGGACGGTACCCCGGCCATGGGCCGCCCCTGGCGCC
>NZ_SPVF01000237.1 GCF_004614185.1 Zemynaea arenosa | reverse complement strand
AAGAGTCTCGAACTCTCGACCTCAACCTTGGCAAGGTTGCGCTCTACCAACTGAGCTATTCCCGCATGTCGTTCACAACAGCCCGCTATTATAGAGCTTCATTCCGGTATGTCAAGGAAGCATCCCGGCTTTTTCCTTGATGAGCGGCCAGGCCTTCTGCAGGTAGTAGAACATCGACCAGACCGTCAGCACCGCGGCGATCCAGATCAGGTATTCGCCCCACAGCTGCGTGTCGATCCAGACGAACAGCGGATCGTGGAACAGCAGCATCGGGATGGCGATCATCTGCGCGGTGGTCTTGATCTTGCCGAGCGAGGACACCGCCACCGATTTCGATGCGCCCAGCTGCGCCATCCACTCGCGCAGCGCCGAGATCGTAATTTCACGGCCGATGATGATGAAGGCGACGATGCCGCTCACCCGCCCCAGCTGGGTCAGCACGATCAGCGCGCCGGCCACCATCAGCTTGTCCGCCACCGGATCGAGAAAGGCGCCGAAGGCCGAGGTTTGGTTCCACTTCCGGGCCAGATAGCCGTCGAACCAGTCGGTCAGCGCGGCGACGATGAACACGGCCGTGGCCGCCAAGTTGCGGTCGGCGACGGGCAGCCAGTGAGTCGGGAGGTAGTAGACGCCAACAACAAGCGGAATCAGAGCGACACGCAGCCATGTCAGGAAAATCGGGATGTTAAAGGGCATGAACTGGCGCTCGGAACTTGTTGATATGCATTGTTCGCTAGTGTAGCGCGGTGCTGACGATTCGACAAAAACGATTGTTGCGCGTTATCGCGCTTTTCCACATGGTCAGCCGATGCTCAGCAGCCCAGTCGAGTCGGGGGGGCACGGCTCGCAACCAATCCTTCAGCCTGGCCAAGGCCAATGGCGGCCGCGGCCAGTTCCTCCAGGCGCGAGTCAGGGACGATGAAGGAGGCGATGGCGGACATAAGCGTGAACACGGCATGTAACTCACCGATGCTAGCCCTCCAATTCCACTGCTGCAACAACGCCATGAAAGCGCCGAGGCCGCGATTGTGGCAACATCGCATTCTCTCATGACGACGCCTGCCCCGCCCCCCACCGAATTCGCCGAACTGGACTGGAACGGCAAGCCCCTGCGGCTGGAATACCAGCGCGTCGCGGGCCCGGACCAGGCGCCGACGGTGGTCTTCCTGCACGAGGGTCTGGGCTCGGTGGCGATCTGGCGGGACTTCCCCGCGCGCTTCTGCCAGGCGAACGCCCTGCACGGCCTGGTGTACTCCCGCTACGGCTACGGCCGATCCACGCCGCGTCCGCATGACGAGCGCTGGCAGCCCGACTACCTGCACCAGCAAGCCTGGGACGTGCTCCCGGCCCTGCTGGCCCAGCTCGGCATCGCCCGCCCCTGGCTGTTCGGCCACAGCGATGGCGCCTCCATCGCCCTCCTCCACGCCGCCCGCTTCAGCGCCCAGATCCGCGGCATCATCGTCGAAGCCCCGCACATCACCGTCGAGGACAAGGCTATCGCCGGTTTGCTAACGGCACGCAATGCCTACTCGGGCGGCGCGTTGAGAAAAGCCCTCGCGCGTTTGCATGACGATGTCGACTCTGCTTTCTATGCGTGGAACGAGAGTTGGCTCAACCCCGCCTTCCGCAGCTGGGACATTCGCGCTGAAGTCGCGCAGATCACCACACCGCTGATGGCCATCCAGGGCGAAGGCGATGAGTACGGGACGCTGGAACAGGTCTACGGTATCCAGCGGCTCGTCCCGCACACTCGCCTGCTCGTGCTGCCGGGCGTCGGGCACACGCCGCATCGGGACCAGCCGGAACTCATCATCGAAGAAGCCAGCCGCTTCCTGCGCGACCACAGTTGAGCCGTCGCTGTGGTGCGTGAACGTCAGTCCACGGTCACTGGCAGGTCGTCGCGCGGCGGGCGGCCGCTGCACGCCGTGGGGGCCTGCTTGAGGTCCAGGCAGAGGTAGGCTTCCTTCAGGTGGCGGCCATCCAGGCGCACGCCGATGTGCTGGGGGCGCAGCAGCGCGGGGTTTGCGCGGGCGATGGCGGTGCGGATGGCGCCGACCGTGGTGGGGCCCGGCGTGACCTGCATCGCCGCCAGCGGAAAGCGCTGGAGCAGCTTCCGGATAGCGCCGAAGTACTGGCGCGGGTCGTCCGTAAGGCAGGTGCCGTGGTCGGACCACTCGTGCTGCATCAGCGAGACGCTGGGCGTGGTGCACAGGTTGGCGCGCAGGATGTCCTGCGGCAGGCGGTCGCTCGGGCGGCAGGCGCGCGGACTGGTGTCCTTGCCGGTGGTGTTCTCCGCTTGCGGCCAGAGACCGTGGACCACCCAGGTGAAGTGGTTGTCGTGGCACTGGAACTCGTCGTCCCAGGATGCGCGGTTGACGGCGAGCTCCCGGCCCCGGCCGCCGCCCGCATGCGGCGCGCGGCTTTCGGCGCGGCGCTCGCAATAATGCGGCGACCAGGAGAGCACCAGCTGGTAGCCCGCCACCGGCAGCGGATTCGGCTTGCTGTGCGGGACGCGCGGGCGCGGGAGATCGTCGGGAATGCGGCACACCTCGGCCGCCGTCACGGGAAGCAACAGGGAACCGAGGACAACACCCAGGAGAGCGGCACGCATGGGTCAGTGCAGCTGGCGGTAGATTTCTTCCGCCAGCGCGGTCGAGATGCCTTCGACCTGCATCAGGTCCTCGACGCTGGCGTTCATCACGCCGCGCAGGCCGCCGAAGCGGGCCAGCAAACGCTGGCGGCGCTTGGCGCCAATCCCTTCGATCTCCTCCAGCCGCGACGCCTGCCGCGCCTTGCCGCGCTTGGCCCGCATCCCGGTGATCGCAAACCGGTGCGCCTCATCGCGGATCAGCGCCACCAGCATCAGGGCCGCCGATTCCTTGCCCAGCTCCAGCGCCGGCCGGCCATCGGCAAAGATCAGGGTCTCCAGGCCGACGCGGCGACCTTCGCCCTTGGCCACGCCGACGATGATCGAGATATCGAGACCGAGCTCGGAGAACACCTGCCGCGCCATCTCGACCTGGCCCTTGCCACCGTCGACGAGCACGATGTCCGGCATCACGCCCTCGCCGTTGGCGACCTTCTCATACCGCCGCGTGAGCACCTGCCGCATGGCCGCGTAATCGTCGCCCGGCGTGATGTCCTTGATGTTGAAGCGCCGGTACTCGCCGTTCTGCATCGCGTGATGATGGAACACCACGCAGGACGCCTGCGTCGCCTCCCCCATCGTGTGCGAGATGTCGAAGCACTCGATGCGCAGCGCATCGATGTCCTCCATGTCCAGCCCCAGCACCTCGACCAGCGCGCGGGTGCGCGCCTGCTGCGAACCCTGCTCCGACAGCAGCCGCGCCAGCGCGATCTCGGCGCCCTTCTGCGCTAGCTCCAGCCACTGGCGGCGCTGCCCCTGCGGTTGGAACAGCAGGTTGATGCGGTGCCCGCACTGCTCCATCAGCGCCGTAATGAGCGCCGGCTGGTCGAATTCGATGTTGAGGATCAGCGTATTCGGAATGAAGCTGTCGCCGTAGTGCTGGGCGAGGAAGGCGGCCAGCACCTCCTCTTCGATCGAGGTCTCGGTGACCGCTTCGGCCACCTGGGTGGGGAAGTAGGCGCGGTCGCCGAGGTGGCGCCCACCACGCACCATGGCCAGGTTGACGCACGCGCGCCCGCCCTGCACCACCACGGCGATGATGTCCACGTCCTGGTCCCCGGTCGATTCCATGGCCTGCTGGTGCAGTACCTTGGACAGCGACTGCATCTGGTTGCGGATCTTGGCGGCCTGCTCGAACTTGAGCTCCGCCGCAAAGCCGTGCATCTTCTGCTCCAGGTCTTCCAGCACCTCGGTCTGGCGCCCGCGCAGGAACTTGGCGGCGTTGTTCACGTCCAGCGCGTACTGCTCGGTCGTCACCGCGCCCACGCAGGGCGCGCTGCAGCGGCCGATCTGGTGCAGCAGGCAGGGGCGCGTGCGGTTCGAGTACACGCTGTCCTCGCAGGTGCGGATCATGAAGACCTTCTGCAGGATCTGCATCGACTCCTTGACCGCCCACGCGGACGGGAACGGCCCGAAGTACTGGTTCTTCTTGTCCAGCGCCCCGCGGTAGTAGGCCATGCGCGGGTAGTCCTGGCCGGTGAGCTTCAGATACGGGTACGACTTATCGTCGCGGAACAGGATGTTGTAGCGCGGCTTGAGCGACTTGATGAGGTTATTTTCAAGGATCAGCGCTTCGGCCTCGCTGTTGGTGACCGTGGTCTCCAGGCGCGCGATCTTCTCGACCATCATCGCGATGCGCGGGCTGGTCAGGGTCTTCTGAAAATAGCTCGACACGCGCTTCTTCAGGTCGCGCGCCTTCCCGACGTACAGCACGGTGTCCTGCGCGTCGAAATAGCGGTAGACGCCCGGCAGGTTGGGCAGCTTGGCGACGGTCGCCAGCACCTGGGCACGTGCGTCTGCGGGGGCTTGGACTTCTTCGGTCATGCTTGCGGCAATGGTTCCTGCGTGACGATGACGAAAGCGACTCCGTAGTCGGCTTCGTCGCTGATGGTGACTTGGGCAGAGAGCCTATTCTGCCGCATGAATTCTTCCAGCGCGCCACTGCACACGATGACCGGCTTCCCGCTCGGCGCGTTGAGCATCTGGGCGGAGCGCCAGGTCATCGGCATGCGCATGCCGAGACCGATGGCTTTCGAAAACGCTTCCTTGGCCGAGAAGCGGGTGGCCAAAAAGCGCAGGCCGCGCGCTTCGTGCTTGGCGCGGCGGACGCGGAACTTCTCGAGCTCCTGCGGCCCCAGGATCTTCTCGGCGAAGCGTTCGCTGCGCCCGAGCGCCGCCTCGATCCGCGAGATCTGGACGATGTCGGTGCCGATCCCGTAGATCGTGCTCACAGGGCGCCCAGCCTCGCGGTGGTCATGATGGCCTTCATCTCGCGCACCGCATTCTCGAAGCCCGCGAACACGGCATGCGCGACGATCGCGTGGCCGATGTTCAGCTCCGCGATCTCGGTGATGGCGGCAATGGCCTGCACGTTGGTGTAGTGCAGACCGTGGCCCGCGTTGACCTTGAGGCCGTGCGCCACGCCGAAGCGTACGCCGGCGCGGATGCGTTCCAGCTCGCGCGCCTGCTCCTCGCCTTCCGTGTCCGCATAGCGGCCCGTGTGCAGCTCGATCACAGGCGCGCCGACATCGGCGGCGGCGGCGATCTGCTGCTCGTCCGCGTCGATGAAGAGCGACACGCGGATGCCTTCGCCCTGCAGCTGCCTGACCGCGGCGGCGACTTCCTTGTGGTAGCGGACCACATCCAGCCCGCCCTCGGTGGTCACTTCCTCGCGCCGCTCCGGCACCAGGCATACGTCCTGCGGGGCGATGCGGCAGGCGAAATCGATCATCTCCTGCGTCACCGCCGCCTCCAGGTTCATGCGGGTGGTGAGCTGGGGGCGCATCGCGATCACGTCCGCATCGCGGATGTGGCGGCGGTCTTCGCGCAGGTGCAGGGTGATGGCGTCCGCGCCGGCCTGCTCGGCCACCAGCGCCGCGCGCACGGGGTCGGGGTAGCTGGTGCCGCGCGCATTGCGCAGGGTCGCGACGTGGTCGATGTTCACGCCCAGGTCGATCACCGGGCCGGTCGGGTTCAGGAAGGACATATTAATTATTCTCGTGTGTTTTTATAATTGCATTAAATCTATTAATATTTGCCGCGTATTGAGCGTGGCGCCGCCGAGGTGGTGATGCAGCAGGAAGCGCATCAGCTGCTTGCTCTGGGCTTGCGTGGCCGGGCTGGCGTAGTCCTCGTTCTCCATGTCGATCAAGGTCTGGCCGCTCACGGCGGGCCAGATGTCGTTTGGCTGCGCCGGGCGCGGTCCGCGCTCGGGGTCGACCACGTAGGACTTTACCGGTACAACCGCCTCGCCTGTACCGGCACACTTGGACAACTGTGCCGCTACACCAGTCTCTTTAAGTAAGGCCGTTTCGAACTTTCGCAAGACGATCTGGGCGGGCTCGTTGTGGGCCAGCTGGTTCAACGTTGAGACGTAGTGGTCCCATAGCAGCGGGTGCGGGTCGTCGCGCGCGAGCAGCTTGACGAGGAGTTCATTGAGGTAGAAGCCGCACAGCAGCGAGTTGCGCTCCAGCGGCAGCAGGCCGCCGACCCACTCGGCGTCGGTCATGGTGCGCAGCTCGGCCTTGCCAGTCCAGCCCAGCGACAGTGGCTGGAAGGTCTGCAGCACGCCGCGCAGCTTGGAGTGCGGGCGCTTGGCGCCCTTCGCCACCAGGCCCACGCGCCCGTAGTCGCGCGTGAACACGTCGACAATCAGGCTGGTTTCCTTGTAGGGATAGCTGTGCAGGACGAAGCCCGGTTGGCCGCTGACGCGGGTGTCGCGGGTGGTGCCGGAGCGCGAGCGGCGGGGCGTGGCCGCGGGCCGCGCTGCTGCCGGGGCCGCGTCCAGGGTGTCCACGTTATTCGTAGCCGTAGGCGCGCAGACCTGCTTCGTTGTCGGCCCAGCCGGATTTGACCTTGACCCAGATCTCCAGGTACACGGGGCCGCCGAACAGCTTTTCCATGTCCAGGCGCGACTGGGTCGAGACTTCCTTCAGGCGCGCGCCCTTGTTCCCGATGACCATGGCCTTCTGCGAATCGCGCTCCACCAGGATGGCGCAGAACACGCGGCGCAGCGCGCCCTCTTCCTCGAACTTCTCGACCATCACGGTGCTGGTGTAGGGCAGCTCGTCGCCGAGGAGGCGGAACAGCTTTTCACGCACGATCTCGGCGGCCAGGAACTTCTCGCTGCGGTCGGTGATGTCGTCCGGGCCGAACACGGCCTCGCCCTCGGGCAGGAATTTCTTGATCTCGTTTTCCAGCGCCGGGAGCTGGAAGCGCTGCTTGGCCGATACCGGCACCACGGCCGCGAACTCGAACTTGGCGGCGACGTTGCGGGCGAACGGCATCAGGGTGGCCTTGTCCTTGGCGCGGTCCGACTTGTTGATCACCAGGATCACCGGAATGTTCTTGGGCAGCAGGTCGATCACCTGCTGGTCGGCCGCACCAAAAGTGCCCGCCTCCACCACGAACAGGATCACGTCCGCCGAGGTGAGCGTGTTGGTGACGGTCTTGTTGAGCGTCTTGTTCAGCGCGTTCGAGTGGCGGGTCTGGAAGCCGGGGGTGTCCACGTAGATGAACTGCGCGTCCTCGACGGTCTGGATGCCGGTGATGCGGTGGCGCGTGGTCTGGGCCTTGCGCGAGGTGATCGACACTTTGGCGCCGATCAGCTGGTTCATGAGCGTGGACTTGCCCACGTTGGGGCGGCCGACGATGGCGATATAACCACAACGGAATGCGGCGGGGGTGGTTGTGGTGTTCATGCTGACTTCGTTTCGGGTTGCTGCTCGATGGAGTGTTTCTGTTCGGGTGCGGCCGCGATGGGATGCGGTGCGGCTTTGTCTGCAGGCGGCTTGTCGGTGGCCTTGGCGCCGGCGCCGTCCAGCGGCTTCTCGGCGGGCCGGTCAGCCAGTTTTTCAGCGATCTTGTCGGCCGGCTTCTCCGCCTTGTCCAATTTCTCGGCCTTGTCGGCCTTGGCGGCTTTCGCCTTCTCGGCCTTGTCCGGCTTGGCGGCGGCTTCGGCGGCCCCAGGCTCCTGGACCGTGGCGATACCGGCCAGTTTCAATTGTGCCGACCGTGGACGCGACTTGCGCGCGGCGGCCGGGCTCTTCTGCAGCATCTGCTCGGCCGTTTCCAGCGCCAGCTTGGCGGCGGCCTGTTCGCCCGCGCGCCGGCTGCCGCCCCGGCCGAACACCTGGATCCCCAGCTTGGGCACCAGGCATTCGATCTCGAACTCCTGGCTGTGGGCCGCGCCGTGCGTGGCCACCACGTTGTAGGTCGGCAGCGAGATCTTCTTGCTCTGCAGGAATTCCTGGAGCAGGGTCTTGGCGTCCTTGCCGAGGGTGCGCGGGTCGACCGACTCCAGGATCGGAATATAGAACGCGCGGATCACATCGCGCGCCGCGTTGAACCCGGCGTCCAGGTAGATGGCGCCGAGCAGGGCCTCCAGCGTGTCCGCCAGGATCGACGGCCGGCGGAAGCCGCCCGACTTGAGCTCGCCTTCACCGAGGCGCAGGAACTGGGACAACTCCAGCTTCTGGGCAATTTCGTACAGGGATTGCTGCTTGACCAGGTTGGCGCGCAGGCGCGACAGGTCGCCCTCGTCGATCTCCTTGAAGCGCTCGTACAAAACGGATGCCACCACGCAGTTCAGGATCGAGTCGCCCAGGAATTCCAGCCGTTCATTGTGCAGCGCGCTGTGGCTACGGTGCGTCAAGGCTTGCTGCAACAGGCCGGCATCCTGGAACGTGTAACCCAATCGCGTCTGCAATAGCTGGAGATTCATTGTCGACAATCTGGTGCGCCTTCCTTCTTTATACGCCGATTTTCAAAGCACTGTGACAGCTCACTGCGCCGCCGGTTTCTCCGCCACCACGCCGTTGGCCGCCGTGGTGCCCGCGTAATCGATCAGCAGGCTGACGTTGCCGAACAGCGGAATCTTCTTCTCGTAGGCGAAGCTGATCTCGGTCTCGCCGGTTTCCTTGCTGATGACCAGGTCCTTGGCGGTGATGGCGGTGATGTCGTCCACCTGCACGGCCTTGTTGAAGCTTTGCTGGATCTCGCGCACGCCGCCGCCGGTCGCCTTGGCGGTCTGGATCGCCTGCTTGATCGACGAATATTCCGAATAGGTCGGCAGCACCTTGGCCAGCGTGAGGCCGATGAAGGCCAGGATCGCGATCACGACGATCAGGCCGGTCAGCGAAATGCCGCGCTGGGCGCGCAGGGAGACAAAGCGGTTCATATCTTTACCCTCTCGAACTTAATGAATGCCACCGATGCGGCGCGGATTACTCAGGTTCATCCACACGACCACGGCCTTGCCGACGATATTCCGGTCCGGGACGAAGCCCCAGTAGCGGCTGTCCAGGCTGTTGTCGCGGTTATCGCCCATCATAAAGTAATTGCCTTCAGGTACGATACAGGTAAATTTGTCGTACGAGTACGTACAGTTCTGCTCCTTGAACGGGAAATTGTCCACCGCCGAACTGTCGATACTGCGCTTGCTCTCCATATTCAGGATCCGGTGCTGCACCCCGGTCAGGTTCTCTACATACTGCTTGTGGTAGATCGGGTGCTCGTCGTCCAGGTAATCGTCCATCGGCTGGTAGGCGAGCGGCTTGCCATTCACGGTCAAGCGCTTGTTTTCATAGGTGATTTTATCACCGGGGACGCCGATCACCCGCTTGATGTAGTCCTGCGACATATCCTTGGGATACTTGAAGACCATGACGTCGCCGCGCTGCGGGTTATTCACTTCGATGATCTTCTTGTTGATGATCGGGAGGCGGATCCCGTAGGTGTACTTGTTCACCAAAATCAGGTCGCCCACCAGCAGGGTCGGAACCATGGAGCTGGACGGGATCTTGAAGGGCTCGAACAGGAAGGAACGCAGCACGAACACCAGCGCGATCACCGGGAAGAAGCTGCCCGAATACTCGATCCAGGTCGGCTGGCGCAGCAGGGCCGCCTCGATCGCGGCGCGGCTGGTGTTGTCGACCTTGATGCCGTCCGCGGTCAGCTTGGCATTGCGGGCGTCAAAGGCCGCCAGGGCGGTATCGGCCGCGCGCCGGCGCTGCTTGGCGAAATAAAAAATATCCAGGAACCAGATAATCCCCGTGACCACCATGGCCACGAACAGAATGAGTGCGAAATTACCGAGGATCGTCTGGAGATTCATTTCTCGTCCACTTGAAGGATAGCCAGGAAAGCCTCTTGCGGGATTTCCACCGAACCGACCTGCTTCATGCGCTTCTTGCCGGCCTTTTGTTTTTCGAGCAGTTTCTTCTTCCGGCTGATGTCACCGCCGTAGCATTTCGCCAGCACGTTCTTGCGCATCGCCTTCACGTTTTCGCGCGAGATGATGTTGGAGCCGATCGCCGCCTGGATCGCCACGTCGAACATCTGGCGCGGGATCAGCTCGCGCATCTTGGCCGCCACGGCGCGGCCGCGGTACGGCGCATTGGCGCGGTGGACGATGATGGCCAGCGCATCGACCTTCTCGCTGTTGATCAGCATGTCGACCTTGACCACGTCGGCCGCGCGGTATTCCTTGAACTCGTAGTCCATGGAGGCGTAGCCGCGCGAGGTGGACTTCAGCTTGTCGAAGAAGTCCAGCACGATCTCGGCCATCGGCATCTCGTACACCAGCTTGACCTGGCGGCCGTGGTAGGACATGTCCATCTGCACGCCGCGTTTGGCGATGCACAGCGTGATCACCGAGCCGACGTACTCCTGCGGCATGTACAGGTTGAGGTTGACGATCGGCTCGCGCACCTCGTTGATCTTGGACGGGTCCGGCATCTTGGACGGGTTGTCCACGTTGATGACGGTGCCGTCGCGCAGCTCGACCTCGTACACCACGGTCGGCGCCGTGGTGATCAGGTCCATGTCGAATTCGCGCTCCAGGCGCTCCTGCACGATCTCCATGTGCAGCAGGCCCAGGAAGCCGCAGCGGAAGCCGAAGCCCAGCGCCTGCGACACTTCCGGCTCGAACTGGAGGGCGGCGTCGTTCAGCTTCAGCTTCTCCAGCGAGTCGCGCAGGGCGTCGTACTGGTTGGCCTCGACCGGGAACAGGCCGGCGAACACCTGCGGCTGCACTTCCTTAAAGCCGGGCAGCGGGGCCGGGGCGGGCCGGGCCACGGTGGTGATGGTGTCACCCACCTTGGCCGCCTTCAGTTCCTTGATGCCGGCGATGACGAAGCCCACCTGGCCGGCCGACAGCTGCGGCAGCGAGACCGAACGCGGGCTGAACACACCGGTGCTCTCCACCAGGTTCTGGGAACCGGTCGCCATCAGCAGGATCTTGTCCTTCTGGCGCAGGGTGCCGTTCACCACGCGCACCAGCATCACCACGCCGACGTAGTTGTCGAACCAGGAGTCGATGATCAGGGCCTGCAGGGGCGCCTCGGGGTCGCCTTCGGGCGGCGGGACCTTGGCGATGATCGCTTCCAGCACGTCTTCCACGCCGAGGCCGGTCTTGGCCGAGCAGTGCACGGCGTCCTGCGCCTCGATGCCGATCACGTCCTCGATCTCGGCGATGGCGGTGGGCGGGTCGGCGTTGGGCAGGTCGATCTTGTTCAGGACCGGCACCACTTCCACGCCCAGGTCGAGCGCGGTGTAGCAGTTGGCCACGGTCTGGGCTTCCACGCCCTGGGAGGCGTCCACCACCAGCAGCGCGCCTTCGCAGGCGGACAGCGAGCGCGAGACTTCGTAGGAGAAGTCGACGTGGCCCGGGGTGTCGATCAGGTTCAGGTTGTAGGTTTCGCCATCGCGCGCCTTGTAGTGCAGCGCCGCGGTCTGGGCCTTGATGGTGATGCCGCGCTCGCGCTCCAGGTCCATGGAGTCGAGCACCTGCGCCTCCATCTCGCGGTCGGACAGGCCGCCGCACAGCTGGATGATACGGTCCGCCAGGGTCGACTTGCCGTGGTCGATGTGGGCGATGATGGAGAAATTGCGAATGTTCTTCATTAACTCAAAACCAGATTGGAAAAGGTGTCGCGGCTTGCGGGCGGCGTCTCGGGACGCGGCGCCATACAAAAAAAGCGCTGCGTCCGGGATGGTGGTCATCCCCAGGCGAGCGCCTTGGCAAGCAAGAGAAGAGCTTGTTGACTAGGACTGAAGCTTTTCCGACCGCGTCATTTTACCGGATTTCGGGTCAGAAAGCCCGGTTTTGGGGCGCGCGCCAGAGGGAAAGTGCGGCTTTTTAACAAAAACCTAAGCCCCGCGCGGCCTGGCCAGATAGTTTTCGACGGCTGCCTGGTCCAGGAAGTAGTGACAGAGCTCGGGTTCTGCAAGGTCGCCGTACAGGACGGGGACCAGTTCGTCGTAGCGTTCCAGCAGCGCCGGGTCGGCGGCCTGGTCGATGTCGATCACGTCGATCTGGAACGACTGGCCGGGCGGTTCCAGCGCGCGCAGGGCTTGCAGGAGGTCGTCGCAGAGGTGGCAGTAGCTGCGGCTGTAGAGGGTGAAACGGGGAGCGTGGGGCATGCAGGCGTGGGGCGCGGGCGGAGGCGCAGTAACGTGGGTCGGGGTGCGGCGCGCGCCGCCGCACCCGGCCTTGGCGGCCGGCACGGCGGCTCCGGTTCAGTGGATCAGCGCGGCTTGATCATCACGTAGGAGGTCTGGTCCTCGCGGCGCACCAGCAGCGCCACCGGCTTCTTCGAATCGAGCTTGGCGACCAGGGCGTTGAACTGCTTGGCATCGGTCACTTGCGTGTTGTTCAGCTGCAGGATCAGGTCGCCCGGCTGCAGGCCGGCGCGGCCGGCGGCACCGGTGGCGGAATCGACCAGCACGCCGCCCGGGATGCGCTGGTCGGTGCGCTGGGCTTCGGTCAGGTCGCTCACGTGCAGGCCGAGGGCGTTGGGCGTGGCTTCCGGGCTCGGCTTCTTGGGCGTCATGCGCTTGCTGGCGGACTTCGGATCTTCCAACTCGACGATGGTGACCGGGATGTCCTTCTGCGTGCCCTGGCGCCAGACCGTGACCGTCACCTTGCTGCCGACCGGGGCGGCGCCCACCTGGCGACGCAGGTCGGACGAGCTTTCGATCGGCTGGCCGTTGAACTTGAGGATGATGTCGCCGACCTTGACGCCGGCCTTGTCGGCCGGGCCGCCCTGCTCCACCTGCGAAACTTCGACGCCGCGCGCGCGGCCCAGGCCCAGCGATTCGGCCACTTCCTTGGACAGCTCGCCCATGACCACGCCGATGCGGCCGCGGGTGACCTTGCCGGTCTTGCGCAACTGGTCGGCCACGCGCATCGCTTCGTCGACCGGGACGGCGAACGAGATGCCGTTGTAGCCGCCGGAGAGCGTGGCGATCTGCGAGTTGATGCCGATGACTTCGCCACGCATGTTGATCAGCGGACCGCCCGAGTTGCCGGGGTTGACGGCCACGTCCGACTGGATCAGCGGCAGGTAGTCGCCGGTGTCACGCGACTTGGCGGAGATGATGCCCGCGGTGACGGTGTTTTCCAGGTTGAACGGGGAGCCGATCGCGATCACCCATTCGCCGACGCGGATCTTGCTGGAGTCGCCCACGCGCAGGAACGGCAGGTTGTTGCCGTCCAGTTTGAGCACCGCGACGTCGGAGCGCTCGTCGGCACCCAGCACCTTGGCCTTGAACTCGCGGCGGTCGGTCAGGGTGACGATCACTTCGTCCGCACCCGCGACCACGTGGGCATTGGTGAGCACGTAGCCGTCGCCGGAGATGATGAAGCCGGAGCCGACGCCGCGCTGCACTTCCTCGTCCTGCTGCGGGGCGCGGCGGCGCGGGGTCTGGCCGGGGCTCTGGCCGCGCGGGGTGGGCACGCCGAAGAAGCGGCGCAGGAATTCCTGCAGCTCTTCGTCGCCCATGGCGCTGGGGCCGTTCTTGATGCGCTCGGTGGTGCGGATATTGACCACGGCCGGGCCGACCTTGTCGATCAGGTCGGTGAAATCGGGCAGGCCGGTGACCACGGGCGGGACGGCCGGGACCGGCGCGGGCGCGGCCAGGCTGGACGAAATGGGGATCAGGCTGGCGCAGGCGCACAGCACCGCTGCCAGCAGGGTGCTTCCAACTTTCGATGTCATAGAGGGCGTCAGAGAGGAACCGGCGGGCCGGCGTTGACGCAATGGTAAGCGAAAATGACAAGCTTGTGGCGCAGGCCAGCCGCGGCGGTGCACTGGGATGTCAACGGGTCCCCGGCCGCGCCCGGGCGGCGCCGCGGACCCGGCGGGCGGTGCTACCGGCGCTTCCGGAGTGGCCGCACCG
>NZ_SPVF01000159.1 GCF_004614185.1 Zemynaea arenosa | reverse complement strand
GTCCGGCCCCGCGGCCCCGTCCCGCGCCGCCACCGCCCGCCGCGGCACCGGTCGCCGACCAAGGCACGATGACCGCATCCACCGCGGCCGAGAGCGAAGATACCGGCACCGGCGACGAGCCGACCGAAGACGCCGCAGCGGCCAAGGCCCAGCAAGCTGGCGCGCCCGAAACGCCAGCCCCGGTAGAATCGCCGCAGGACCCGGCCGCACGAGCCGCAAGCACACCCGAAGCGCAGCCTGCGCCGGCACTGGAGCCCGAAAAGCCGCGCCACTACAAAGTGAGTCTGCCGCCATCCGCCGAACTGGCGATGACGGTGGCCCGCCGCGAAGCCGATGGCACCGAACGTAATGGGTCCGGAGCGCAGACCTGGCAGACGGACGGCCATGGCTACAAGGTGTCGGTGGAAGTCGGCATCTCGCTGCTGGTGACGCGACTGAACCTGCTGGTGACGAATTCGGAAGGCAGCGTGGACGACTTCGGGCTCGCGCCGGTGACGTACACCGAAAAGCGCGTGAACCGCGCGATGACGGCGACGCACTTCCGGCGGGCGGATGGCAAGATCAGTTTTTCGACCAACGAAGGCAGCTTCGACCTGCTGCCCGGTGCCCAGGACTTTGCCTCGCTGCCGTTCCAGCTGGCAGCGATCGGCCGCGGCGACCCGGCGCAGCTGACCGGGACCATCGATATCCAGGTCGCGGACAGCCGCGATGCGAGCGTGTACCGATTTGAAGTCGTGGGGCAGGAGCCGCTGGAGACGCCGCTCGGCACCTTGAAGACCGTGCACCTGTCGCGGCCCCCGCGCCCCGGCAGTTACAGTTCGAAACTTGATGTGTGGCTGGCCCCGGACCGCGGCTGGTACCCTGTCCAGGTGCGCAACACGGAAGGGTCGGGCGCGGTGACCACGCAGTCGGTGAGCCGCATCGACGCCAAGGAATGAAGAAATTGAATCAATCGAAGGAACCGTCGCAATGAGCAGGCAGTGGACGACAGCGGCCCTCGCGGCCCTGGTAGCAATGGCAGTGACGATGCCGGCGGTGGCCGCGCCGGCGGGGGAGCACCCGTCCGTCAAGCGGCCTTTCAACCTGCCGCCATCGATGGACCTGAGCTACCACATCGACGCCAAGCAGCGCGGATTCGGGCTATCCGGGGACGCGGTGGTGAGCTGGCGCCTGAAGGGTGACTCGTACACGCTGACCGAGAGCACGCGCGCGAGCATCCTCGGCAAGATCCTGGAGCACAAGAGCGAAGGGACGATCGATTCCTACGGCATCGCACCGCATACATTCTTCGAGAAGCGGTTCCGCAAGGCTCCGGCCACCACCACCTTCAACCGCGAGAGCAAGACCATAACCTTCACCGAAGGCGATGAGCGCTACCCGATCAAGGGCGGAGAGCAGGACCGCTCGACGGCGTCCTGGCAATTGCTGGCGGTGGCGCGAGCCGCTCCCGAAAAATTCACCCCGGGCTCCGAATGGACCTTCTTCGTGGCCGGGCGCCACGATGCCGAGCAGTGGATTTTCAAGGTGATCAACCAGGAATCCGTGAAGACCGCGACCGGTGACGTCCTCGCCGTCCACCTGGCCAAGGCCCCGCCGCCCGACTCCAAGGACCAGACGGTCGACCTCTGGCTCGCCCCCTCCCTCGACTGGGCCCCCGTCCGCGTCCGCTTCACCGACGCCAATGGCGACTTCGTCGACCAGGTCCTCACCAAGCTCACCAAAAAATAAAGAAATACCTGCCGCGATTATCCGCATTTCTCCCCCAGAAACACTCCCCCTCACACCGGGGACGTACCCCGCTCCCCAGCAGGGGACGTACCCCGCCTTAGAGGGGTAGGAATCGTCCGCTTTGTTACAAGTTCGGCTGAGGCGACATAATCAAAAGCGCAGTTCAATCAATGGGTTATGGACGGACCGATAATCTTGGTAATAGCCAGAGTTTGGGGACGTACCCCGCTCTGGAAGAGGGGTACGTCCCCGGTGTTGCCCGGTGTTGTAAGTTGGCGGATTGTTAATGCAAGGAAACGTTTCGGGGGCGGGGTGAGCTGTTATACTGTCGCCCCGCGTGCCTCATCGCCGCGTGTACAGATTGGCAACCGGACTCCATGATCGACAATTTGGCATCGGCGCTCGCGGCGGATCTTCCGCCGCAACCGGAAGACCCCGATTCGCTGCAGGCGCATTTCCAGCCCGGCGTCTCGCCCGACGAGATCGAACAGGTCTTCCACCTCAAGCGCGCCCAGCCCACCCTGCAAGCCTTCACGGCGCTGTTCCACGGCGGCGGCGACGCCGTCACCGTGCGCCTGCTGGTGCTGCGCGAACTGGCCTCGGACACCTCCGTCTCCGGCTACTCGCGCGCCGACATCAACCAGCGCCTGGCCTACCTGCAGCCGGAAAGCCTGGAGACCGTGATCGGCCGCCTGCGCGCCCACGGCCTGCTGGCCTGGGATGCCCAGGCGGGCCTCTACCGCGTCACCCCCCTGGCCCGCAACGTCCTGTCCTCGCTCGAATCGCTGCTGGCACTGACGGCCGAAACCCAGGACGACGCTGAAATGGGCTACCTGCTCTCGCAAGTCGCGGGCGCCCAGGCCGTCGGCGGCGTGACGGTAGACCAGCTCAAGCACCTGCTCGGCCGCCTGGTCGACCTGACCGAGGAATTCCGCGACGCGATCGCCTCAGGCTCCGAGTTCCGCCTGCGCACCTCGCAGGCCAAGTGGCACATGGCCTGCGACTGGGTCGAGAAGGGCTCCGAGATCCTGCGCGCCATCACCTCCGACGAACGGGCCGACTCGGCAACCCACCGCGCCGCCCAGGCCATCGGCCGCGCGCAGTCCGCGCTGCTCAACATGCAGGGCATGTTCTCGCGCGCCCTGAACCAGATCGAGCGCCAGCGCGTGCACCTCGGCCAGTCGGGCCTGTCGACCACCGACATCAAGCGCTGGCTGCTGGAGCATCAGGACCTGTGCTCGCTGGCCGAAGGGGCCATCGACCGCCCCGTGGTCCCGCTGTTCGTCACGCCCGCCGAGATGATCGACGTGGCCGAGACCGAGCTGCTGGCCGAGCGCGCAAACACCGCCCTGAACGGCGGCCTGCCGCAGGGCACCGACGCGCCGCTCACCATGAGCGAACTGAATCCCACCCAGGTGGAACTGGACCGCTGGCTGGAGCGCCTGTCGGACTTCGCCAACATCGGTGTGTTCCCGGACGTGGCCGAAGGCGCACCGCGCTCCGTGCCGATCCAGGACTCGCTGCTGCCCGCCAGCTTCGCCGTCGCCTCCTACCGCGCGTCGATGCTGCCGCTGCTGGGCGACGCGGCCGAAGCCAGCCTGCAGGGCGCCACCGCTGAACTGGCGCGCCTGCCGATCAGCTTCACGACGCAGGACGACATGGTGCCGCTGGACGACCCGCACGTCGCCGCCATGAGCCGCGCGACCCTCTCTTTGAATTCAACGAATACCGAAGGCACGCAAGCCGATGCTGAATGACGACGCTCAGATCCTAATTGCGCGACTGCTGACGCACCAGACCCTGCGCCGCGACGATAAACTCGTCAAGCGCGCCCTCTCCGACGAGCAGTTCCGCCAGGAGGTGGACAAGCGCCTGCTGGACGCGGGCCTCAAGCTGCTCGACAACGTCTACGCCGACCATGTGACCCTGGCCCTGCACCGCAACGTGGAGCCGCGCATCTTCGGCGCCAAAGACGTCTGGCAGAACAATAATTTCGGCCTCACGCGCGACGGCGTGGCGCTGCTGGTGGTGCTGTGGGCGCAGATCATCCTGCCCAAGCGCGAACGCCAGGAGACCCACCAGCACAAGGAAGACGACCAGACCGATTTCTTCGGCAAGGACAAGCCGCTGCCGCGCGCCGAGGACACCTCGATCGGCATCTCCTACACCGCGCTGCTGGCCGACTTCGGCGACAAGCTTGGCAAGAAGACCCGCATGGACATGAACCTCGGCGTGCTGTCGAAGCTCGGCTTCATCGAGCGCCGCGGAGACCTGATCCTGGAGGGCCCGCTGCTGGACCTGATGATGGACACCGACCTGCTGAAGGAGCGCATCATCAACGGCGCGCTGGCGGACGTCTTCAAGACCTCGAACCTGCAGGTGGTGGTGCCCAAGCCGCAAGCCGTGGCCCCGGCCAACGACCCGGAGGCCGAACCGCAGCCCGATGCTTCCACCGGAGCGGAGAATACCTAAATGTTTCATATCAAATCGCTCGAACTGGTGCACTGGGACTACTGGCAGCGCATCAAGAACATCCCGCTGGACGCGAAAATCATCACCATCGCGGGCCAGAACGGCTCCGGCAAGACCACGCTGCTCGACGCGCTACGTACCCTGTTCGGCCTCGATTGTTCGATGGGACGTACCTACAAGCACTACGCGCGCCACTCCGGCCAGCAGACCGCGTGGATCCGCGCAGTGGTCGACAACAAGGCCATGGGCCAGCAGCTGTCCAATCGCCCGTTCCGCGGCTCGGGCTTCTTCAGCGACGACGACGTCACACTGTTCTGTCAGATCCAGAAGAACGGCGGCGACTGGAAGCGCCAGTACCTGATGCGCCCGGGCTGCGTGGAGATCGAAGAGGTCACCGAGGCCACCGACTTCCTCGGCGTGGAAAACTACCGCAAGCGCCTGGCGATGGCCGGCCTGTCCCCGGCGATGGCGAAAGTGCTGGCGCTGGAGCAGGGCGAGACGGACAAGCTGTGCGAGTACGCGCCGCGCCAGTTGCTGGACCTGGTGTTCCAGGTCTTCGGCGACAAGGAAGTGCTGGATGCGTACGACGAAGCGAAGCGCCACCAGCGCGACACCGAGACGGAGCTCAAGCGCTTCGAGGCGGAGCTGGAGGCGTCGCGCACCAACCTGGAAGGCCTGCGACTGCGCGTGGCCAACTACCACCAGTGGGAAGACCTGCACAAGGAGCGCCGCAACCTCATTGAAGAGGTGATGCCGACGCTCGAATACCACGAGGCGCGCGAGAAAGCCGGGAACATTTCGCGCCAGCTGCGCGAGGCGCGCAAGCCGTTGGCGCAGGCCGACCAGCAGCTCGCCGAAAAGCGCGCGGCCGTCGCGGCGCACGCGAAAGGCGTCACCGAAGCGCAGCAGCAGGAGACCTTGCTGGAGCAGGAAGCGACCGCGCTGGCCTCGCGTCTCGCCTCGCTGAACGGCAAACTGAAGCCGCTGGAGTCGCTGCTCGAACAGAAGGAACGTCTGCAAAAGCTGGCCGCCGACTCGGGCGCGGACATCGCGAGCGTCACTAAACAGCTCGATGAAAAATCGGCGGAGCTGGCGAAACAGCGCAGCGCGCGCGACTCGATCGCCGCGAAGATCGGTGAAGCCAAGGCCACCATCTCGGCCCTGCAGGGCAAGACGGCGATGCCGGAACCGGAGCCAGTGCGCGCCATGCGCCGGGCCCTGAACGATGCGGGCATTCCGCACGCCATGCTGTCGGACATCGTCGAGGTGACCGATGCGAAGTGGCAGGGCGCGGTCGAGGGTGTCCTCGGCGGCTACGCGTCGGTGGTGCTGCTGGAGCGCGAGAAGGACGCAGCTGCCGCCTACAAACTGGCGGAGCGCGAGCGCTATCGCCACTTCATCGTGCCCGAATGCGTGAAGGCGCCCAATGCCAAGGATGACAGCCTGCTGTCGGTGGTGAAGTTCTCGGCCGCTGCTCCGTCCTGGCTGATCGATCAGCTGGCCCGCATCACGCGCGTGGACTCGGTGGACGAGGGCTTCAAGACCCACGCCGAAGAGTGGATCACGCCGGACGCCTACCACCGTGAGCGCCGCGGTGGCCGTTCGCTGTTCGTCGAGGCGGCACGCTACCGCTTCGGCCAGGCTGGCCGTACGCAGCGCCAGGAAGCGATCACGAAAACGCTGCCGGCGCTGGAGGCGGAAGAGGACAAACTGACCCTCGCCATCTCCAAGCTGGCCTCCGAAGTGAGCGCCCTGCGCGCCCGCATCGCCGGCGTGGACGCGGCCAAGGAACTGATGGCGCGCGAGGACGAATTCGAAGAAGCCGTGCGCAGCCTGGAACCGCTCAAGAAGGAGCGCCTGGAAGTCGGCGCGCGCCTGGGCGAGCTGCAGGGCCTGACCAAGGCCGCAACCGTCACGCGTACACGTGCCGAGACCACCTGGCAGAACTCGCGCATGGCGCTGTCGGAGGCCGAAGCGGGCCTGCGCCTGAACCACAAGCGCCAGATCGAGCAGCGGACCGACCATGCCAAGGTGCTGGCAGAGCTGCGCAAGTCCTGGCGCCACCTGCCGGTCAGCTGGAAGCGCAAGGCGCGCCGCCAGGGGCTCGTGTCGGAACACGTGAACACGCACCAGGTGCAATTGCGCCTGCAGTCGCTGGAGCACTCGCTGGCGCGCGACGACTGGGAGCTCGATGCCACCGTCATCGACCAGTACCACCGCCTCAACGACCAGCTGGCGAACCGCCAGACCGAGACCGACGAGCGGCGCTACCAGAACAACCGCGCGATCGAGGCGACCGCGAATGCGCGCGGCGCCTACATCGAGCGCCTGCGCTACACCATCAAGACCTACGCGGCCAACATCAAGGAGCTGGGCCAGCTGGCGGGCATCGACGTGCAGACCGACCCGGTCAAGCTGGAGAACGACGACGTGCTGCTGTCACAGGCTGGCCTGCACGTGCGTTTCAAGTTCGACGGCAAGGACCAGATCGGGATGAACGACGGCGAGGCCTCCGGCGGCCAGCAGGTGATGAAGTCCTTGGTGCTGCTGATTGGCTTGCTGAAGTCCGAGGATGGTTCCGGCGGCTTCGTGTTCATCGACGAACCGTTCGCGCACCTGGACATCCGCAACATCCAGCTGGTGGGCGAGTTCCTGAAAAACACCGACGCGCAGTACCTCATGACGACGCCGCTCACGCACAACACCGACGTGTACGACCCGTCCGAGCTGACGCTCATCACCAGCAAGAAGAAGAAGGATACGCCGTGGGCGCAGCCGATCTTCGTGCTGCAGCGGCGCCAAGAGCAGGCGAAGGCCGCCTGAGGCCTGCGCCGCTTTCAGGAAGACAGTCAGTCTGTCTGGCGGTTCAGTAACCGCCAGCGCAGCAGCCCTGCCGAGATGGTGCCGAAGTAGCCCGCGACGAAGGCGATCGCCGCCACCGTCAGTGGCGCGTGCATGAAGGGCTCCTGCACGCGCATCGGAATCCCCTGATTGATGTACAGGTCCACGCCCACATACAGGATGCGCGCCGCGAACAGCATCGCCACCGCGATGCCCAGCGGCGCGTAGGGCTGGAAGAAGTAGCCTTCGTCATTGGCGAACAGGCGGGTGCGCTTGAACGCGAACAGGCCCCAGCCGATGCCGAACAGCGCGCCCAGCGCCAGGTAGCCCAGCAGCGTGGTGCTGCCCATAACCTCCGCCACCGACACCGCCAGCGCCGCGCCGCACACCAGCACCCCCAGCCAGTGCCGCGACGGCACCGACACCTGCCGCCCCATCACGCCCTTCACGCGCGAATAGATCCGCCACACCAGCAGTGGCACCAGCACCACCAGCGCCAGGGTCGAAAGGCTGAACGCGCCCATTACGCGCTCCTCGGTTGAGCGGCTGCGGGGCGGGCGAGATGCATGGGGCGGGTCATTGATCTTGGCTCGGTTCGATATAAGCGGCCATTGTAAACCAGCGCCGGGGAAGCGCACGGCCGCGCTCAGGGCAGCGCGGCCGCGCCGGCGTGGGCGACTTCGGCGTCCTGCTCGGAACGCATGCCGGAGACGCCGACGGCGCCGATCACGTGCTGGCCGCGCAGCAGGGGGACGCCGCCTTCGAGCGGCGTGATGCCAGGCGTGGCGAGGACGCGCAGGCCCTGGCCGCCCGCGGTCACCGCGTCTTCCAGCATCTTGCTCGGGCGTTTGAAGTTGTTGGCGGTTTCCGCTTTCGCGATGGCGACGGCCACGGAACCGATTTGCGTGTGGTCGACGCGGTGCAGGGCGACTAGCGTGCCGCCGCTGTCCACCACCGCGACGGCGACCTGCCAGCCACGCGCCTGGGCTGCCTGTTCCGCGGCTTCCAGTACAATTTTCGCTTCCGCCAGTGTGATGGGCGGGCCGTAGCGCAGGTCGAAGGGAGAGACGTCGAAGCTGTCCATTGCGGGCTCCTGGTGAAGTGAAAGGAGCCGCAGCTTAGTTGGCAGCCGCGCTGCGCGGAAGCGGGAAAAGCCGGGCGTAGGACCGGACAAATCGAGACCAGGCCGAATCATGAGAATCCGCCAGCTGCAGACTTTTTGCGATCTCGCCGAGACGCTCAACTACACGCGCACGGCCGAGCGCTTGCACTATGCGCAGTCCAGCGTGATGGAGCAGGTGCAGGCGCTGGAGGATCACTTTGGCGTGCCGCTCGTCGAGCGCGTGGGGAGGCAGTTGCGGCTCACGGCGGCGGGGGAGCACGTGCGGGTGGAGGCCGGGCGCATCGTGCGGCTGGCGCAGGAGATGCGGGAGCGGGTGCGTGCGCAGGATGGCGGCGCGGCGCTGTCCGTGCTGGCGCCGGAGACCTTTTGCGTGCGGCGCCTGCCGGCGGTGCTGCAAGCTTGGCGCGCGGCGTGGCCGGAGGTGCAGGTGACGGCGGGACCGGTGCCGCGATCCGTGCTGGCTAGCGCGGTGGAGGAGGGCAAGGCGGATATCGCGGTGATGCTCGGCGTGCCCGGCGGCGCATCCTATGGAGCGGCTGCCGCCCAGGGTGCGCCGGCGGGGGCGGACCGCGGCGGCGCACGTGCCTCTGCGGGCGTGAGCACGATCTTTCTGGCATCCGAAGAACTGCTGCTGGTGGCGCGGGCGGGGCATCCGCTGGAGCGCGCGGCGGAAGGCATGCAGCGGGACGAGTTGCTGCGGGCGCTGGCGGACTATCCGCTGTATGCGAGCGAGCAGGGATGCGCGTACCGCGCTGCGAGCGATGCGGTGCTGCAGCCGCTCGGCCATGAACCCACGCTGGTGTGCGGCAGTGTGGCCGCAGTGGTGGAATCGGTGGCTGCGACCGATGGCGTCGCGCTGCTGCCGCGGATGGCGGTGGAAGGAGACCTGGGCCGGCGCTTGTGCGTGATCGGCGCCGGGGCGGCGCGGCAGAGCGGGCCTGCTGCCGCTGCGGCGGGCGCTGGCCGCGGGGGTGATGCGAGCGGCGACTGTGGGACTGAGGGGAGCGTCGAGCGCGCGGCTGCCGCCAGCGAAGGCATGCACTGGCCGCGCGTGCCGATCGTGATGCGCTGGCGCGCGGATGACGCGCGGCCGCATGTGGCGGCGTTTGCGGCCGCCGCCTGCGCGCTTACTTGATGCCGTGCGCGCGGCGGTAGCGCAGCAGCCCGGCCGAATACATCATGTAGTAGCCGCCCATGATCCCCAGCACGATCATCGTGGCCGGTCCGAACGCGGCGTGATGGTCCTGCGGCGCGTGCGCGGTGAACATGTCGATCATCCGCATGGCCACGCGCCCCACCACCAGCAGCGACACGAAGATGCCGATGTGCGCATTCGGCGTGTAGAACAAATGCTCGCCCACCTGCTCGAAGCGCGTGCGCTGCAAACCCGCGACGCCCAGTCCGACGCCTGCGGCGAGACCTGCCACCAGCACGCCGATCACCCACCCCGGCTGCCCGACCGCCAGCGCGCCCAACCCCATCCCGACCAGGATCGGTGGGAAGATCAGCAGCGACGCCCAATGGCGGCGCGGGCCCGATTGCTGCCGCGTGGTCAGCCGCTTGACGCGGGCATACACCCGCCACAGGATCAACGGCACGAGGGCGTAAGGCAGCAGGGCGGCAGGCGTCATGAAGGGTCCGTAGGTCCGAAAAGCGCCCATTGTCGCATGTTACTGGCGGTCAAAGGTGTGTCCACCGCCCCTTCGCCAGTGGTATTGTATTTATCGATAACCGAGCCAGGAGGTAACCACATGCACCCGTACCCAATCGAGGCGCACCGCGCGCCCGATCTGCCCGTCCCGGTCGATGAGCCGATGCCGGAACCTGCTCATCCACACCATCCGCCGGTGCCGAATCCGGAAGGCGACCCACCCGTGCCCGACCATAACCCGACGATCGAACCGGCCCTCAAGCACTAGGCAGAAACTAGTCGAAGGCCCACGAATACAGCACGTCGAGCGCCGTATTGGCCCCGGTCTGGAATTGCAGCGTGATGCGCGGATTGAGCTTGTAGCGCAGCTTCACCAGGCTGGTGGCCGTCCCCGCGCCCTGCTCGAACGACAGGTAGGCGCGCTGCGAAATGCGCTTGCCCACCGTGACCACGGTGCTTTCCAGCCCCTTGGCCTGCGACAGCCCCAGTTCATCCACCCCCAGCGAATTGGCAAGGCGCGACTTGATGCCGCCGCCGGTCCCGCCAAACAGCGCGCCCGCCGCGGCGCTCAGCACACCGGCCTCCTGTCCCGCCATGGTGTCCATGCCGTGGCCCAGCACCAGCCACGCCAGCTTGTCGCTGTCTGACACATTCGGCGTCGACACCAGCTTGGCCGCAGGCGCCAGCGCGGTGCCGCGCACTTCCACGCCCGCTTCCACGTTGGTCTCGGAGAGCTGTTCGCCCTCCGGCCGCTTGCGCACGGCGAGGATGTTGAGGCTCGGGTTGTCGTAGGCACCGGTGAAGTTGATGATCCCGCGCTCGATGGTCAGGTGCTGGCCGTAGGCGTCATAGGTCCCGTTCACCACGCGGATGCTGCCGTTCACGCGCGGCGGCCGCCGGTCCACGATACGGATGTGCGCCGAGCCGGCCAGGTTCGCATCGAGCCCCATTGCCCGCAGGCGGAAGTCGTCGCCGAGATCTGCCTCGATGTCCATGTTGAGCGGCATGGAGGTGGCCTGCTTGGCCGGTTTGCCAACGCCCGCCTTGCCCAGCACGATGATGTCGTCGCTGAGCGTGGGCCGGCCCTGCGGCGCGAACTCGATCACGGCGCGGTCGGCGCGGAATTTGCCGTTCAGCTGGAAATGCTTGGCATCGCGCACCAGCGTGCTTTCGCCGGTGACGACCACAGTGCGGTCGGGCCGCGACATCAGTTCCAGTTTGTTGGCCGTGAGCTTGAGCTGCATGGTGGCCTCGCCTCCAGAGAAGCGGATGTTCCCGTCGGCCTGCGCATTGCCCTGCGGGCCATTGAAGGTCAGGCGCTGCAGCACCAGCTGGTCGCCGGTGAGGTTCGCGCGCAGTACGCCGCCACTGAGCTTGACGCCCTGTTCGGCCCAGCGCACAGCCAGCGCGTCGCCGGTGACGCTGCCGTTCAGCGTGGGCGCGCCGATGGTGCCGCTGCCCGTGAGGGCTAACTTGAGTGCACCGTCCAGGTCCAGGCCGGGCTGGCCCGCCAGAGGTGCCAGCCAGGCGATGGACGCCATGTCCGCGCTGGCCGTCATGCGCAGCGGGCTGTCGTTGGCGAGGCGGCCATTGAGCAGCTGCGCGGTCGCGTCCAGGTGCGTGATGCCCGCGCGCGTGCCTTCGATGCGGGCCTGGGTGCGCAGGGCGCCATTGGCGACGTCCGCGCGCAGGTCCAGCGTGCCAAGGCCAAGCTGCACTGGCACGTCCTGCCCCGCAACGAGGTCGCCCTTTTCGCGGTAGACGTGGGCCGTGCCCGCGAGTACGGGCGCGCCACCGGTGGCCGCCGCGGTCTGCAGGTCAAGCGACCATTCGGCGCCCAGCGTCAGGTCACCGGACAGATTCTCGCGTACCGCATCCGAGAACTGGGCGAGATAGTTGATTGGTACCCCGGTCGCGCCGCCGGCACTGCGCCAGCGCGGGCCGTTCTTTTCCACCGAGCGGATGTTGATGGTCCCGGTGGGCAGGCGCACCACGGCATTGGTGAGCGCAAGCTGCTGCGGCTTGGCGAGCCCCAGCACGCCCGCACCTTCGGCCACGCCGATGCGCAACGGGACCGGCGTCTGCACGGTGAAGGCATAGCGGCCGCGGTTCTGCAGCGCGGTGATATTGCCCGCCCATGCGTTACTGGACCAGCCGCCCGCCACCTCGGCCAGCGCGTCGAAATCGCTGCCGCGCGCGGCCAGGCGCAGCGTGTGGCTGCCGCGCGTGCCGCTGGTTTGCAGGCGCGCGCTGTCGATGGTGGTGGCGCCGCTGGTGTAACCCGCGAGCTGAATGTCACTGACCAGGGGATCGGCCGCGCCGTGCCCGGAGCCCAGGCTCGCGGTGCCGTGCAGGGACTTCAGCTGCTGCGTGTAGATGCGGATGTTGGCACCATCGGCAGCGGCGGTGAGGGAGGGCGCCTGCACGCTGCCGGAGAGCGTGCCGTTGGCGCGCAAGGCCCCCGCGAAGTCCGGACCCAGCGCGGCGAGCTGCGTCAGGTCCAGCTTCCAGTTCAAGCGGTCGCCCGCGCCGCCGAAGCTGCCTTGCGCGGCGATCACGTTCGGGCCCACGTGCAGGTCCACGTCGGCATTCGACACGTGCGTGCGGTTGGCGGCGAATTTCGCGTGGCCCCACATGGGAGAGCCGGACAGCTGCGAATCCTGCAAGGCGACGTTGGCATTGGCCTGCCAGTCGGCGCCCGCACGCGCGGTGGCGTCGAAGCTGCCGTTGATACGGCCCGCCAGCGGCGAGCCGAAAGAGGCCGGGTTCAGGCGCTGCACGGTGCCGTTAGCCTTGATGGCGGCCACCTTGGTGGTCTCGCCCTGCAGCCAGGCCTCACCGCTCGCGTGGATGACGGCATCGTTGTTCTTGCGTGCGGACGGCACCCAGCCCAGGCCCGACGCATCGGCCGTGACGGTGGTGCGCGGCGCGGCGAAGGTGCCGGTGGCGGTGCCGCTGGCGACCAGCGCACCATACAAGTCGGCGCGCAGGGCTGTCAGCTGGCGCGCGTCCAGCCGCCACGCCAGCTTTTCACCCGGCAGGCCGAAGGCGCCGTTGATCTGCGCGGTGTTCTGCCCCAGCGCGAGCGAGGCATCAACGCCGCTGACGTGGCGCGTGTCCGCCGCCAGCTTGCCGCGCCCACTGAGGCTTTGGCCGAACAGGCGGCTGGGGCGGATGGTGAAGTCGGCGGTGGTGCGGAAGGTGGGCGCGATGGCGCCGCGCGCGTTCACCACCGCATTGAGATCCGCAGCAGGGAAGTCGCCAAAAGCGGACGGCGTGAAGTGCGTGGCCTGCGCGGTGAGCTGGAAGTCCTTGTCGCCCGCCAGGTCAGCCTCCCCGGTCAGCGCGATGCTGCCGGGGCCCGCGGACAAGTTGGCGGACGCGATGCGCAGCACCCCCGCCGCGAGCGAGGCGTCGGCGGTCAAGCGCATCTTCGCATCGCGCAGGTCGGCCTTCAGCTGTTGGCCTTTCGCGGTGCCGGTGGCGCTGACGGTGCCTGCGATCTTGGTCGTGTGCAGCGAGGAGTAGATCTCCTTCAGGTTGATCCCGCCCGTCTGCACCGTGAAGGCGGCGGTGCCGAAGCCCGCGTCGCCCGGCTGGCGCTGGACGCTGCCGCTGCCGGTGAGCCGGCCTGCCGCGCCCAGGTCCACCAGCATATCGGTGAGCCGCAATGAGGTCAGGCTGCCGGAAATCTGACCCGTGACTGCGCGCAACGGCAACCGTTGCTGGTCCACCGGGCCCGCGACGCCTTCGTTCTGGAGCGCGAGGCTGCCGCTGACGTTGCGGGCCTTGTCGATAGTGGCGCGCAGATTGACCTGCACGTTTGCACGCGGCAGGTTCGGGCGGAAGAAGCCGGGGTCGATGCCGCGCGCCGTCAGCGTGGCCGAGCGCAGGGGAATCGTTTCGTACGGTGCCAGCACCAGCTGCGCGTCGCCGGATGCAGGACCGGCCTGCCCATGCACGCTGAGGTTTGTCTGCGCCAGATCGCCGCCCGCCTTGACGGAGAGCGTGGCGGGAGCCTGCCCGGCCGGCGGCGCGGACTGCGTCACCGATGCAGTGCCCGCCAGCTTGTATGGCCGCGTGGCCGCCAGCGAGCCCTCGGCCCGCACCGCACCCCAGGGCGTAAGCGCGGCCGCGTTATCCAGCACCCACTGCTGCTTGTCGCCGTGGAGCTTGAGGCGGATGTTGGAGATCACCGTGGCTGCGGTGGCGGCCGGGCTGCT
>NZ_SPVF01000127.1 GCF_004614185.1 Zemynaea arenosa | reverse complement strand
CACTGGGCCCGCGCGTACTGCGCACCGAGACCGCCGGCCTGGCCGCGCTGGCCACCCTGGCCGCTGCCTGGGAGGCCTGAGGCCACCGCACCGCCCGCCCCCCGGCTTTCCGTCACGCCCAACAAAAAACCCCCGGGGCTGGAGACCAGCCACCGGGGGTTCGGTGCGCCTGGCCCGCGCACGGGCCAGGAACATCAACGATCAGAACTTGTGATCGTACTGCAGGGTCAGACGGGCGCTGCGCGGAGCGGTGTACGACAGCACGCCCTGGGCGTTGTTCAGCATCGTGCCGTCCGCGTTCTCGACCACGTCCTGGATGGCGCTCGGAGCCTGGCGGTTGAACAGGTTGAACACGTCCAGCTTGACCTGGAAGCCCTTCAGGAACTCAGGCGAGTAAGCCACGTTGGCGTCGAAGCGGACATCCGGCGGGTAGTTGCCGGTGGCACCGCGCGGCACCAGCTTGCCGAAGCAGTAGTGGTACGACGCGCCGTAGCCGAGGTCCTGCACAGCCGGATCCGGGTGGTTACCCAGGCAGTTGCGCGGACGGCCGGTGGCGGCCAGCATGTTGCCGCCCACGGTCCATTCCGGCGTGACCTGGTAGAAACCAAAGGCCTTCAGGACGTGGTCGCGGTTGTTCGGCAGCGGGCCGTCGGCACCTTCCATGATGTACTTCTGGTCCCACACCGCGGTGATCGACACGTTGGCCTGGCCGGTATCCGAGTTGGTCTGGCCTTCGGTGTTACCGTGCGACTTCGACCAGGTGTAGTTCACCTTGCCGTACCAGCCGTTGCGCAGCGGGTGCTCGGCGAACAGGTCGACGGCGGTGTAGATACGCTTCGCTTCCGGCAGGCCGATCTCGGACGCGGTCAGGTGGACCTTGGTCAGGTTCTTGCCAGCCAGGGCCGGGTCGCCGTTGTTGAAGTCCACCAGGAAGTCCTGGTCCATGCCCGGGTTCAGGATCACGCAGCCGATACCGTAGGTGAACTTGGACTCGTCCACGTGGTTACGTGCGGCCCAGTCGTCGAACGGGGTCTGGTCGCAGAAGTCGTCCGAGGTCGCGCGCAGCTTGCGGTAGGTGGCCTTGGCACCGAAGTTCAGATCCGGCGAGTAGGCCTTCTCGAAGCCAAACGTGATTTCATCCTGGTAGGACGGCTTCAGGTTGGTCGAGGTGATGGTGCGCGGATCCTTCGCCTGGCCGTACTCGTTGTTGGCCGAACGCGGATCGGTCAGCTTGGTCAGGCCCAGCGGCTGGCCGTTCGCATCGATGCCGGTGTAGGTGTAGTACTGGCTGGTGTTGGTGGCACGCGACGCGCCACGCACGGTGACGTTGGTCGGAATCTGCACCACGTAGCGGCCAGCCGAACCGAACACCTTGAACGAGGCGTCGCCGTTCACGTCCCAGGCGGCGGACAGACGCGGCGAGATCTGGTTCTTCTGCTCCAGGAAGGTCTGGTCGTCGCCGTTGCGGTTCGAGAAGCCCTCGCGGCGGATACCGGCGGTGAACAGGAAGTTCTTGGTGACCTGCCACTTGTCTTCCAGGTACTGCGCATCCTGGTCCGAGGCGGCGGAGGTCGAGGTATCGAACACGGCCTTCTGCACGTAGAAGCCCTGGGTACCCAGGCCGCCACCGGAAGCGGTCGCCACTTTCGGGCCGCTGCCCATGGTGATCGGGGTGGTCGGGGTCGAGGTGAAGCGGTAGGTCCAGGTGGCGGTACCGGCGGTGATCTGACCGGCGTTGATGGACTTCAGCTTGACCTGGTCCAGACCGCCACGGATGGTGTGGGTGCCGAGCTTGTACTCGAGGTCGAGACGGCTGGCCTTGACCTTGTCGCCGGCGCCCGGCGGCAGGATGCGGAAGGTCACCGGGTTCGGGTTGTTGATCGGCGTGGCCGGGTTCGGGTTACCGCCCGAGGCGATCGCGGTCGACGGCAGCAGCACGCTGGTGCTGGTGTCGAAGGTGTTCTCGTGCTTCACCGTCGACTGGCCGTGCGCCACGGTCAGGGTCAGGTTGTCGGTCAGGTTACCGACGTAGCGCAGGTTCCAGAAGTCGCCGCCCGAGGACGGGGTGAAGCCGTTCGCGGTCGAGTCGTTCGAGAAGTGGCCGGACAGCGCCAGGTTGTTGTCGTGGGTGTTGGTGGTGTAGTTGTAGCCGTACAGCTTGCGATCGGCCTTGGCGTTGTCGCCGACCATGGTCAGCTCGAGGCGGTGGTCGTCGGTGATGTTCCAGTCAAACTTCGACAGGTAGCGGTCCTGCACGGCCTTCTGGTTCACCCAGCCGTCTTTGTTGGACGCGTTGGCGGTGAACGCGGTGCCCAGGAATTCCTGGTCGGTGTTGGTGGTCTCGAAGGACAGGAACATGAACAGCTTGTCCTTGATCAGCGGACCGCCCACGTAGGCGCCGAAGCGGCGGCCATCGTTGGTGTTGTTCTCGCGGTAGACGCGCGCCTTGCCGTCGGTGACCGAGTTGTACGACTTGCCGGTGGTCGGGTAATACGAGCTCTTGGGGGTCGAACGCCAGGCGTTCGGCTCGACGTAGTACATCGCGCCGGCTTCCCAGTTGTTGGTACCGGACTTGGTGGTGATGTTGACCACGCCACCGATGGAACGGCCGAACTCGGCGCCGAAGCCGCCGGTCAGGATCTGGGCCTGGGCCACGGCGCCGAACGGCAGTTCGGACGCGCCGAGCTGGGTCAGCGGGTTGGTGACCGGGAAGCCGTTGATGTAGTACGCGTTCTCCGACGGACCGCCGCCACCGAACGAGTCGCCCGCGGCGTAGCGCGAGTCACCCTTGACGGTGTTCGGGGCCAGCAGGATGATGCCCTGCACGTTCTGGGCGACCGGCAGCTTGGCCAGTTCGCGCGCGGTGAAGGTCACGCCGTTGGACGCGTTGGACACGTCGATGCGGCTGCGGCGGCCGGTCACCTGGACCTGCTGCACGCCGGCGGCGGCGAACAGGGCTTCCACACCCTGGCCGGCCAGCACCTCGACGTTGGCGGTCTGGGAACCGGCGGTCACGGTGTAGCGGCCGATCGGCAGCGCGGTGATCTGGAAACGGCCGGCCGCGTCAGCCGTGGCCGAACGGGTCAGGTTGGTTTCCACATTCTTCGCGGTCACCTGGGCGCCCGGTGCGACGACGCCGTACAGGGTACCGGCGGCGTTCGACTGCGCCATTGCCGGTTCCACCACGGCGGTCGTCAGCGCTGCGGTGCTGAAGGCCAGGAACAGGGCGCGAGCTAATACTGTTTTTCTCAACATTGTTGTGATTTCCTATTGTGAGTAACGGTCCGGTTGTCCGGACCAAGTTCTTTCAATCACGGCTTGGGTCCCACTTTTCTACTTGCCGCTTTAGGGCAGCTCAATACATGCGTTGATGCGAATCAAAGTATGTATAGCCCTGCATGGAACCATATCAAAATAAGCAGTGTCAAACATATACGCGTAGCTTATGTACTAAAAACAACATGGATGCGAAATTTTCCACACATGAGTTGGGGGTTTGATGCTATGTTTGTTTCGTGACGCACTGTCGGCGTCGCCACGGGCGCCGTAGATTGTTCGGTTAAAATACCGCCCTGGCGTCCTGCCACCGCCCGACAACCCGCCGCTCACTCATGCTCCGAATCTCTGAACTGAAGCTTCCGCTGGACCACGCGGAGGCCGACCTCCCCGCTGCCATCGTCACCCGCCTCGGCATCGCGCCGGCCGAGCTGATCCGTTTCACCGTGCACAAGCGCAGCTACGATGCCCGGCGGAAATCGGAGATCGTCCTGATCTATGCCCTGGACGTCGAAGTGGCGCAGGAAGCCGCGGCGCTGGCGCGCCACGCGCGCGACGCCCACATCGGTCCCTCCCCCGACCTGGCCTACCACTTTGTGGCGGACGGGGCCGCGCTGCGCGGCAAGTTTCCGCGCCCGGTGGTGGTCGGGCTGGGACCGTGCGGCCTGTTTGCGGCGCTGATCCTGGCCCAGATGGGCCTGAACCCGATCGTGCTCGAGCGCGGCAAGGTGGTGCGCGAGCGCACCGTCGACACCTTCGGCTTCTGGCGCAAGCGCAAGCTGAACCCGGAATCGAACGTGCAGTTCGGCGAAGGCGGGGCCGGCACCTTCTCCGACGGCAAGCTGCACAGCCAGATCAAGGACCCGCGCCACCTGGGGCGCAAGGTGCTGACCGAGTTCGTCAAGGCCGGGGCGCCGGAGGAGATCCTGTACGTGTCCAAGCCGCACATCGGCACCTTCCGCCTGGTCAAGATGGTGGAGCAGATGCGCGAGACCATCATCGCGCTGGGCGGCGAGATCCGGTTCCAGACCAAGGTCACCGACCTGCTGGTCGAGGGCGAAGGCGCGGCGCGCCGGGTGCGCGGGGTGGTGCTGGACAGCGGCGAGGAGATCGCCAGCGGCCACGTGGTGGTGGCGCTTGGCCACAGCGCGCGCGACACCTTCGAGATGCTGTACCAGCGCGGCGTGTACATCGAGGCCAAGCCGTTCTCGATCGGCTTCCGGGTCGAGCACCCGCAGTCGCTGATCGACGTGTGCCGCTTCGGCCCCAACGCCGGCAACAAGATCCTGGGCGCGGCCGACTACAAGATCGTGCATCATGCCGCCAACGGGCGCTCGGTGTACAGCTTCTGCATGTGCCCGGGTGGCACCGTGGTGGCCGCCTCGTCCGAGGAAGGCCGGGTGGTGACCAATGGCATGAGCCAGTATTCGCGCGCCGAACGCAACGCCAACAGCGCGATCGTGGTCGGCATCACGCCGGCCGACTATCCCGGCCATCCGCTGGCCGGGATCGCCTTCCAGCGCGAACTGGAATCGCGCGCCTTCGTGCTGGGCGGCTCGACCTACGACGCGCCGGGCCAGCTGATGGGCGACTTCGTGCGCGGCGTGCCGTCCACGGCGTTCGGCAGCGTGGTGCCCTCGTTCAAGCCGGCCGTGCACCTGACCGACCTGGGCACGGCCCTGCCGGACTACGCCATCACGGCGCTGCGCGAAGCCTTCGTCGCCTTCGACCAGCAGATCAAGGGCTACTTCAAGGAGGATGCGGTGCTGACCGGGGTCGAGACCCGGACTTCCTCGCCGATCCGCATCAAGCGGCGCGACGACGACCTGCAGAGCCTGAACACGCGCGGCCTGTTCCCGGCCGGCGAAGGCGCCGGCTACGCGGGCGGCATCCTGTCGGCCGCGGTGGACGGCATCAAGGTGGCGGAGGCGGTGGCGCTGGACATGGCGGCGCGCTGACCGGACGGGCTGTGCGCCCAAGAAAAAAACCCACCATCGCTGGTGGGTTTTTTTTGTCCCCGCGGGAGCGTCAGAACTTGTGGTTGTACTCCACGCCGAGCTTGACGCTGCGCGGCGCGGTGTAGCCGACCACCGAACCGGGCGTGCCGAAGGTGGGCGAGCGGTCGCCCGAGTCGGTGTTATACAGCTGGTCGACCTGCTGCACGGTTTGCTTGTTGAAGACGTTGAACACGTCCACCTTGAACGCCAGGTCCTTGATCGCGGCCGGATGGTAGACCAGGTTCAGGTCCAGCCGCACGTCCCAGGGCAGCCGGTGGCTGCCATCCGGCGGCGCGGGCGGGTTGTCCGCGCCGTTCTGGCCGTAGCAGTAGTGGTAGGCCGAGCCGTAATCGGGAAAACCAGGATCGTTCGCCTGCAGCGCAGTCGGGTAGGTGCCGAGGCAGGTGATGGGCTGCCCGGAGGCCACCAGCAGGTTGCCGCCGACGGCCCACTCCGGCTGGAACTGCCAGTAGCCGAACGCCTTCAGCTGGTGCTCGCGGTCGTTCGGCAGCAGGCCGTCGGCGTACTCCATGATCTCGCGGTGGTCCCAGGTCTGGGTGGCGGCCACGTCGGTCTGGGCCACGGCCGACAGCGTCTGGCCCTCGGTATTGCCCTTGGAGCGCGACCAGGTGTAGTTGACCTTGCCGTACCAGCCGTTGCGCAGCGGGTGCTCCAGGTACAGGTCGAGGGCCTTGTACACGCGCGTCGGTTCGGCGAAGCCCATGTCGGCCGCCGTCAGGGTCACCCTGGTCAGGTTGGCATTGGAGCCGGACCCGGCGAAGTCGACCAGGAACTCGTTGGTGCGGCCCGGATTGATCGAGGCGCAGTTGAAACCTCCCCAGTTGCTGATGTCGACGTTATGCGCCGCCGCCCAGGTCTCGAACGGACGGCCATCGCACCAGTCGTCGATGGTCTGGCGCAGCTTGCGGTAGGTGACCTTGGCGCCGACGTTCAGCTCGGGCGAGAACTGCTTGTCGAAGCCGATGGTCAGCTCGTCCTGGTAGCTCGGCTTGAGGTTCTGCGCGGCGACGGTCTCGGCCAGCTTGGGCTGGCCGAACTCGTTGTCCGAGGAGGTCACCGGGGTCAGGTTCTTGAGGCCGACCGGGGTCCCGTCCGGGTTGATGCCGGTGTAGCTGAAATACTCGCGCGTCAAGGTCGAACGCGAGGCGCCGCGCACCGCCACGTGGGTCGGGATCTGGATCGAATAGCGGCCGGCCGAACCGAACACCTTGAACGTGGCGTCGCCGTGCACGTCCCACACGGCGGAGGCGCGCGGGTTGAGCTGCTTGTCGATCTTCAGGAACGCCACCCCGTCGCCATTCAGGTTCTTGTACTGCTCGTCGCGCAGGCCGACGGTCAGCAGCAGGTTCTTGCTGATCTGCCAGCGGTCCTCGATGTACTGCGCGGACTGGTTGGAGAAAGCCTGGGTCACATCGTTGAAGATGCTGCGGTAGACGTAGTAGCCCTGGTCGGCCAGCGGGCTGCCCTGCACCACGGTCGGGTAGCCGTTCAGCGTCACGGGCTTGCCGGGCGAGGCGGTGAAGCCGTAGACCCACGAGTAGCCGCCGGCAATGATCTGGCCGGCGCCGAAGGAGGACAGCTTGTTGTTGTCGAACCCGCCGCGCACGGTGTGGTCGCCGATCTTCCACTCGATGTCCAGGCGGTTGGAGCGCACCTCGTCATACGAATAGGCGCTGTCCAGGCGCTGGCCGGCGAACGGCTGCGGGTTGATGATGTTGGGCAGGCTGGGCGGCTGGCCGTTGGCGTTGATGATGATGCCCGGCATATTGGGGTTGTAGCCCAGGCGATTGTTGACGTGGTCGGTCTTGTTCTTGCCGTACAGGGCGCTCACCGTCAGGGTGTCGCTCAGGTTGCCCGTGTAGCGCAGGATGTTGGTCTTGGCACCGGTGGTCGGCGTGATGTTCGCCGAGCTCTCGTAATGGCCGCCGGACGGGTTCAGGGCCGCCGAGTGCATGCCGGTCAGGTTGTCGAAGCCGCTGAACAGCAGGTCCGCTTCCGGCTGGTCGCCGATGGTGGTCCATTCCAGGCGGTGCTCGTTGCTGATGTTCCAGTCCAGCTTGCCCAGGTAGCGGGTGGTCAGGTTGCGCTGGTCGAGCCAGCCAGTGTCGCCGTTCGACTCCACGCTTTCCTGGGTCCCATTGGAAAAGCCCTGCTTCTGGTGGATGCGCTCGGCGGACACGAACATGAACAGGGTGTCCTTGACGATCGGACCGCCCACGTAGGCGCCGTAGCGGTACTTGCTGTCGCTGTTCTGGTCGTTGCGCTGATACAGGGTGCCGTCGGTGTCGGCGAAGCCGTTGTGCGCGTAGAAGATGTTCTTCTGTTTCGAGCGCAGCGAGTTCGGCTCGGTGCTGGCCGACACGCCGAATTCCCAGCTGTTGGTGCCGCTCTTGGTGGTGATGTTGACCACGCCGCCGACCGAGCGGCCGAATTCCGCGCCGAAGCCGCCGGTCAGGATCTGGGCCTGGCCGATGGCACCGAACGGCAGCTCGGAGGCACCCAGCTGAGTCAGCGGATTGGTGACCGGAAAGCCGTTGATGTAGTACGAGTTCTCGGACGCGCCGCCCCCGCCGAACGAGGCGCCGGCCGCGTAGCGCGGATCGGCGCGGGTGGTGTTCGGCGCCAGCTGGATGATCGCGTCCACGCTCTGGGTGATCGGCAGCTGGGCCAGTTCGCGGGCGGTGAAGGTGGCGCCGTTGTCGGCGCTGGAGACGTCGATGCGGTTGGACCGGCGGCCGGTCACCTGCACGCTTTGCACCGCGCCGCCGAACGAGGCGTCCACGCCCTGTCCGATCAGCACGTCCACCTCGGTGGAACGCTCGACCGCGCCATTGCGCACGAGGTCGACCCGGTAGTGCCCGGGCGGCAGCGCGGTCACACGAAAGGCGCCGGAGGCGTCCGGGGCGGCGCTGCGCTTGAGGCCCGTCTCCACGTTGTTCAGCACCACGGTCGCGCCGGCGGGCTGGTCGACCCGGCCGAAGATGGTCCCGGCCGCGTTGGATTGGGCCAGCGCGGGCAGCACGACCATGCCGGCCAGGGTGGTGGCGCCGCACGCGATCGACAGTGCCCGCACCAGGATGGTAGTTCTCAGCATTGTGATGTCCTTTCATGTCCTGCAGCAGCAGGGTGACTGTTGGGATGGCGTTTTTCTCGTCCGTTCTGGCGACGGATGCGGCGCCGGCGCGAGTGGCGGTCTGGACCACTGTGCGGCGATCCCATGATGGAAGCACCGCCGTGTGTTCAGCGTCAACATTTCCTTTCTGTCACGAGTTAAAAAAACAACAGCATGTCCAATGCCCCCGGCGGCGCGCGGCCACCGCGCAAAAAAAAACCCGCCGGCGGACCGGCGGGTTGTCATGGCGGGAACCGGGAGGTTCAGAAGCGGTGGTTGTACTCCACCGACAGCTTGACGCTGCGCGGCGCCGCGAAGTCGCGGGTCTCGCCGTAGTTCGGCTCGATGTTCTCGCCCGAACCGTCGTCGTAGGTTTCCTGGCGCGCCAGCACGGTCTGCGAATTGAACACGTTGAACATGTCCACCTTCAGGGTCAGGTCCTTCAGGTAGGCCGGCTTGTAGGCCAGCGACAGGTCCAGCCGCTTCTCGGTCGGAAGGCGGCCGATGCTGCCGCGCGGGACCGGCTTGCCGCCGCAGAACATGTACTCGGCGCCATAGGCCGGGCCGCCGTAGGTGCCGCCGTACGGATCCTTGGAGTCGTCACCCGCGTCGGCCACCGGATCGGTGCCCAGGCAGACCTTCGGACGGCCCGACTGGATCAGCGCGTTCCAGCCCACCGACCATTCCTTGTTCAGCTCCACGTAGCCATACGACTTGAGCGCGTGCTCGCGGTCGTTCGGCAGCAGGCCGTAGGTATTGGGCGCGAATTCCGGATAGTCCCAGCCGGCCGAGGTACCGATGTCGGTCTGGCCCGAATCGGAACGGGTCTGGCCTTCCATGTTGCCTTTGCTGCGCGACCAGGTGTAGTTCACGCGGCCGAACCAGCCGTTGCGGAACGGGTGTTCCAGGAACAGGTCGACGGCGGTGTACTTGCGCTCGGCCTTCGGATTGCCGATCTCGGCGGCGGTGAAGTGCGCGTACTGGCCCTTGCCGGAGACGACCGGGTTGCCGTTCTCATCGTGGCCGTCGATCCACACGGTCACGTCCTCGCCCGGATTGAAGATGTAGCAGGACATGAAGTCCTTGGACACCACCGGGATGCCGTGGTCGACCGCGTACTTGTACAGGCGGCGGGTGTCGCAGTTGTCGTCGATACCGGCGCCCAGCTTGCGGTAGGTGACTTTGGCACCATAGTTCAGGTCCGGGCTGTAGGCCTTCTCGAAGCCCAGCGTGACTTCATCCTGGTAGTTGGACTTGAGATCCTTGACCACCACCGAACGCGGGTCCTTGGCCTGGCCGTATTCGCCGTCCGGCGAGAACGGCACGTGGATGGCGGTCAGGCCGGTCGGCACGCCGGTGGCCGGGTCGATCCCGGTGTAGGTGAAGGCCTGGCGGGTCAGGGTCGAGCGCGAGGCGGCGCGCGCGGCCACCTGCGTCGGCAGCTGCAGGTAGTAGCGGCCGGCCGAACCGAACACCTTGAACGAGGCGTCGCCGTTCACGTCCCAGGACGCCGACACGCGCGGGGCGATCTGGTTCTTCATCTCCAGGAACTTCTGGCCGTCGCCATTGGTGTTCGAGTAGGAGTCCGAACGCAGGCCCAGGTTCAGCAGGAAGTTGCGGGTGATCTGCCACTTGTCCTCGATGTAGGCGGCCGACTGTTTCTCGGCGGCGTCGGTGACGGAGGAGAACTTGGTCTGGGCCGCATAGTAGCCCTGGGTGCCGTAGCCACCGGCGGCGAAGACATTGCCTTCCACGCCGGTGGACAGCAGCGCCACGCGGTTCGGGTCGCCCGTCACGCGCTGGTAGCTCCAGGACGAGCCGCCGGTGCGGAACTGGCCGGCGTTGGTCAGGGACAGCTTGACCGAGTCGATACCGCCGCGCAGGGTATGGCTGCCCAGCTTGTACTCGAGGTCGAGGCGGCTGGCCTTGACCTTGGAGGTGCCCGGGATCTCGATGTCCGGCTCGGCCGGGGTGCCATAGCGGTTGTGGTTGACGTACAGGTTCTGCGCATCCAGGGCCGGCACGCGGCGCGACACCGACGGCACCGACACCAGCGGCGGCACGGCGCCGCCGTCGGTGACGAAGGTGTTCACGCGGTCGCCCGACAGCTCGCCGTACAGGGCGGTCAGGGTCAGGTCCTGGGTCAGGTTGCCGGTGTACTTGAGCATGTTGATGTCGCCGCCCGAGCCGGCCGCGTTCTTGCGGTCCTGCTGGCTCCACATGACATCGTTCGGGCTCCCCTTCAGCTCGGACAGCGGGCCGTTCAGGACATAGCCGTAGCGCTGCTGGCGCTCGCGCGTGTTGTCGCCCAGCGAGGTCCACTCGAGGCGGTGGTCGTCGTTGATGTTCCAGTCGAACTTGACGGTGTAGCGGGTCTCGCGCGACTTGTCGCGGCTCCAGCCGTTGGTGCCGATGTTGGTGGCGGCGGTGCTGCCGTAGGTGCGGTTCAGGTACTGGTCCTTGGTGTACACCTGGTCGATCGCGGCGAACATGAACAGCTTGTCCTGGATCAGCGGACCGCCCACGTAGAACCCGGCCTCCTGCTCGTCATGCTTGCTGTTGTCGCGGCGGAAGTGCAGGGTGCCGTCGGTCTCGGCGTTGTCGGCGAAGCCGGTCTTCTCGTAATAGATGTTCTTCGGGTTCGAGCGCAGCGAATTGGGGGTGATGCTGTAGGTCGCGCCCACTTCCCAGTTGTTGGTGCCGCTCTTGGTGGTGATGTTGACCACGCCGCCGATGGAGCGGCCGAACTCGGCGCCGAAGCCGCCCGTGATCACCGAGCTCTGGCCGATCGCGCCGAACGGCAGCTGCATCGAACCCAGCTGGGTCTTCGGATTGGTGATCGGGAAGCCGTTCACGTAGAACGAGTTTTCGGACGCGCCCGAGCCGCCGAACGAGGCGCCGCCGTAGGCCGAGTCGGCCGACACGGTGTTCGGCGCCAGCAGGGCGATCGAGGTGATGTTGGTCTGCACCGGCAGGCGCTGCAGTTCACGCGAGGTGAACACGGCACCATTGTTGGTGTTGGAGACGTCGATGCGTGCGCCGCGGCGGCCGGTCACCTGCACGGTGGCGTTGGCGCTGGCGGTGGCGAAGGAGACGTCGGCGCCCTGCCCCAGCAGCACGTCGGTTTCGGAGCTCTGCACGGTCTTGCCGTCGCGCACCAAGTCAACCTTGTAGTGGCCCGGCGGCAGCGCGGTGGCCTGGTAGCGGCCGGAGGCATCCGGGGTCAGGGTGCGGCGCAGGCCGGTCTCGGCGTTCTGGACCACGACGGTGGCTCCCGCCGCGTTGTCGACGCTGCCGAAGATGTTACCGGTGGCGTTCGATTGCGCGAGGGCGGTGCCCTGGAGTGCCACGGACAGGGCCGCGGCGCTGTAAGCCAGCGCCAGGGCCTGGCTCAAGGGAGTCTGTTTCAACATATGCCTTCCTCAGTATGTCTGCCTTTTGCAGACGGATGAATGAGCACCGCCACCCGCGGGCGGTTTGGGCGCGCGGCGGTGTTTGCTTGGCACATGCAATGCTCAGTGGCTTGCATGTTCCGCAATGGAAACATGCAGACCGGGAGGGGGTCAACGGGAGCTGTTATGAAAACAACAGGTTTTTAATGCATACAATTGTATGGAATTTGTATTGTATGCATGTCACACATGGGCCGCGCGGACCGGGGCGGGCGGGGCGTCTGGTGTGGCCGGCTTGCCCGGACGGTGGCGCGCCAGCGCGGTCTGGGTCTGGCGCCGCAGGCGCCGCACCACGGCGGTGCTGCTGAACACATTGCTATCGTTGACCCCGCTGCCGATCACCGTTTCGATAGCCGCTTCGAACATGCGGTGGGCGCGCGCGAAGCGGAAAGTCTCCCCGCGCTGGCGCCCGGCCGCGAACACTTGGCCGATCACCTGGGCCAGGTACTGGCTGCGGCGCGCCGCCAAGTCCGGCAGAAGCGCCACCGGAACGGCCGCGGGCCCCTGCCATCCCGGCAGCAACGCCGCGCGCCAGCGCAGCGCCGCCGGATCGGTGCGCGCCAACACGGCGGTGGGAGCGCGCTGCAGTTCCAGGACGAAGGTGCTCCAGCCGGCCAGCAACGCGGTGCCCACCATGCCGGTGTCCGGCGTGGGGCCGAACAAGGCGTGCAGAGGGTCGCTCGCGGCGTACGCGTCCGGGTAAGCGATTCGGGTCAGGGCCCGCACCGCCCGCGCCGTCCGTTCCATGGACGTGAGCGCCGTGCAGCACGGGTGCAAGGGCCCCTGCCGCAGGAACTCTTCTGCCTGCAGGACCTGCGTCCCGAGCGGGTAGGCGCCAAGGCGGTACAGCTGCTGTTGATAGACCCAGTCCTTGGCCGCACCACTGCTGAGCGTCGCCACGAACGCATTGACCAGCACCTCGACGCCCGAGGTATGCCCCGCAGGCGCATCCGCGAGCGACAGCAGCAGCATGATGTCGTTGAGGTCCTGTTCCGCCTGCAGGATCTTCGGCCCCTGGACCCACAACAGGACGTTGACCTCGAACTGCGAGCCCGGAATCACCGTGCCGTGGAAGCGCACATGCGCGGTGATCTTACCGAAGTACCGTTGGTGGCCGGCGGACCAGGGATCGCGCCCGCCGAACACCCAATTCACGATCTCCAGCCGCAGCGGGTGCACCGGGGCTTCGCCGGCCGCTTGCGGAATGAACGTACAGAACCGGTTCGCCACCGGACCGCCGGGCCCGAAATACTGATCGCCCAGCAGCTGCAAACCGGGCTGGGCGGCAGCACCCAGATACAGCGGGCCGGACGCGAAGCGCTGGTCCGGCCATTCGCCGCGCTCGACTTTGGCCATGTAGGCCACCTGGGCGTCCGTGCGGGCCACCGTCCAGGCGTCCTGGAACGCGCTGACTTGCCGGGCGTAATCGGCGAGCAGATGATCGACTGGCCCTGGGCCCTTGCCGCCTGCGGCCTGACGCCGCAGGTCCTCCATCAGGCTGGTGTGCGCAAACAGCACCCCGCGGATGGTCTCGGCCTGCTCGTCGCGTTCCATCTGGTCCAGCATGTTGAACGCGGCCGGATCCGAGAGGCACACATCGGCGTAGCCTTCCAGCGCAATCCGTAGGACCGGCTCGAACACGGGCGCCCCCGCAAGGTGCAGGCCGAAGTCATTGGCCAGCACGTCGAGCAACTGCCGCTTGTACTGCTCCACATCGCCGCTGGCGCCTTCGGAAAAGGCCTCGGCCAGGCCCAGCCGGGACAATTCGGTCGACTGCAGGTCGAGAATATACGGCGCCTGGCTCGCCTCCAGCGCTGCCTGCGCGTAGAACGCACGGAATTCCGCCATCCGTTCGGGCTGGAACAGACGGTTGCGGGCGAGCGTGCGCGCCACGGCGTGCCGCTGCAGCAGCGCATGGCTGGCCGTCTGCAGGAATTGGTCGTTCACGCCGATCAGCAAGCCGTTGACCTTGCGGTCGAGCTGCACCACCTGCTCCTGCACGGCTTTGAGCTCCCAGCGCATGTCGCGGATTTCCTGCACGATGTGCTGGAGCAGCTCGAGGATTTCGTCCAGCTTGGCGTTCACCTTGGCGAACTCACTGCGAATCACCTGGGTGAGATCGGCAATGGCCTGGAGCACGGCTTCACCGACGTGCGCGCGCGCGCCGAGCGCGAGCCGGCCCTGCTGC
>NZ_SPVF01000223.1 GCF_004614185.1 Zemynaea arenosa | reverse complement strand
GCCCGCAGTGGCAGCACGGGAGCTGCACCCGGGGCACGCGGCCTGGCCCGTGGGCCGGACCTGGCGCCGGCGGCTGCCTCAGGCGGGGATGCCCTGGATCCGTTGCCGCCGCCGTTCCCGGACGACCGCGACACCCCGGCCGATGGCCGCCGCACCGTGCTGGTGGTCGAGGACGAACCCGAGTTCGCGCACATCCTCTACGACCTGGCCCATGACATGGGCTACCGCTGCATCGTCGCCCTGGTCGCGCAGGACGGTCTCTCGCTCGCCACCAAATACGTGCCGGACGCCGTGCTGCTGGACGTGCGCCTGCCCGACCGCTCCGGCCTCTCCGTGCTGGAGCAGCTGAAGGACAACGCGTCCACCCGCCACATCCCGGTGCACATCGTCTCCGCCAGCGAAGACCGCGGCACCGCCCTGCACATGGGCGCCGTCGGCTACGCCCGCAAGCCGACCTCGCGAGAGGAGCTGGAGCAGGTGTTCCGCAAGCTGGAAGACAAGTTCACGCAAAAGATCAAGCGCATCCTGCTGGTCGAGGACGACCCGCGCCAGCGCGAAAGCGTGGTGCACCTGATCGAGGACGACGACATCGAGATCCGCGCCGTGGAATCGGGCGGGGAAGCGCTGGACCTGCTGAAGACCACCATCTTCGACTGCATGATCATCGACCTCAAGCTGCCGGACATGCAGGGCAACGAGCTGCTGCAGCGGATGTCGCTGGAAGACATCTGCTCGTTCCCGCCGGTGATCGTCTACACGGGCCGCAATCTCACCCGCGAGGAAGAGGCGGACCTGATGCGCTACTCGCGCTCCATCATCATCAAGGGCGCGCGCTCGCCCGAGCGCCTGCTGGACGAGGTCACGCTGTTCCTGCACAAGGTGGAGTCCGAGCTCTCCAGCGAGCGCCAGACCATGCTGCGCACCGTACGCTCGCGCGACCGCGTGTTCGAAGGGCGTACCATCCTGCTGGTGGACGACGACGTGCGCAACGTGTTCGCGCTGACCTCGGCGCTGGAGCAGAAGGGCGTGAAGGTGGAAGTCGGCCGCAACGGTTTCGAGGCGCTGGAGAAGCTCGACAGCGCCCCCGACATCGACCTGGTGCTGATGGATGTGATGATGCCCGGGATGGACGGCCTGGAAGCCACCCGCCGCATCCGCGCCGACCAGCGCTTCGGGCGCCTGCCGATCATCGCCATCACGGCCAAGGCGATGAAGGACGACCAGGAGCAGTGCCTGGCCGCCGGGGCCAATGACTACCTGGCCAAGCCGATCGACCTGGCGCGCCTGTATTCGCTGCTGCGGGTGTGGATGCCGACGATGGACCGCCTGTGACCCAAGAGAAGGACGTGAAGCGAACGACGCGCGCCCCGAGCGACCTGGATATCGAATTGAGGATGCTGATGGAATCCATCTACCTCAAGTACAGCTACGACTTCCGCGACTACACCGGCGCGTCGCAGAAGCGCCGCGTGCTGTACGCGATGAAGCAGATGGGCTGCGCCTCGGTGTCGGCGCTGCAGGCGCGCATCATGCACGAGGCCACCGCCTTCAGCGAGCTGCTGCAGTACCTGACCATCCCCGTCACCGAGATGTTCCGCGACCCGAGCTACTACGCCGCGCTGCGCGAACACGTGGTGCCCTTCCTGAAGACCTACCCGTCGCTGAAGGTGTGGGTGGCCGGCTGCAGCACCGGCGAGGAAGTGTATTCGCTGGCCATCCTGCTGAAGGAAGAAGGGCTGCTGGAGCGGACCATCATCTACGCCACCGACATCAACCCGCAGTCGCTGGACAAGGCGCGCAAGGGCGTATTCCCGCTCGATGCCATGCGCCTGTACACCGAGAACTACCAGAAGGCCGGCGGCACCGCGGCCTTCTCGGACTACTACACGGCCGCCTACAACGGGGCGCGCTTCGACCGCGCGCTGGTGGAAAACGTGACCTTCGCGGACCACAGCCTGGCCACTGACAGCGTGTTCTCCGAGACGCACCTGATCAGCTGCCGCAATGTGCTGATCTACTTTAACCGCAGCCTGCAGGAGCGGGTGCTCGGCCTGTTCCACGAATCGCTGTGCCACCGCGGCTTCCTGGGCCTGGGCAGCAAGGAGAGTATTGACTTCTCTTCGTATGCCACGCGCTTCGAGCCGCTGGTCAAGCGCGAGCGGCTGTACCGGAAGCTGGCATGAAGACGACGGTCACGCGGGAAGAGCTGGCCGCGCGCGGCATCGAGGCCATCGTGATCGGCGGTTCGGCCGGTGGCGTGGACGCGCTGCTGCAACTGCTCCCCGGCCTGCCCGCGGACCTCCCGCTGCCCGTGATGGTGGTGCTGCACATCCCGCCCAACCGCGACAGCCGCCTGGCGGAGCTGTTCCAGAACCGTGCGGCCTATACAGTGCGCGAGGCCCAGGACAAGGAGCCCGTGGCACCGGGCGCCGTGTATTTCGCGGGCGCGGGCTACCATTTGTCGGTGGAGCGTGACCGCTGCTTTTCGCTGAGCCTGGACGCGCCGGTGCACTTCGCGCGCCCGGCCATCGATGTGCTGATGGAGTCCGCCGCCGATGCCTTCGGGCCCGCGGTGGCGGGTGTGCTGCTGACCGGCGCCAACCACGATGGCGCCGACGGCCTGGCCGCGATCGGCCGGGCGGGCGGGCTGACCGTGGTGCAGGACCCGGCCGAGGCGCCGGTGCCGACCATGCCGGCCCACGCGATCGGCGTGCGGGCGCCGGACTATGTGCTGCCGCTTGCGGGCATCCGCGAGCTGTTGATGATGCTGGAGACGAGATAGATGGAACCGGACGGCAAAACCAAGCTGCTGATCGTGGACGATCTGGCCGAGAACCTGCAGGCGCTCAATGCCCTGATCCGGGCCGACAATCGCGAGGTGTACCAGGCGCAGTCGGGCGAGCAGGCCCTGGCCCTGCTGCTCCAGCACGAGTTCGCGCTGGCCATCCTGGACGTGCAGATGCCGGGCATGGACGGCTTCGAGCTCGCGGAGCTGATGCGCGGCACCGAGCGCACGCGCCATATCCCGATCGTGTTCGTGAGCGCGGCGGGGCGCGAGCTGAATTACGCCTTCAAGGGCTACGAGACAGGCGCGGTCGACTTCCTGCAAAAGCCGCTCGATGCGGACGCGGTGAAGTCCAAGGTGAACGTGTTCGAGGCCCTGTACCAGCAACGCCAGGAAGTGCGGCGCCAGGTCGAGGCGCTGGAGCAGGCGCGCCGCGAGCAGGACGCGCTGCTGCATGAGCTGCACTCCACCAAGGATGAGCTGGAGCGTTCGCTGAAGATGCGCGACGAATTCATGTCCATGGTCGCGCACGAGCTGCGCACGCCGCTCAACACGCTGTTCCTGGAAACGCAGATGCGCACCTTGCAGCTCAAGCGCGGCAACATGGCGGCCTTCGCCAAGGAGCCGATGGAGCTGATGATCGCGCGCGACGAGCGCCAGATCCAGGCCATGATCCGGCTGATCGACGACATGCTCGATGTGTCGCGCATGCGCAGCGGCGTGCTGTCGATCCGCCCGGTGCAGGTGGAGATCAACGGGCTGGTCGAGCGGGTGATCGGGGATCTCGCGCGGCGCGTGTCGACCGCCGGCACCTCGGTCAGCTTCCACCCGGCGCCGCATGCGGTGACCGGCTGGTGGGACGAGTTCCGCATCGAACAGGTGATCGTGAATCTGCTGACCAATGCGCTGCGCTACGGAGACGGGAAACCGGTTGACGTGCGTATCGAATCGGCCGACGATACGGTGCGCGTCACGGTCCGTGACCAAGGGCAGGGCATTGCTCCAGAAGATCAAAAGCGGATCTTCGAGCCGTTCGAACGCGGCAAGGGCAACAAGGTCTCCGGCGGTCTCGGTCTCGGCCTGTACATCTCGGACCAGCTGGCCCGCGCGCACGGCGGCCAACTGGCGGTCGAGAGCAAACTGGGCGAGGGCTCGGCCTTCAGCCTGACTCTGCCGTGTCGCAATCCCGCAAGCTAAGCTATCGCTGACTTAGGCAAAAACTATTTCAAATCTTATATCGATAGCGTTATACTGCCTGACATACCATCTTTCTTCAACCGTCAAGGAAAAAGCCAATGAAAACCGTAGGCGAAAAACTCGAATCCTTCAGCGTCCAGGCCGCCAAGCCGGGCTTCAACCAGCACGAAGAAAACGGCCAGTCGGCCTTTGAAACCATCACCGAATCCTCGTTCCCGGGCAAGTGGAAAGTCATCTACTTCTACCCGAAGGACTTCACCTTCGTGTGCCCGACCGAGATCGTCGAGTTCGGCAAGCTGGCCAAGCAGTTCGAAGAGCGCGACGCGGTCCTGCTGGGCGGCTCGACCGACAACGAATTCGTCAAGCTGGCATGGCGCCGTGAACACCCGGACCTGAAGTCCCTGAACCACTACTCGTTCGGCGACACCCAGGGTAAGCTGGTCGACATGCTGGGCGTGCGTGACCGCGAAGCCGGCGTTGCCCTGCGCGCGACCTTCATCGTCGACCCGGACAACACCATCCAGCACGTGTCGGTGAACAACCTGAACGTGGGTCGGAATCCGGAAGAGATCCTGCGTATCCTGGACGGCCTCCAAACCGACGAGCTGTGCCCGTGCAACCGCGCTGTGGGCGGCGCCACTCTGTAAGCTGGCAGCACCGAAGGAACCCGCTCCGGCGGGTTTTTTTACCTCTGACCGACTAGGAAAATACTATGGAATTCTTGCAATCGATTAAGGATTTGATTCCCGACTACGCCAAGGATATCCGCCTGAACATCGACGGCACCATTGCGCGCTCCAGCCTGACGGGCAACGACGCGGTCGGCGTGGCGCTGGCGGCGGCCTTCGCGGCCAAGTCGCGCCCGATCATCCAGGCCATCGTCAACGCCAACGTGCTGGCACCGGAAGAGCAGAACGCGGCGCTCACCGCGGCCGCGCTGATGGGCATGAACAATGTCTGGTATCCGTACGTGGAGATGGCGGACGATGCCGACCTGAAGGGCTCGCCGGCCCAGCTGCGGATGAATGCCTACACCACCAATGGCGGCGTGGATAAGCGGCGCTTCGAGATGTACGCGCTGGCCGCGTCCATCGTGGGCAAGTGCCACTTCTGCGTGAAGTCGCACTTCGATCTGCTGAAGAAAGAGGGCATGAGCACGTCGCAGCTGCGCGATGTGGGGCGCATTGCGGCGGTCGTCAACGCGGCGGCACAGTGCATCAGCGCTTCGGCCACGGCATAACGTGGGTCATGGGCCGCTGGGGCATGGATAATCAGTCTCAGCGAGGTTAGCCGATGAACCTCACCGGATGAACAGCAGCGGGGCCGCGTCCAGCAGGTCCGAAGCGACCACCAGCCAGGTGGCGGCGCTGACGATGCCGAGATGCACGGCGCTGAGGATGACAGGCAGTCGGAACATGATGAATTCTCCTTGGGCTTTTTCTTCGTGTATGGCTCCATCTTAGGCCGCCCGCCTGTTCGCCAACATCGGCGGAGATTCCGCCACCGTGTAGGAATCTTTCCATTGAGTTCGCCTAAGTGAGCTTCCTACGGCAGATGTAGGTGGCGTCCTATGGTGAAACGCTGAGCCCAGCCTTACATTGGTCGCATGACGACCCATGACCCCAAACTCCTCCATAACGGTGCGCGTGCCGCGCGCCGTAACCTGATCGCCAAGCTGCTGTCCACGGTGTTCAATGTCGAACGCCTGCGTGACGGCCAGCGCCAGGTCATCGACAGCGTGCTCGATGGGCACGACACGCTGGCCATCATGCCCACCGGCAGCGGCAAGTCGCTGTGCTACCAGATTCCGGCGCGCATCCTGCCGGGCATGACCGTCGTGGTTTCGCCGCTGATCTCCCTGATGAAGGACCAGCACGAGAAGCTGGAGCAGTTGGGCATCCGCGCGGCCACCGTGAACAGCACCCTGTCGGCGGAAGAGGAGCGCAGCGCGCTGGCGGCCATCGCGCAGGCCCAGGTGGAGATCGTGTTCTGCACCCCGGAGCGGCTGACCACCGCGGAATTCATCGAGGTGCTGAAGGATGTGGAACTGGCTCTGGTGGTGGTCGACGAGGCGCACTGCATCTCGCAGTGGGGCCATGACTTCCGCCCCGCCTACATCGAGATGGCCGCGGCGCTGGAAGCGCTGGGCCGCCCGCCGGTGCTGGCGCTGACCGCCACCGCCACCGAGGACGTGGTCGACGACATCCGCCGCCAGCTCGGGCGTCCGCGCATGAAGGTCATCAACACCGGCATCTACCGCGCCAACCTGCGCTACAGCGTTGTCCAGGTGACCAACGCCGACGAAAAACTGGAGCAGGCCATGCGGCTCGTGCGCGAGACCGAGGGCGTGGGCATCGTGTATGCGGCCACCGTGAAGGCGGCCGAGGAGCTGCATGCGCTGCTGGAGGAGGCCGGGGAGAGCGTCACGCTCTATCACGGCAAGCTGCCCGCGGCGCAGCGCAAGGAGAACCAAGACATGTTCATGTCCGGCGCGCGCCGCGTGATGGTGGCCACCAACGCCTTCGGCATGGGCATCGACAAGCCGGACACGCGCTTCGTCATCCACCTGCAGATTCCGGCGAACCTGGAAGCCTATTATCAGGAGTCCGGCCGCGCGGGACGCGATGGCGGCGAGGCCTCCTGCGTGCTGCTCTACCTGCAGGACGACAAGCGCGTGCAGCAGTTCTTCCTCGTGAAGCACTATCCGGCCGCCGACGAAATCCGGGCCGCCTACGAACAGGTGAAGGGCTTGGGCGCACCGGCCAAGTTCGACCAGCTGGACGATGGCGGCAGCAGTGCGAGCCAGCTCAAGGTCGCCCTCAAGCTGCTCAAGGACGCCAAGCTGCTCAAGCAGAACCGCAAGCTCGAATACGCGGCCACCAGCACGGAGCCGAAAGCCATGGTGTTCGAGCAGCTTGCGCACTTGTACGAGCAGAAGGCGGAGCGCGACAAGGAGGCGCTGGAATCGATGGTGTCGTACGCCGTCTCGGGCTTCTGCCGCTGGAAGGTGCTGCTCGATTACTTTGGCGACGAAGAGCCGGGCTTCGAGAAGTGCTGCAAGTGCGATAACTGCCTCAACCCGCCGTCCCAGCAGATCGACCTGTCGGACGTGGTGCTGCAGGATGACGAATTCGGCCCGCGCGATGCCGAGGGCGAGGCGCCGGCCGCTCCGGCCTTCGAACCGGGCGCGCGGGTGAGGGTGCCCAAGCACGCTGCGGGCACCGTGGTGTCGGTCGCCGGGGACCAGGTGACCATTGCGTTTGCCGGCGACGATGGCGAGGAAACCAAGACCTTCCTCGCGGATTTCGTGACCCCGGCGTAGGCGGGCGCATTTTCGAAAGGAGCGCATGAGCGAACGCGGAGATCTCGTTGTCGTGCGCCGGGAAGGCATGTACTGCGTGCCCGGCCAGTTCTACATAGACCCGTGGCGGCCCGTGGACCGGGCCGTGATCACGCACGCCCATGGCGACCATGCGCGCTGGGGCAACCAGCACTATCTCACCGCGGCGCCGGGCGTGAACATCCTGCGCTCACGGCTGGGCGAGATCACCATCCAGGGGCTGGAGTACGGCGAGCGGATTGTTCATAACGGCGTGACGATTTCGCTGCATCCGGCCGGGCATGTGCTCGGGTCGGCGCAGGTGCGGCTGGAGTACCAGGGCGAGGTCTGGGTGGCCTCGGGCGACTACAAGGTGGAGCCGGATGGGACCTGCACGCCGTTCGAGCCGGTGCGCTGCGATACCTTCATCACCGAGTCCACCTTCGGGCTGCCGATCTACCGCTGGGAGCCGCAGCAATCGGTGTTCGATGACATCAACGCCTGGTGGCGCAAGAATGCGGAGGCGGACCGCTGCAGCGTGGTGTTTGCGTATGCGTTCGGGAAGGCGCAGCGCATCCTGTCGGGGCTCGATCCGTCGATCGGCACGATCATCTGCCACGGGGCGGCGGAACCCTTGAACCGCGTGTACCGCGAGGGCGGCATCGCACTGCCGGAGACGAAGATGGTGACCGATGTGGCCAAGGCGGACATCCGCAAGGCCATCGTGATCGCGCCGCCGTCGGCGTCAGGGTCCACCTGGATGCGGCGCTTTGGCGACTACTCGGACGCCTTTGCGAGCGGCTGGATGCAGCTGCGCGGCGCGCGGCGGCGGCGCGGAGTGGACCGCGGGTTCGTGATGTCGGACCACGCGGACTGGCCAGGCCTGCTTACCGCGATCCGCGCGAGCGAGGCGCCCAACGTGATCGTCACGCACGGCTCGACCGGGCCGATGGTGCGCTGGCTGTGCCAGATAGGCCTCAATGCGCGCAGCTTCACCACCGAGTTCGGGGACGACGAAGCCGAGAACTACGATCCTGATAACGCGGCTGCCGCAGAGGCGTCCAATGCCGCGGAAGCGCCCGGCGGCGAACGCGCGCCGGACCCCGCGCCCGTTGACGCCACCGATGGTGCGGCGCGCGGTGCGCGCGCTGATGATAGTCGCCGCGTCCGCGCGCCGGGCGAGGAGGGCGGCAATGCGTGAATTTGCTCGCCTCTACGCCGAACTGGATGAAACCACGGCCACCAACCGCAAGCTGGACGCGCTGCAGAACTACTTCCGCACTGCGGCCCCGGCAAACGCGGCGTGGGCCGTCTACTTCCTCTCCGGCGGCAAGCCGCGCCAGGCCGTCCCCTCCAAGCTGCTGCGCCAGTATGCCATCGAATACGCGGGCCTGGACGAGTGGCTGTTCGACGAATCGTATGCCGCCGTTGGCGACATGGCCGAAACCATCGCCCACATCCTGCCCCCGCCCACGAAGCGCAGCGACGTCGGCCTGGCGACCTGGATGGAAGAACGCATCGGACCCCTGCGCGGCGCCGACCCGGCCACCATCCGCGAGGCCTTGTTTTCGTACTGGGACGAACTCGATTGGCGCGAGCGCTTCTTGTTCGTGAAGCTGATCGGCGGTGCCTTCCGCGTGGGCGTCTCCAAACTGCTGGTCACGCGCGCGCTGGCCGCCATCGCCGCGGTGGACAGCAAGGTGATCGCCCAGCGCCTGATGGGTTGGACCGACGGCACCGTGCGCCCCACCGGGGCGGGCTTCCTGCAGCTGATCAGCGAGCAGACCGAGGACGAGCACAAACTGCGCGGTGGCCAGCCCTATCCCTTCTTTCTCGCGCACCAGCTGCAGGCCGACCCTGCGACCCTTGGCGCGGTCGCGGATTGGCAGATCGAATGGAAGTACGACGGCATCCGCGCCCAGGTGGTGCGGCGCGGTGGTGCGGCCTGCGTGTGGTCGCGCGGCGAGGACCTGATCACCGAAAGCTTCCCCGAAGTCGCGCATCTGCACCTGCCCGAAGGCACGGTGGTTGACGGCGAAATCCTGATCTGGAACCACGCCGAAGGCCTGCCCGCGCCATTCGCCGACCTGCAGCGCCGCATCGGCCGCAAGACGCTGTCGGCCCGCCTGCTGGCGGAGCTGCCCGCGGTACTGGTTGCGTACGATCTGCTGGAACGCGATGGGGTGGACCTGCGCGAGCTGCCGCAGCGCGAGCGCCGTGCGCTGCTCGAACAGCTGGTGGCGGAGGCGGACCAGCCGGCGCTCAAGCTCTCGCCACTGGTGCAGGCGCGCGACTGGGACGAGCTGGCGGCCATCCGCGAAGAGTCGCGCAACCGGGGTGTGGAAGGGATGATGCTCAAGGCGCAGGACGCGCAGTATGGCGTCGGCCGCACGCGCAACGTCGGCACCTGGTGGAAGTGGAAGATCGACCCGTACAGCGTGGACGCGGTGCTGATCTACGCCCAGCCCGGCTCCGGCCGCCGCGCCTCGCTCTACACCGACTACACCTTCGCGGTGTGGGACCACGCGGAAGGGGAGCGCAAGCTGGTGCCGTTCGCGAAGGCCTATTCGGGCCTGACCGATGCCGAAATCCGCGAGGTCGATGCGGCCATCCGCCGCACGACGGTCGAGAAGTTTGGACCGGTGCGCAGCGTGAAGCCGACCATGGTTTTCGAGATTGGTTTCGAAGGCATCCAGCTCTCGGGCCGCCACAAGGCCGGGATCGCGGTGCGCTTTCCGCGCATCCTGCGGCGCCGTGACGACAAGCCGGTCGACGAGGCGGATACGCTCGACACCTTGCGTGGCCTGCTGGGAGCGGCGTAAGGCATGACCAAGTCTGCCATCACCAAAGCCGTCGATGCCTGGTTCGCTGCGCGCGGCTGGAAGGTGTTCCCGTTCCAGCGCGCCGTGTGGAAGGCCGCGCTGGCCGGCGAATCGGGCCTGCTGCACGCGAATACGGGCGCAGGCAAGACCTACGCGGTGTGGTTCGCGGCCCTGCAGCGTAACGCGGGCAAGCGCGGCTCCGGCCTGCGTGTGCTGTGGATCACGCCCATGCGCGCACTGGCGGCGGACACCGAGCGTGCCCTCGCGGAATCGGCGCGCGACCTGGCGCCCGCCTGGAGCATCGGCTCGCGCACCGGCGACACGTCGTCCGCGCAGCGCGCCAGTCAGTCGCGCAGCCTGCCCGCGACCCTCATCACCACGCCGGAGAGCCTGTCCCTGCTGCTGTCCCACCCCAAGGCGATCGAGAACTTCTCGTCCCTGGACACCATCATCATCGACGAGTGGCATGAGCTCATGGGCAGCAAGCGCGGGGTACAGGTACAGCTGGCGCTGGCCCGCCTGCGGCGCTGGAACGGGCAGCTCGTGGTCTGGGGCTTGTCCGCCACCATGGGCAATCTCGATCGCGCGCGCGAAGTGCTGCTGGGCGGCGCGCCCGGCGTGCTGGTGGAAGGGGACATGAAGAAGGAGATCCGGGTCGACACGCTGGTTCCGCACAACCCCTCGCGCTTCCCGTGGGGCGGGCACCTGGGCATCGAGATGCTGCAGCCGGTGATCCGCGAGATCGAGCAGCACGCGGCCACGCTGGTCTTCACCAACACGCGCTCGCAGTCGGAGCTCTGGTACCAGAACATCATCGATGCCAAGCCGGATTGGGCGGGACTGGTCGCGCTGCACCATGGCTCACTGGACCGCGAGGTGCGCGAGTGGGTGGAGCTGGGGCTCAAGAACGGGCAGCTCAAGGCGGTGGTCTGCACGGCGAGCCTGGACCTGGGCGTGGACTTCCTGCCCGTGGAACGCGTGCTGCAGATCGGCAGCGCCAAGGGCATCGCCCGCCTGCTGCAGCGCGCGGGCCGCAGCGGGCATGCGCCCGGGCGCGTGTCGCGCGTGACGCTGGTCCCGACTAACACCATGGAGCTGCTGGAGGCGGCCGGCGCCAAGATGGCGGTCGCCGAGCGCCGCGTGGAAGGACGGCCGGTGCCGAACAAGCCGTTCGACGTACTGGTGCAGCACTTGGTGACGGTGGCGCTGGGCGGCGGCTTCCGCTCCGAAGAACTGCTGGCCGAAGTGCGCACCGCCTGGTCGTACCGGAATCTCACGGACGAGGAGTGGCAGTGGGCGCTGGACTTCGTCGCGCGCGGCGGGCAGTCGCTGGTGGCCTATCCGGAGTACCGGCGCGTGCTGCCGGACGAGGAGGGCGTCTACCGCGTGCCGGATGCGGCCATCGGCCGGCGCCACCGCATGGGCATCGGCACCATCGTGTCCGATTCGTCGGTGAGCGTGAAGTACATGAGCGGCGGGCGGCTGGGCAGCGTGGAGGAATCGTTCATCACGCGGCTCAAACCGGGCGACCACTTCCTGTTCGCGGGCCGCATCCTGGAATTCGTGCGGTTGCACGAGATGACGGCGTTCGTGAAGCGGGCCACCGGCGCCAAGGGCGCGGTGTCGCGCTGGATGGGTGCGAAGATGCCGATGTCCTCGATGCTTGCCCATGCGATGCTGGAACAGCTGCGGCGCGCGTCACACGGCCAGTTCGAAGGACCGGAGATGGAGGCCATGCGGCCGCTGCTCGACATCCAGCAGCGCTGGTCCTCCCTGCCCACCGACGAGGTGCTGGTGATCGAGGCGATGAAGAGCCGCGAGGGCTACCACCTGTTCGTGTATCCGTTCGCGGGACGCTCGGTGCACACGGGGCTGGCGTCGCTGCTGTCGTTCCGGGTCGGGCGCATGCAGCCGATTACCTTCTCGGTGTCGGTCAACGACTATGGCTTCGAGCTGCTATCGTCCGAGCCGGTGGACTGGGCGCGCGTGTTCGATGCGCCGACCGGCGCCGAGGTCGGGCTGTTCGATACGGCCATGCTGCTGGAGGACGTGCTCGACAGCCTGAACGCCACCCAGCTCTCGCAGCAGCGCTTCCGCGAGGTCGCACGCATCGCGGGCCTGATTTTCCAGGGCTACCCCGGCCAGCCGAAGAGCGCACGCCAGCTGCAGGCTTCGTCCTCGCTGTTCTTCGAGGTCTTCCGCAAGCACGATGCCGCCAACCTGCTGCTCACGCAGGCGCAGCGCGAAGTGCTGGAGCAGGAGCTGGAGCTCACGCGGCTGCGCGACACCCTCACCGAGCTGCATGGCCGCCGCATCGCCTTCCACGAGACCAGGCGCGCCACGCCGTTCGGCTTTGCGCTGATGGTCGAGATGTTCCGCGAGAAGGTCACCACCGAGAAGCTCAACGACCGTGTACAGCGCATGCTGCGTGAACTGGAAAAGGCGGCTGCCGCATGAGTCCACGGATGATCGAGTTGGCGGGCGAGCAGGTCTTGCTGCTGCCGCAGAAGGCGCTGTACTGGCCGCGCGAGACGACGCTGATCGTGGCCGATATCCACTTCGGCAAGGCGGCCTCGTTCCGCGCGCTCGGCGTGCCGGTGCCGCATGGGACCACGGCGCAGAACCTCGATGCGCTGGATGCGCTGATCGCCACGCATGCCGTCACGCGCATCGTCTTTCTCGGAGACTTCCTGCACGCGAAATCCGCGCATGCGGCGCGCACCGTGGGCGCGATGGCGGAGTGGCGGGCGCGGAATCCGTCGCTGCAGCTGCTGCTGGTGCGTGGCAACCATGACAAGCATGCGGGCGACCCGGCGGGGGTGCTGGGCATCGAGCTGGTGGACGAGCCGCATGCGCTCGGCCCGTTCGCGCTCACCCACCACCCCGACATCGCTGCCGATGGCTACGTACTGGCGGGGCACGTACATCCGGTCTATCGGCTGGCCACGCGGCTCGACTCGGTGCGGCTGCCGTGCTTCGTGGCCGGCGCCACGCGCATGGTGCTGCCTTCGTTCGGCGCCTTCACGGGCGGGCACGCGGTGACGCCGGAGGAGGGCGACCGCATCTACGTTGCCACCGAGGAAGCGGTGCACCTGGTGCGGTAAGTACGCCCGCGCACAGACCGGCCAGCCCAGCAGGCGTACTCTGCCTTCCATTCTGCATCCACGCACAAGGAGGCGAGCATGAACCGAACACGCGCGATGGCGACCGGCCTGGCGGCCCTGCTGCCGCTCCTGCCGATGAGCCTGATCTCTTCCCCGGCCCAGGCCCAGCAGTACCGCGAATACCGCGACGTCAATCCGGCCATCCAAGGCTTCAATGTCGATGAAGTGCGCCGCCTCGATCCCGGTGTCGAGCTGCCGTTCACGCTGTTCGGCACGCCAGGCGGGACTGCCACCATCCATATCTCCGGTGCCAATCGCAACCTGACCATGGTCGAGACCGAACCGGGCCGCTATGAGGGCGTGTACACGATCGGCACGCGCGACAAGATCACGCCGTCCAGCTCGGTGCGCGCCAACCTGCGCGTCGGGAACAATGTGGCGTCCAGCATCCTCAGCGAGTCGCTGGTGCGCCTGCCGCGCGGCGACCGTGGCACGGCGGTGGCTGGCGGGCCGCACATCGAGCGCTTCGATGTCGAGTCCAATGCCAACGACCTCGGTCCGGGCAGCGACCTGGTGTTCACCGTCAACGGTACGCCGGGCGGCCGGGTCCGCATGTCGATCGCCGGTGCGCGCGGCGAGTTCTTCCTGCCCGAAGTGCAGCCGGGCCTGTACCGCGGCACCTACACCGTGCGCAATGGTGATGCTATCCGCCCTGACAGCCAGGTCAATGCCAGCCTGCGCCAGGGCGACCGCGTCGTCAGCGCCACGCTCGGCAAGCCGCTGCTGGCAGCCGCCGCCCCGGCCGTGGTCGAGCGCCGCGTGACCCGCTACTGCACCAATTGCGCGACCATCGAGGCGGTGAACATCGTCAACGTGAGTGGCGACGGCGGCTACATCGGCGCGATTGCCGGCACCGTGGTCGGCGGCCTGCTGGGTAACCAGGTGGGCAGCGGCAACGGCCGCAC